>CAYVOZ010000141.1:0-7407 GCA_964453325.1 uncultured Christensenellaceae bacterium | reverse complement strand
AGGAAGTTGAAGCCCCATACCAGGGGTTTAACGGTTCCGGTGAAAAAGCCGCCGAGCGCGTCGAGCCCGACTGTGGCATAGCGCATGACCAGATAACCTACGAAATAGGTCAGAAATACGATGCCCAGCTGTACGGTGAGCTTGTCAAGAGACTCGCTCAAGGGTATCTCGTCCTTGCTCGTTATCTGTTCTGCGGAAAGATTCTCCACGGTCTCGCCGTCGCCTATTGCGCCCTTAAGCTTGCCCTTGCGCTTCATAACGTTCATATATATGACGCCGCCGATGCTCGCGGATATAAAGCCCATTGCCGCTATCGTGAGTCCGAAGCTCGTGCCGTTCCTGAAAGGCGCGTACTCCGTCGCGCTTGCGTATATATTGCCCCAGTTATATGCCTGTCCGGGGCCTTGTCCGTAGCCCATGGGCAGAAGCAGCCCGGAGGAAGCCCAGTTTCCTATCACATATGATAGACCGAGGGTTATTGCGAGACCCACGATCCCCTGCAGAAGATATGACGAGACGACGGTAACGCCGGTATTGAACACATCGCGCTTTGCGTTCTTTTCCCGCTGCCGCTCTGTCGTCCTCAGGGCAAGCGCCACAAAGCCGAGCCCGAGACCGTGATATGTAAGAGTCTCCATCGTTAATGGAGCGAATATCGCCTCGCCAGTAATGCGCTTAAAGACCGTATTGACAATGAGCAGCAAGAAGCCGCCTATGACCGAACTCGGTATCAGCGACTGCCGAAGCGGTTTTATGATCCTGCGGAGCATGTTTGCGAACAGCATTGCCACGAAAACCACGGCAAATTCGATCATGAAAGACCATACGTCTGTATCCCAAAAATTGAGTCCGGTTGTCATTATGCATCCTCCGAAGTAAGATAATTTATTACAATATATCATATTTTTCATTAACAATAAAGATTATTGAAACAATTATATGTACATGACTATTGTTAACTTTCGATATCATTTGAAGGACTCATTTCACAAGCCGGGACCGAAAAGCATAGTTTAAGTGTAAAGCAAAAATAAAGGGAGCTTTTAAGTAATGACAGAAAATGAGGTCGTCCGTCTCGAACGGGTGTCCATGAAATATCAGTCCGCTTCGGAAGAGACCGTTGCGGTAGGAGACGTCAGCTTCACCGTGTCCGACGGCGAGTTTTTAAGCATCGTCGGGCCGTCCGGGTGCGGGAAAAGTACGCTTTTATCCATGATATCCGGGCTTATCAAGCCCACAGGAGGCAAGCTTTATCTGCTCGGACAGGAGGTCTCCGCACCGGGAAAGACGGGATACATGCTGCAAAACGATCACCTTTTTGAATGGCTGACGATAATGGACAATGTTACATTAGGCCTAAAGCTGCAAAAAAAATATACACCTCAAAACACGGAGTATGCAAGAGAGCTCATGAAAACGTACGGGCTTTACGGATTCCGGGACCGATACCCGCGCGAGCTATCAGGCGGAATGCGTCAGCGCGCCGCGCTCATCCGCACGCTTGCGGTCCGCCCTGCAATACTGCTGCTCGACGAGGCGTTCTCCGGACTCGATTATCAGACCCGACTTGCCGTTTCAAACGATATATACGGCATAATCAAGCGTGAGAAAAAGACAGTCATTATGGTCACGCACGATATATCCGAATGCGTCGGGATGTCGGACAGAGTGATAGTTCTTACGTCACGTCCCGCTTATGTGAAAAGCACACATAAGCTCGGTTTCAGGGATGGTATATCCCCTCTCGAGCGCAGGGAAACGCCGGAGTTCAAAGAATACTTTAATCTGATATGGAAGGAGCTCGATGTTCATGTCAAGGCATAATAAGCCTGTCTCAACGCTTTCTCATGAAAGAAAGCTCTATATAAAGCAAAAGAACCGGTATGCCGTCACAGTCAATGTGTTAAGAGCGCTCATAGTGGCGGCGCTGTTTATACTTTGGGAGTTGGCGGGAAGGTACGGGCTAATCGATCCCTTCATAATGAGTACTCCGTCGCGTATATTCGCGACGCTTTCGGGGCTCGCGGAGAACGACGCGCTATTCATGCATATAGGTTTTTCCTGTCTGGAGACCGTGATAGGCTTTGTCGCAGGCACGGTCGCCGGATCTCTCATAGCGATGCTGCTATGGTGGTCAAAGCTGCTTTCAAAGGTGTTAGAGCCGTATCTTGTCGTTCTGTCCGCCCTGCCAAAGGTAGCGCTCGGACCCATATTCATCGTGTGGGTGGGCGCGGGACCTGCCGCCATAATCGTAATGACGCTCGCTATATCGCTCATCGTGACGATCTTAGAGGTGCTGAACGGCTTTATATCCACGGACGAGAACAAGATAAAGCTTGTGGAGACCTTCGGCGCGACGAGACTGCAGGTCTTTATGTATGTCGTACTGCCGTATAACTACCCGACCTTCATAAACGCATTAAAGGTCAACGTCGGGCTTTCGTGGATAGGCGTTATTATGGGAGAGTTTCTTGTATCCAAGGCGGGCATAGGATATCTCATAGTATACGGCTCTCAGGTCTTTAAGATGGATCTCGTCATGGCGAGCGTGCTCATACTCGCCGCGGCCGCCGCTATCATGTATCAGGGCGTGAGAATGCTGGAGAGGGCTCTTTTAAAGCATCTTTAGTAAAAAATGCGAAATCAGCCGACTGTAAATACTCGTCGGTAAAATAAGGAGGATCAATATGAAGAAAAAGCGTTTGCTTATTCTGCTCGTCGCCGCTTTAACCGCAGCATGTCTGCTGCTCGTGTCGTGCGCACAAAAGGACGGTGATGAACTGACACATGTGACGGTGAGCGAGGTCACGCATTCGGTATTCTATGCGCCGCAGTATGCAGCCATAGCGCTCGGTTATTTTGAGGAGGAAGGCATTGAGCTCGAGCTTATAAACGGAGGCGGAGCCGACAAGGTCATGACCGCGCTGCTGTCGGGACAGGTGGACATAGGCTTCTCCGGACCCGAGGCGTGCATATATGTGTATAACGAGGGCGGCGCCGATCACCCTATGGTATTTGCACAGCTGACAAAGCGGGACGGCTCCTTCATAGTCGGGCGAGAGGCGGACGCGGATTTTGCTCTTGAGAGCATAAAGGGCTCTCATATACTCGGCGGCAGAGCCGGCGGCGTTCCGTATATGACGCTCGAATACGTGCTCGGGCAGCACGGCGTCGATCCCGATAACACGAATATCGATACGAGCGTGGCTTTTGACGCTATGGCAGGCGCTTTTACGGGCGGAACCGGAGACTATGTCACGCTGTTTGAGCCTACGGCGTCGCTTTTGGAGGCCGAGGGCAAGGGCTATGTGCTCGCGTCCGTGGGAGAGGAATCTGGAGAGATACCCTATACGGCGTATTATTCGACTCAAAGCTATTTAAAGGATAACCGCGATACCGTAGAGTCCTTTACCCGTGCCATATACAGGGCGCAGAAATGGATCGCGGAGACAGAGCCCGCGGAGATCGCCGCCACGATAGCGTCCTTCTTCCCGGATACCTCCGAGGAGCTTCTTACCAGCGTTGCGGCACGCTATAAGGCCATAGACGCGTGGAACGCGGATCCTTTGATGAAGGAGGCGGCGCTCGAACGGCTTCAGGACGTCATGGAGGCCGCGGGAGAGCTCGAAACGCGCGTGCCATATGAAAAGATGGTCAATACGGAATTTGCCGAAACGGTAATGAAGTAAAAATACAGCGGCGGGATCGATCTGATCCCGCCGCAGCTTCACCGACTATAACTGCTCAGCCTTCTACAAGCTCTTTTATGAGGATAGGTATACGCGCGTCCATATCCGCGTCGCTAAACTGGCAGGTGCCTACGGCCCTGTGACCGCCGCCGCCGTACTTGAGCATGAGACTGCCGACGTCTATCGTCGCCGTCCTGTTGAGAACGGAGTAGCCCACCGCACAGCTGCATCCCGCGCCGCCCTTACCGCTCACTATCCATATGGAAATATTCTGCTCAGGGAACAGGCTGTATATCATGAAGCGGTTGCCTGAATAAATGGTTTCCACGCTTCTCAGGTCGCTTATTATGACGCTCCCCTCCGTGCGGGTATGCGCCATTACCATCTTCATGAATTTCTCCGTCTGCTCGTTATAAAGCTCGATCCTCTCTACCACGTCGGGTAGGGCAAGTATTTCTTCTATGCTCATGGAAATGCAGCAGTCTATGAGCTTTTCCATAAGAGCATAGTTCGATATGGTAAACTCTCTCCATCTGCCGAGTCCGGTGCGCGGATCCATGAGGAAGCCGAGCAGCACCCATCCCGTGGGATGCTTTATCTCGTCTATTGTGAGTTGTGCGGAGTCCACGCGGTCAACGGCGTCCATCATGTCAGCGTGTCCCGGAAATCTCTTCTCGCCGCCGTAATATTCGTATATAATTCGTGCGCAGGAAGGCGTCAGTCTGCTCTCGCCCTTGAATTTTCCCGCAAGGCTCAGTCTCTCGTCCTCGCTCGAGTGATGGTCGAACCAAAGTCCGCAGCCCTCTACATAAGGCACGTTGGCAAGGCAGTCGTTTCCGTCTATGGGAACGACGCCGTCTTGCAGATCCTTCGGATGAGCAAATTTCCAGCAGTCGATGATCCCCGCTTCCTTCAGCAGAGCAGCGCATACAAGTCCGTCAAAATCAGAGCGTGTAACAAGTCTCATGGCAAAAACTCTCTCTCTTATATAAGAATTTGTTACATCAAGTTTACATCAGATCATGATATCGTGTCAACACCGTCGTTGATGTTCATAGTATATAACAGCTTTTTAAACAGTTCGGTATTGTCGTAGTATCCTCCAAAGGCGTCTGCGCCGCAGCCGTCGGCATAAACCGCAACCGGCCCTCCTGTATGAGAGGTCGTGGTCACGTTGACGCCTGCGCCTTTTCCGATGAATCCGCAAAGATAAGCCGAAAAAGGATCCAGCCCGTCGCCGGTATCTTCCCCGTCTCGTCCGCGGCGGTATGCGTCCCGAAGCTCCTCCTCGTCGACGTCCGAAAGCGAGCCGAACGCGCCTATGGCCTCGAGAGCAACGTCCGATTCCGCCTGTGCGTCATAGAATTGCTGCATATAACGCGACATCAGAGCATACGAGGTGCCTTGACGGGCTATATAACCCCTGTCGCCGGAGCCGAGGAGCACTCCCCCGGTCTCGTGATCCGCAGTTACGACGATAAGCGTTTCTTCGGGGTGCTCGTTCATGAACGAAACGGCAACGGATACCGCGTCCTCGAGCGCCAATATATCGTATATCGCAGACCCTGCATCCTTCTGAGAAAGCGCAGTATCTATCTTCCCCGCCTCCGTCATGATAAAAAAGCCCTCGTCGTCTCCGAAGCGCCTCACGGCGGATTCCAGTACCTCCGAAAGAGCCGCGTTATCCGTATCGGTCGAGTATATTCTGTCGAGCTCGTATGGCATATAAGGGTCTTCCTCCGACGTGGGAGAGACCGCTATAACGGGCGTATCGCCCGCGCCTATCCCGGAGATCTCTTTCTTGCCTCTGAATAACTCAAAGCCCGCTTTTATAGCGGCGTCCGTCAGGGCCGCTCTGTCGCCTCTGAAATCCCCGCCGCCCCAGAAATCGATCCAGCCGTTTTCAATACCCTGCGCGGCTATTGAGTCATAGTCGTATCTGTCCTCTGCACTCGCGTAGATCGCGGCGGGCGTTGCGTGGTTTATGGGCGTTGTGGATATCACGCCGACCCTATAGCCGTTTTCGGAGAGCCTCTGCGCCATGGTCTTATAGCTCTCGCCGGTATCCTTATTCAGATTTATAGTGCCGTTTTCGGCCTTTACGCCGGAGAACATGGCGGTCGCCGACGCCGCGGAATCCGTAACGGAGCCGCGTATGTTGTGCGTCGTCATGAGCCCGATATGCTCAAAGTCAGTGAAAATGCCGGTATTATCATGCTCTGCTGCGCCGCTTTCGGCAAAGCAGCGGGCGGCTGCGGTTATATTTATACTCATACCGTCGCCTATAAACACAAATACATACTTCGCGGGCTTTGGCGCGTCATGAACTTCCGTCGCCGCCGGAGACTCGGTCACAGAGGGTATGGCCTCAGATGGCTCTGCCGCCGGAGCAGCGGAGGCAGGCTCGCCCGGGGTAACGATCGGCTGCTCGTTTGCCTTAATGGGGCGAACGCCGCAGGAGCATATAAGCGTAAGTATAAGCAAAATGCTTACTGTCAGCGCGGCGAGCGAGAATACCCGCCTTGCCGCTGAATAACGGACTTTGCTGTTCATAGAATACATGTTGTATTACCTCTGTATCATTCGACCGGCGAAACGCGCGCCGCGGGAGCATCGTCCACGACGGGCGGCTTTTCGGGCTCGATAACGTCGCCTATGACCTCGTTCTTTATAGGCACGCCTATAAGGCTGCCGTCGTGCGAATCGGCCCTGTCAAAGTATTTGCTTATAAGAGCTCCTGTCATCCTCGGAGTACGCGATATGAGCGTATTTTGCAGCTCATAGCCCTTGCCGTCCGTGAAATAGTTCCAGTATGTCATCTTATCGCCCTGGTTGCCCATTATTATCTTTATGCCGACGTCGTATCTTAAAACATCGTCGGACTCCTTGCTCCTTGCGGAATAGGGATATGAAAAGGCTATGGGCTCTCGTCCGGTGTACTCCTTTATTTTAGCGTCGATGTTTTCCTTATCGAGCATAAATACCGCCTTATAGGTCTCGGGAGTCTCCTCGTCGTCCATCGAGGCGCCCTTTCTCATACTCGCGCCGCTGGAATAATGGTGCAGCCCGTAGCTGTGCGATTCTATGTCCACAAGCCCGGACGCAGACATCTCCGCTATCTCGCTCCATGTGCAGAAGGGCAGCGCGGTAACGCCCCTGTTTCCGACATAGGCCGTGGCGTCGTCGATCTGCTCGCCTATCACATTCAATACGGCCTTCATCTTGTACTGCTTGAGCAGTGGGAAGGCGTTCAGATATACTCCGTAGGAGCCGTCGTCTATCGTCAGCATAACGGGCTTTCCGGGAAGAGACGCTCTGCCCTCGAGATATGCTAAAAGATCATGGGTATCTATCGTCGTATAGCCGTTTTCCGCAAGGTATTTAAGGTCGTTCTCGAACTCGCTTGCATACAACGCGTACTCCGTGAACTCCATACCGTCCGCCACGTTTTCGGGAGTCAAAAAATCATGGTACATGAGCGCAAAGACGCTGCTCGTATTTGTGCTGACGGCTTCGGCAGTGCCGGAGGTCAGCCCGAGAGTTTTATAGCCGCTCCCGTTGGCGTATGCCGTGATCCTGTAGGTCGGTTCCTCATCGGCGTTAAGGCCGTCGTCGAAGAACAGGGCTCTCGCGGTATGACCGGCGAGCACATAGCCCTCGGAGCGGTCGGTCATTCTGTATACGCGGTACATGACGTCAGTGCCTTCCACAGGGTCCC
>CAYVOZ010000140.1:6354-7453 GCA_964453325.1 uncultured Christensenellaceae bacterium | reverse complement strand
GACGTCGATGAGATCCGCGGACCAGCCTATGCATGCGCGTGCTTCGGTGAGAGTCTTGCCCTCGTCCTCGCTTACGAGTCTCGCAAGCTCCTCGCCGTTCTTAACATAGAGCTCTTTAAACTTTCTTAAGATGTCTATCCTCTTATGGATCGGATAGGCAGACCATTCAAGGAAGCCCTTTTCGGCATTCTGCACCGCCGTGTGAACGTCCTCTCTGGTAGCTGCGGGTATCGTGTCGACCACCTTCATGGTTGCGGGATTGATTACATCTATAACCTTCCCGTCGGACGAGCCTGTCTTCTTTCCGCCTATCAACATCTGCATGCTAAAAGTTCCCCCTTGAATCGTATATTATTTTGTTTTTATATACTCGTCTATGGCAGCTGCGGCAGTTTTGCCCGCTCCCATAGCTAATATTACAGTAGCGGCGCCGGTCACGGCGTCTCCGCCGGCGTATACGCCCTCACGGGAGGTCTTGCCGGTCTCGTCGGCGATTATACCGCCCCAGCGCTGTGTCTCGAGTCCGCCTGTGGTGGACTTTATGAGCGGGTTCGGGGACGTGCCGAGCGCCATGATGACGCAGTCGACGGGTATCTCATACTCGCTGCCCTCTATAGGCACCGGGCGCGCTCTGCCGGAATCGTCGGGCTCGGAAAGCCTCATCTCCTGGCAGTATATACCGCTGACCCAGCCGTCCTTTCCTCTGACCTCTACGGGCGAGGTGAGGAACTTGAAGACTATGCCCTCCTCCTCGGCATGCTCGACCTCCTCCGCCCTCGCGGGGAGCTCCTTTGCCGTGCGGCGGTACACTATGGTCACGTCCGCGCCGAGTCTCTTTGCGCAGCGCGCCGCGTCCATGGCGACGTTGCCTCCGCCCACGACGGCCACCTTTGCGCCGTGCTGTATGGGAGTGCTGCTGTCCGGCTTATATGCCTTCATGAGGTTCATGCGGGTCAAAAACTCGTTTGCCGAATACACACCGTTGAGGTTCTCGCCGGGGATGTTCATGAACTTGGGAAGTCCCGCGCCCGAACCAATGAATACGGACTCAAAGCCGTCCTCAAAGAGCTCGTCTATTGTAAGGGTCTTGCCTATGACG
>CAYVOZ010000140.1:1126-6344 GCA_964453325.1 uncultured Christensenellaceae bacterium | reverse complement strand
TTAAGGTATCTATCTCCTTTTGAACTATCGCCTTCGGAAGACGGAACTCGGGAATGCCGTATACGAGCACGCCGCCCGCAAGGTGCAGAGCCTCAAAGACAGTGACCTCATAGCCGCGTCTCGCAAGATCGCCCGCGCAGGTCAGACCGGCCGGGCCGGAGCCTATGACCGCCACCTTGTGGCCGTTGCTCACGGGCTTTTCGGCGGGAGCGCTGCTTCCGGAGTTATGGCAGTCCGCCGCAAAGCGCTCAAGCCTGCCTATGCCGACGGGCTCGCCCTTTTTGCCGCGTACGCAGTATTTTTCGCACTGGGACTCCTGCGGGCAGACACGTCCGCAGACTGCGGGCAGTGAGCTGTCCATGCTTATTACGTTATAAGCGCCTTCAAAGTCTCCGTCCTTTATCTTCCCTATGAACGACGGGATATCGATTTTTACAGGGCAGCCGTTCACACAGGGCTTTGCCTTGCAGCCGAGGCAGCGCTGCGCCTCGTCAAGGGCCTGCTCCTCGGTATAGCCTAAAGCGACCTCGCTGAAGTTGCGGTTTCTTACGTTTGCGTCCTGAACGGGCATTTTATTCTTTTCAAGCGACATATTAGGCATCGTTATTTTACCTCCATATTGAACAGTCTGCATGCTTCGTCGTGGGCCTTTCTTTCAAAGGGCTTGTACATAGCTCCCCTTGCCATAGCCTCGTCGAAGTCCACCTCGTGACCGTCAAATTCCGGGCCGTCCACGCAGGCAAACTGCGTCTTGCCGCCCACGGTCAGTCTGCACCCGCCGCACATGCCCGTGCCGTCTACCATGATCGGGTTCATGCTGACCGTCGTTTTTATGCCGTATTCCTTTGTGAGCTTGCATATAAACTTCATCATTATAAGCGGCCCTATGGCTATAACAAGGTCGTACTTATTTCCGGCGTCTATGAGCTCCTTAAGAGCGTCGGTAACGAGTCCCTTGCGGCCGTAGCTGCCGTCGTCCGTCACGAGCTCCATTTTTGTGCTGTTGC
Organism: uncultured Christensenellaceae bacterium; assembly: GCA_964453325.1. Taxonomy (GTDB): domain Bacteria; phylum Bacillota; class Clostridia; order Christensenellales; family Christensenellaceae; genus JAZRGP01. The sequence goes on along the minus strand of CAYVOZ010000140.1, from coordinate 5,337 downwards.
TCCTGAATTCGTCCTCGAGTATCACTAGATCCTTGTTGCGGAAGCCTATTATGGCGTGCACCTCTGCGCCCTGCTCATGCAGCTTTTTAGTGACGGGCAGAGCTATCGCGCAGCCCACGCCGCCGCCGACGACCGCGACCTTTTTAAGTCCCTCGGTCTCGGTTGCCTTACCAAGCGGGCCTACAAAATCGTGCAGCGCATCGCCCTCTTTCATATGGTTAAGGCGCTCTGTCGTCGCTCCGACTATCTGATAGATAATGGATACAATGCCTGTCTCTCTGTCATAACCGGCTATCGTAAGAGGTATTCTCTCACCGTCAGCGTCGGTACGCAGTATTATGAACTGCCCGGGCTGTGCCTTTTTTGCCACAAGAGGGGCGAGTATGTCCATTTTGGTCACCGTTGGGTTCAATACTTCTTTTTTTACGATTGGAAACATAGCTACTCCTTTTCGCATATTATTATTTTCCGCGTATAATTCTATCCCAACGCCATACCCTTGTCAATGTTTACCGCCTTGTTTCGGGCGTTTTGCAGGCTGTCGAAGCTTGCTGTTTTTTGAAGTCATATTGCCCTTCCGACTGTTATAATTATAAGTCGGTATTGCCGATGAGCGTATTATACTTTGCTTGCAAATTATTTGTCAATACATATTCACGCATGTCCTTCGCGTTGATATTCAATGCAGCATCATAAAACGCCGTGCAGCGCACAGCAGAGCTTTTTTATAGAGCTCGATCCGCATAAAGACGTCACCCCGGGCAAGGCCGCTATCCTGCATATCATGCTGACATACTGTCAATAAAGTCTTTCTCTTAATACTTTTGTAATATATATGTAAGAAATTTTCTTGACCGCATCACAGTATATATGATAATATAATAAAGCTTTTTAACAAAATACGGAGGTATTTTATGAACATTTTTATAGGTACGCCCGAACAGGCGGCTAAAGCGGCTGCACAGAAATACGTAAAGCTGCTTAACGAAAAGCCCAACGCGGTGCTCGGATATGCGACAGGCTCCACTCCCCTCGGTCTTTACGGAGAGCTTGCCAGGCTCAACAAGGAAGGCGCCCTTTCCTTTAAAAAAGCAGTCACCTTCAACCTCGACGAATACGTCGGACTCGAGCCCACGCATGACCAATCCTACAGATATTTCATGAACGATAACCTTTTTGACCATATTGATATTCCCATTGAAAATACACACGTTCCGTCCGGTACGAACCCCGCTATTGCAGCGTCCTATGACGACGCCATTGCTGCGGCAGGCGGAATAGACCTTCAGCTTTTGGGCATAGGCAACAACGGCCACATAGGCTTTAACGAGCCCGGTACTCCGTTCGGCTCGATAACACACGTCGTGGATCTCACGCCCTCCACGCGTCAGGCAAACGCCCGCTTCTTCTCGTCCATAGACGACGTCCCCACTCAGGCCGTCTCCATGGGAATGAAGACCATCATGAACGCAAGAGCTCTCGTATTCATAGCTCTCGGCAAGGGCAAGGCGGAGATCGTCCGCGCGAGCCTCAAGGGCGAGGTCACTCCCGACGTGCCTGCCTCCGTCATACAGCTGCATCCCTTCGTCGACGTTTTCCTCGACGAGGAAGCCGCAAGCCTGCTGTAACGATACATACCTGACTTATACATGACAGCGCCGCCGATCCGGAACCGGCGGCTGTAATGTTTTAGATTTAAATAAAAGAAATTCTCGGAGGAAATATATGTCCAAATACTTCGGCACAGACGGCTTTCGCGGAGAAGCAAACAAGGGCTTGACTGTCGAGCACGCCTTTAAGATAGGACGTTTTTTAGGATACTATTACGGACGCGAGCATAAATGCAGGATCGTTATAGGAAAGGACACGCGCCGGTCGAGCTATATGTTTGAGAACGCGCTGTCCGCAGGACTCACCGCCTCGGGCGCGGATGTATATCTGCTGCACGTCACCACTACCCCGAGCGTATCTTATGCCGCGCGTACCGAGAAGTTTGACTGCGGCATAATGATATCCGCAAGCCACAACCCCTATTATGACAACGGCATAAAGCTTTTGAATTCCAACGGCGAGAAAATGGAGGATTCCGTCATAGACGAGGTCGAAAAATACCTCGACGGCGAATACGGCGATATACCTCTCGCGACGGGCAGCGAGCTCGGCGTCGTAATAGACCACGCCGCAGGCAGAAACCGCTATATAGGCTATCTCATATCCCTTGCCACTCATTCTTATAAGGGCAAGCGAATAGGTCTCGACTGCGCCAACGGCAGCACATGGATGATAGCAAAAAGCGTCTTTGACGCTCTCGGCGCGACCACCTATGTCATAAACAACACGCCAGACGGCGAGAACGTAAACCGCGACTGCGGCTCCACGCACATAGGCCACCTGCAAAAGTTCGTAAGAGACAACGGACTCGACGCGGGCTTTGCCTTTGACGGCGACGCGGATCGCTGTCTGGCCGTGGACGAGAAGGGCAATGTCGTCGACGGAGACGCTATACTGTATATATACGGAAAATACTTAAAAGACCGCGACAAGCTCGGCGGCACAAAGGTCGTCACCACCATCATGAGCAACTTCGGACTGTATAAGGCTCTCGACGCTCTTGATATAGGCTATGAGAAAACTGCCGTCGGCGATAAATACGTCTATGAGAACATGCGCGACAACGGAAATCTCATCGGCGGCGAGCAGTCCGGCCATATCATCTTCATGAAATACGCCAACACCGGCGACGGTCTCATAACCGCTATAAAGATAATGCAGGTAATGCTCGACAAAAAGCTGCCGCTTTCCGAGCTCACCGCGGATCTCAAGATATATCCTCAGGTCTTGAAAAACGTCAAGGTCACCGATAAGGATACCGCGCTTGCCGACGAGGACGTAAAGGCTGCGGTCTCCGCGGCAGCCGGGAGGCTCGGCGACAACGGGCGCGTACTGCTGCGAAAGAGCGGCACGGAGCCTGTACTGCGCGTTATGGCGGAGGCGCGCACTCACGAGGAGTGCGAGGAGAACGTCGACGCCATAATAGCCGCTATGAAGAAAAAGGGTCTGCTCGTCTGACCCGTTCGCAAAGGAGTATATGAAATGTATAAGATAAACGACCTTCTCGATCTGTCAAATACCGTAGCAGCAAAGCTTTTTGACGGAAAGGAATATCCGTGGGAGGCTCTCGGCGACATAGCCGCGTTTATACCCGAGCTCGGACGCAGCCTCGACCCCGCCGTATACGATAATCCGCGCGAGAACGTATGGATAGCCAAGGACGCCGTGATATTCGACTCCGCATATATAGCCGCACCCTGCATAATAGACTGCGGAGCGGAGGTCAGACATTCCGCGTTCATTCGCGGAAACGCCATCGTCGGAAAAAACTGCGTCGTGGGCAACTCGACCGAGCTTAAAAACGTCGTGCTTTTCGACAACGTGCAGGTGCCGCACTACAACTACGTCGGCGATTCTATATTAGGCTACAAGTCCCATATGGGCGCGGGCTCTATAACCTCCAACGTTAAGAGCGACAAAACGCTCGTCGTCATCAAGAACGGCGAGGAGCATATCCCCACCGGACGCAAGAAGGTCGGCGCAATACTCGGCGACAACGTCGAGGTAGGCTGCAACAGCGTGCTAAATCCCGGAACGGTCATCGGCAGGCACTCGAATATCTATCCGGTCTCCTGCGTTCGCGGAGTCGTCCCGGAAAACAGCATCTTTAAAACGGGCGGCGTGATAGTAAGCAAGGATTGAGCAGAAAATAGTGTATTTGCCGCACGGACGGATCTTCTCACCGTGCGGCTTTTTGTTGACAAGAAAAATGCATAGTTATAAAATCAACTAAATAAGATACGGGCTATCGAGTATCTTCACGGAGGAAAAACATTTATATGAGCTACGTACCCGATATTTTCGGAAGCATGGTATTTAACGACGACGTAATGAAGGAGCGTCTGCCCGGCGATATATATGCGTCTCTTCACGACACCATAGACGCCGGCACAGACCTTAACACGAGCGTTGCGCAGGCCGTCGCCACGGCTATGAAGGACTGGGCGATAGAAAAGGGTGCGACGCATTATACGCACTGGTTCCAGCCCATGACCGGCATCACCGCCGAAAAGCACGACAGCTTTATATCCCCCGTCTCGGACAGCAAGGTGATAATGGAGTTCTCCGCAAAGGAGCTCATAAAGGGCGAGCCGGACGCG
>CAYVOZ010000140.1:0-1116 GCA_964453325.1 uncultured Christensenellaceae bacterium | reverse complement strand
ACCGCATGGGACCCGACCTCGTATGCCTTCATAAAGGACGATTCGCTTTGCATCCCGACGGTCTTCTGCTCCTACAGCGGAGACGTGCTCGATAAAAAGACGCCTCTTCTGCGCTCTATGCAGCTCATAAACGACGCGTCTATGCGCATACTCAAAATATTCGGCATAACCGACGTCACGCGCGTATATCCCGCCGTCGGCGCGGAGCAGGAATACTTTCTCGTGGACAAAGCCTACTATCTGCAGCGCAAGGATCTCATGTTCACTGGCAGAACGCTTTTCGGCGCAAACGCCCCCAAGGGTCAGGAGATGGACGACCATTATTTCGGAGCTATAAATCCGCGCGTTATGGACTATATGCGCGATCTCAACGAGGAGCTCTGGAAGCTTGGAGTTTTTGCCAAGACGGAGCACAACGAGGCCGCCCCCGCTCAGCACGAGCTTGCGCCTCTTTATACGTCCGCAAACCTTGCCACCGACCAGAACCAGCTCATGATGGAGCTCATGAAAAAGGTCGCTGACAAGCACGGCATGGCGTGTCTGCTGCACGAAAAACCCTTTAAGGGCGTGAACGGCAGCGGCAAGCACAATAACTGGTCCCTTCAGACAAACACGGGCATGAATCTCTTTAAGCCGGGCAAAAAGCCCGAGGAGAACAAGCTCTTTTTGCTCATGCTTTGCGCTGTCATAGAGGCCGTCGACAAGCATCAGGATCTGCTGCGTCTGACAGTCGCCACGGCCGGCAACGACAACCGCCTCGGCGGCAGCGAGGCCCCGCCCGCGATAGTCTCCATGTTTTTAGGCGACGAGCTCATGGGTATACTTGAGTCCATCGAGAGCAGCAGCCTTTATAACAGAATAGATCTTAAGCGCATGGACACCGGCGTGCATGTGCTGCCGGATATAAAAAAGGATAAGACCGACCGCAACCGCACTTCCCCGTTCGCTTTTACGGGGAACAAATTCGAGTTCCGCATGCCGGGCTCCAGCCTCTCCGTATCCGGGCCGAACATCGTGCTCAACACAATAGTTGCGGACGTGCTGCTCGACTATGCCGAAAAGCTTGAAAAGGCCGATAACTTGGAGACCGCGCTTTATGAGCTCATGGCAAATACG
>CAYVOZ010000139.1:0-7567 GCA_964453325.1 uncultured Christensenellaceae bacterium | reverse complement strand
CCAGGTCCCGCTGTGGAGCTGCTCTATGGAAGGAGCCTGAGTCAGCCTTCCCTCGGAGTCCTTTTTGTTGTTCGAGCCGGTATTAGTGGTCTTTTTAGGTGCTACGTATGTTCCGACATAGGTTATCTCGTCGACGGGCTCCTTGACCACCGTGGTCTCCACTGTCTCGCGCGAGTATTCCTCTCCGTTTATATAGGTTATCTCTATCTTATGGGTCTGGAGGCCTTCCTCGCCTGCCTGAGCTAGCACCCTCTTGCCCTTTTTATACTTGCTGCTTTCCTTTGTTATTTCCTTATACGCAAGTATCTCGTCCTCCGTCGTATACTCCACCTGTACGCGGAGTATGGATATCGTCATGCCCGCGGTGACGTTCTTATCCTTTGAGGGATAGACCTGATCGAGCGCGCCTAAAACGACTCCCGCGCGATCGAGTGCTTCTCCGACGGTGCCGGCGAGCATTTTTACCTGCGTGGCGGTGCCGTTGTCGTCTATGTTGACCGTTGCCGCCCGGCGGATGATTATCTCCATATCGTCCTCAATGGGAGAGGAAAGAGGTATCTCCAAAATATCACTGTCGCCCAAAACTATGCCGTTGGTGTCCAAAAGCTCGCCCACGGTGTCCTTGGTCGTGCCTGCATACATTATCCTGCCGGAATCGTTGATCTTTACCGTGGCGGTATCGGGTGAGAACACGCCCAAATACACGGCAGCCGCAAAGCCCGCGACAGCGAGCACCGACGCCGCAAGTGCGGAATAGAACCATATCAGGTCCTTGCCGCGCAGAGCGGGCTTTTCCGCATGCTCTCTCCGCGTGACCTCCGCATTGTCGCCGGTCACTCTCGAGACCTGTCTCTTCACGGCAAGGGAGCTGCGCCTTCTCTTTATGGCCCTGCGCTCCTCCATTATATTGGAATAGACTCTCTTTGATATATCCACCGCTTCCCTGACTCGTTCAGCGGGCTTCTTTGCATTTTTATTGTCTATAGCGTCAGCATCGAGCTGCGTCACTGTCGTGCGCTCCATGGAATAGAGCACGCTTTTGGTCACCGGCTGCTTACCGCCGGGATGGACGGAGTTTAAAACGCGCGGCGAATGATCGGAATATCTTTTTCTCCCGCTTTTCTTGCGGTCGTCGATATAGCTTCTTCTCTTTCTTCTCATTGTCGCAACCTCCGTAACGGCATTATAATGTAAAAAACGGCTTCCGTCAAACATTCGCCCTCAAATCGTTATCATATAACAGATTATTCACAAAAATGCCTCATTTGATACTTTCCGTGCGGGGTTTTAAGTATACGCCGAATGTGCTAATATAATGAATATATTGCTTTGAAAGGCGGACACAGATGCATAAAGCTCCTTTCCGCATACTCACCGTGATATTTACGGCCGTTCTGTTAATAATGACAGCGTTCTGCCTCTTTGCGTGCGAAAGCGACAGCGAAGAGATAGACCTTGACGCTGTCACCGAATTTGCGACGGCGCTTTCAAACCTCGATTTCGACACCGCGCACACCTACTTTTGGAAATATGCGGAATATGAACGTCTCGATACGTTCAAAGAGGTCTATTCCGGCATAGTCAGCGCTTTAAAGCTCAAAAACGTCACGTTCAAAAGCCTGCGCGTCGAGGACGGCATGTTAAAGTATACCGCCGTGCTCGATTCCGAGCTTGCGGGGGAAATAGAGCAGGAGATATCCACACACATTGTGCTGCAAAACGGAGAAACATATATAGAATACAGCCGCGCGCTCTTTCTCTCGGAGCTCTCAAAGGACGATACGCTCTATGTCTCGTCTTCCCGGGGAAAGCGCGGAGAGGTACTGACCTCGGACGGAGTCGCGGCCGCAAAAAACGACTGGTCGGACACGGTATACATAAAGCTATCCGAGGCGGGAGACGACATTTCATATACGCTTTCGCGCATATCGGGCGTTGTGGAGCTGTCCGCAGATGATATTAAAAAGGCGACGGCGAACTACGAAACAGCAGTCAAGAAAAACTATGCCGACAGCATAGTCGCCGCGTATCAAAAGGACAGCATTGACCCGGACACCGAGCAGGCTCTTCTTGCCATAGACGGAGTGCATGTTAACAGGGACAGCATGACTCCGCAGCGGTGGTATCCGTACGCAAATGTTTTTTCTCACGCCGTGGGCTACGCTTCCTCGCCGTCCGAGGACGAGCAGAAGGAGCTTGACGCGGGAGGATATTCAGCTTCCTCAATATACGGTCATACCGGTATAGAGGCCGCCTATAACGATCACCTCTTGGCAAAGGACGGCAAGACGGTATCTATAAAGGACGCCTCGGGCAGTACGAAGGCAGTGCTTTACGAAAAGCCAGCGGTGAGCGGCAGCGACATAATACTGACGCTCGAAAGCGACGCGCAGCAGCTGGCCTATTATGCGCTGCAACAGTACCTTTCCGAGTCGCAGTCGGGAGTCGCCGTCACGCTCGACCCTTATACCGGCGAGGTGAAAAGCATGGTCTCCTTCCCGTCCTTTGACCCGAATCTTTTCAACTTCAGCATTTCCTCCGCCGAGTACGACGCCATGTTCACCGATCCCGCTATGTCTAGCCCGCTCTTTTCGCGCGCGACTCAGGGACTTTATCCTCCCGGCTCTGTGATAAAGCCGTTCGTGGCGGCCGCAGCCTTGGAGGCGGGCGTCATCAAATCCGGCACGGAGTTCCCCTATACCATCGTAAACAACGAATGGAGGCCGGAGGGATGGAAGGACAAGACCGTCACGAGAAACACCGACTCCGGAACGCCTCTCGTTTTAAAGAACGCTCTTTCCAAGTCCGACAACATATATTTCTCATGGGTCGGCATGAACATGGGCGATGTACTGTTCGACAGTCTTGAACGCGCCGGAATAGGCTCGGCGTTCGGCTTTGATATGCCGCTCGCCGTCTCCAACCTTAAAAACAAGGAGACCTCGCTCACCCCGGTCGTCTACGCGGATACGGCGATAGGCCACGCCGACCTGCTCGTGACCCCGCTTCAGATAGCGGCGATGTATACCGCCTTTGCCAACGAGGGGGATATACTTTCCCCATATATAGTCAAGGGGATTTACAAAACAGAGGGCCATTCTTATTCGGAGGAGTACGCGGGCAGCGTCTCCACCGCTATAGACGGCGCATTATCCGCATCGTCAGTGCGCACCGTCCGCGAGGGGCTTAGAGCCGTCGTCACAGAGGGTACCGCAAAAAGCCTCAATACCGAGGGAAGAACGGTATACGCAAAAACAGGCACGGCCTTAAAGAGCGAGTACACCGATCAGCGAATATCCTGGATATGCGCGTGGACGGAGGACGACGACGCTAATTTAGTACTCGTGCTGATAGACGGCCCCGAGGCGGAGGACAGCGTTAAATTCGATATAGCAAAGCTGCTGCTGTAATATAGTGGCATCTTTTATTACTACTATCATGGAGGAATGTATATGGGAGTTAAGCTTTATTTGGGAGTCGACAACTGCTTCTGCTCAAAGAGATGGACGCGCCCGGGTGACTGGATGCGGCTCATACGCGACATGGGGCTAAGCTATGCCGAGGCGAGCGCGGATACGGAATGCGACCCGATGTATATGGGAGAGGATTATTTAGCGCACTGGATAAACGAGGTAAAAGAGCAGAGCGAAAAAACCGGCGTCCACGTCGCAAAGCTGTATTCAGGACACGGCACGTATGCCACGCTCGGGCTGACGCATACGGACGCGGCCGCCCGCGTTCGCTTCCGCGACGGATGGATAAAGAAGCATATGGATACCGCCGCCGCCTTGGGCGCGGGCATGGGCTTTTACGCACACGGCATAGACGAGTCCGTGTTGCAGTCCCCCGCAGCGTACGGCGAGGCAATGGAGACCCTTACGCGCGACCTATCCGATATAGCGGCGTACGGAAAAAGTATAGGCATAAGCGACGTCGGACTCGAGCAGATGTATTCTCCCCATCAGCCGCCGTGGACGTTAAACGGCACGGAGAAGCTTTTGAGCGAGGTATACGCCCTTGCCGGCGCGCCTGCCTATATAACGCTCGACCTCGGACACATGAACGGGCAGCAGTATTTTCTTCGTCCCACAGACGCGGAGCTTTCGGAATGGCTCGGCATATACGCCTCGGGCGGACGCGTAAAGCGGCTCTGGCTCGGCCCGGACTCCGCAAGAAGGGTCTTTTTCGACGCGGTAAAGAACGGCTTGAGCGCGAACGACGCCATACCCCTCATAAAACGCGAATGGGAAGGCTTTGACCATCTGTTTGCCGAAAAAGAGGACGGCGACGTATACGAATGGGTGCGCCGCTTCGCGCGGTATTCGCCTATAATGCACCTTCAGCAGAGCGACGGAAAGTCATCGCCGCACTGGCCGTTCTCTCCCGAGCGGAATAAGGGCGGACTCATAGACGGCAAAAAAGTGCTGCATGCTATATACGAGTCGTTCAAAAGCGCAGACGGGACCGTCCCTGCGGTCGGTAGTATATATCTCATGCTCGAGCCGTTTATAAGCACGGCGGGCAACGTTTACGACGCTATAGATGAAATAACGGAATCCGTCGCATACTGGCGGCAGTATATACCGTATGACGGAATAGATATCACGGAGGCAATAAAGTGAAAAAAGCGGTAATGTACGGAGCGGGCAACATAGGAAGAGGCTTTATAGGAGAGGTATTCTCTCTATCGGGTTATGAGGTCGTCTTTTTGGACGTCATGAAGCCCGTTATAGACGCCATGAACGAGCGCGGAGAGTATACCGTACGCGTAGTTTCAAATGAGAACAATATAGATACAACGGTCAAAAACATTCGCGCGGTCGACTCTCTTACGACGCAGGCTGCGGAGGAGATAGCCTCGGCGGATATAATGGCGACTGCCGTGGGAGTGAATATCCTCCCCAAGATAGCACCCGTATTAGCCGCGGGCGTCAGCCTGCGCGCGGCGCGCGGCGGCGCTCCGCTAAACATCATAATTGCCGAGAACCAGCTGGACGCCGATAAGCTCATGCGCAGCCTTATATACGAAAACCTTTCCGCATCGGATAAGGCATGGGCGGAGAAGAACCTCGGTCTTGTAGAGGCGTCGATAGGCCGTATGGTGCCTCGCATGACGCCGGAGCAGCGCGGGAACGATCCTCTGCTCATATGCGTGGAGAGCTATATGGAGCTGCCCGTGGACAGCGCCGCATTCAAGGGCGAAATACCCGCGCTCAAGGGGCTGATACCCTTTACCCCGTTCGGTTTCTACATAAAACGCAAGCTTTTCCTGCACAACATGAGTCATGCGCTTCTCTCATATCTCGGATACATAAAGGGTTATATCTATATATGGCAGGCGGCTGACGACGCGGAGCTCGGGAGCAGGGCCGAGGCCGCCATGCTCGGCGCGGCGCGCGCGCTTCACGCGGAATACGGCGTGCCTATAGAGGAGATAAACGCGAACGTATACGATCTGCTTTCCCGCTTTAAAAACCGCGCCTTAGGCGATACCGTAGCGCGCGTGGGCGCCGATCCTATAAGAAAGCTGCGCCGCGACGACCGGCTCACGGGCGCCGCTCTTTATATGCTCTCCGCAGGAGAGGACGTGAGCGCCATAATAAGCGCGATAAAGGCCGCGCTGCGCTTCGACCCGGACGGCGACGCCTCCGCAGCGGAGCTTATTTCCGCATACAAAGAGCGCGGAGCGGAATATATCATAGCTCATTACATGGGGCTAAAACCGGACGAGCCGCTTTACGCTCTGCTGAAACAAGGTCTCGGGGAGAAATGACATGAATCTTGCGCATCTCAAGTACGCCGTGGAGATAGCCGATACCGGCTCTATGACAAAGGCCGCCGAGAAGCTCTATACCTCGCAGCCTAACCTCAGCCGCGCCATGCGCGAGCTTGAGAGTGCGCTCGGCATAACGGTCTTTAAGCGCACCTCAAAGGGCATACTGCCCACGCCCGACGGCGAACAGTTTCTCATATACGCAAGAAAGATACTCTCGCAGGTGGACGAGATGGAATCCATGTATAAGGACGGCGACAAGCCCTCCGAGCGGTTTTCCATATCCGTGCCGAGGGCCAGCTATATAGCATGCGCCTTTACCGAATTTGTAAAGAACAACTCCCCCGCCTCCGGCTCCGAGTTCTTTTATAAGGAGACTAACGCTCTGCGCGCCATAAACAACATACTCGATTCGGATTACGATCTGGGCATACTGCGCTACCAGTCCGTATACGACGAGGATTTTAAGTCCATGCTCGAGGGAAAGGAGCTGAGAGCGGAGCTCATATGCGAGTTTAACCATGTGCTGCTCATGTCCCGCGCTCACCCGCTCGCCTCCCTGCCGGAGATCCGCCTTAAGGATCTTAAGCCCTTTACCGAGATAGCCCATGCCGACCCGTTCGTGCCTTCTATGCCACTTAGCGCCGCCATAAAGAGCGAAAGCATCGACGATGTGGATAAGCACATATTTGTGTTTGAGCGCGGCAGTCAGATGGACATACTCGAAAATTCGCCCGATACGTTCATGTGGGTATCCCCCGTACCCGATCGTCTGCTTTGCCGGCATTCGCTGACGCAGCGCATTTGTGCAGAAAATAACAGAAAATACCGCGACGTGCTCATATACAAAAAGTCGCACGCGCTCACGACGCTCGATAAGGCGTTCATAGACGAGCTCATAAAAATAAAGCGCGAGCTCGCTAAAATTCCCGGCGGAATGTATTGATCCATTAATATAAACCGAAACGTCCGCATGCAAACATACCTTTTTCGTTATGACGGTATGCGTCTTTGATATTTCCAACTTTGTGAAAAAAATATTAATATATAACCGTACCAAGGAGCTCTGAGCCGAAGGGTACACCGCCAATGGCGGTAAGTACGAAAATCTGAAACGGAGGTCATTGTTATGGCAAGATTCACATTACCGAGAGATCTGTATCATGGAAAGGGCGCTATCGAGGCTCTTAAAACATTTGACGGAAAGCGCGCCGTTATATGCGTCGGCGGCGGGAGCATGAAGAAATTCGGTTTCCTTGATAAGGCCGAGGCACTGCTTAAGGAAGCCGGCATGCAGGTGGAGGTCATAGAGGGCATAGAGCCCGATCCGTCCGTGGAGACGGTCATGAACGGAGCAAAGAAGATGCTCGAGTTCGGCCCCGACTGGATAATCGCCATGGGCGGCGGCTCGCCTATCGACGCGGCAAAGGCCATGTGGATAAAGTACGAGTACCCCGGCATCACCTTTGAGGAGATGTGCAAGGTGTTCGGCATACCCGCTCTTAGGAAAAAGGCACGCTTCTGCGCAATATCCTCGACCTCCGGCACGGCGACCGAGGTAACGGCGTTCTCCATTATCACCGACTATGAAAAGGGCATAAAGTACCCCATAGCCGACTTCGAGATCACCCCGGACGTCGCTATAGTGGACCCCGACCTCGCGGAGACCATGCCCAAGAAGCTCGTAGCACACACCGGCATGGACGCTCTCACGCACGCCATAGAGGCATATGTCTCCACGGCTATCTCGCCGTAGCGCTTCTTTGCCGTCGCGTCCTTTGCGTTAAAGGCTAT
>CAYVOZ010000138.1:0-7597 GCA_964453325.1 uncultured Christensenellaceae bacterium | reverse complement strand
GGATGGTTGAAATTTGCAGGTAAGTATAAAACTTATCCATCCGAAAATGTTGGTTGGGTTATTTACGAGGCTCTTTAAAATAACCGATAACTGCGGCATTCGCGTTGGTGACAATAGTCGCATTGCTGATGGCATTTTTGAATTGCAGTCAGAGGCATGAGCCTCGGAAGCCGGATCCGGAATGCGCGTACAACGTTACGATGGTATGTTTAGATTTTTAACCGATTAAAAGAAAGAACAAATGAAACGATTTGATTTTTTAGACTTTGCCTTAAAAAACGGATATGGCAAAATGGAAATACCAAATGATATACTTGGTTTAATATTGAAATTTGAAAATCACGTAAACAGCGAGGTTAAAAATTTGAATATACCGTTTGACGGTAAACTCTCGTTGCCGTATTAAATACGAGAGATAAATTTTAAAAATAGTAGAAATTATGAACGAAGCAGAAAAAACTGATAACCAGCAAGGCAATGGAGTTTTACCGTGTGTTCTAAGCAGTTTTTCTTTACGCTGTTTAGAGTTAATAGAACGTGGTAATAATACGTTTGCAAGTGGATGGAAAGAAGCAATTACTGAACTTGTAAACACTGGCAAAATTAAAATAGAGATGGAATATAATAACGGTAATATCCGTGTTTCTAAAATTGTTTAGAACGGCTGACAATAACCGTCAGGTGGGGGATTAAATGCACCGAACCCTCACATTGACACTAAACTAAAATAGGAGCAGATAACTTCAAGCTGGCAAACAGCCCCCACTTGCGGTTATTGTATGTTATGGGCTGGCGTTTAATAATTTAAAAAATGGAAAACGAACATTGTACAACACATGAAACACATATTGCACATGCAAATAGTGTGGCAAGAGAAATTTACCTTAATTATTCACCAGAAAAACAAAATGAATTTATAAGGCAACTATTAAAAGAGCTGACAGAAAAAAGACAAGACGGCATACATGCTGCAATGAAAGATATACAATTTCTTTCTGTCAATTTTTGTGAAAATGAATTTTCAACATGCGTACATCAATTATTCAATATGTGCACTTTGAAAGAAAATTGTCCATCACAAAAAAGTAAAATAGAATAAGGTTTTTGGGTTGGAGTAGAGTTTCTTACGCTTGCCCATAACGTTACGCAGGTTTGGTTAGTTGCGTGAAAATAGTATAAACTTAAATTGAAATCCAAATGATAAAGAAACTTAAAAACTTAATTAATGGCAGGAATAAGCAATTAACTAAACCTGCTACTATACACTGGGTGGCTATCACAGAAAAAATGCCCGAAAGTGGACAATGTGTATTACTTTATTCCAAAGATGGAGGAGTTGCTGAAGGTGCATATTTAAGTGCAAAAGGGCATTTTGAACAGTGGAGATGGAACTGCATACAAAAATCAGTAACCCATTGGGCAGAACTTCCAGAGCCACCTTGTGTATAATATGTGTTATAAAATCGGTTTGCCAATGTAGTGAGCCGATTAACCAAATGACTAATCATGGAATATATTGTTTGCGATGCGAAAATCCAAAAACTGTTTTATAACGGTTGCAAATATATGTATGTAAAAACAAATTAATTATGGAGCAAAAAGAAATACAACAAATGGAAAACAAATTAGACTTCTCGAATGAAGCAATCGAAAAACGAATTGATTTTTTGAAAGTAGAAATCAAGTGCGATAAGGCAAAAGCTGAACAACGATATAAAGAAGAATATGAACAAAATATAGATGGAATGAAAGATTGTTGTATTTCTTTTAATCAATGGTTATCAGAACGTGAAATAGAAGCACTTAGATACAATATATCACTGTACTAATTTGTTTTTATTACATACGCGACAAAAAGGAATAGCATGGCAGAACTGATAAGACATACTCACCCGTTCGAAATCGGGATTGACGAGGCAGGCAGGGGATGCCTGGCCGGGCCGGTCGTGGCCGCGTCGTTCATGCCGGGGCCGGATTTCGTCCCTCCTAAGGGGCTGAACGACTCCAAGAAGATGTCTGAGAAGGCGCGAGAGTACTGCTTCGACTACCTCGTCGACAAGTACGTCGACAGGATGGGGATCGGCATGGTGCACGCCTACGTGATCGACAAGGTAAACATACTCAATGCCACGATGGGGGCCATGCGCAACGCGGTAGGCAGCAACCCGTCCTTCATGCGCGGGTATGCCTCGGCGTGGGCCGGGTGCGAGGCACTGTTGCTGGTAGACGGTAACACATTCCGACCAATGCACTACCCCGGGTATTACGGTACCGAGCCGTGGTACGTGGCGCACGAGACCGTGGTGAAGGGCGACGGGAAGTACCTGAGCATAGCCGCCGCGTCGGTGGTGGCCAAGGTGACGAGGGACAGACACATGAGGGAGCTCGCGAAGGACTCGAGGTACGCCGTGTACGGCTGGGCGAAGAACAAGGCGTACTGCACGCCCGACCACATCAGGGCGGTAATCGAGCACGGCAGATCAGACCAGCACAGGGTGACATTCAAAGTACCGGGATATGATAAGTGAAAAGAACAAGGCCACCGTCGCAGAGATGATGACGGCAGCACGGGTAATATGGTACGGCATCAACGCGGTGCTGATAGACAAGAAGGAATCCGGCGACATCGCCGACATGTTCATACTGGAACCGGCGGAAAAGCCAGGAGACAGGGTTACGTTCAGGGAAATGGGCGAAACCAAGTCAATGATACGCGGATACTTAAATGGTAAAATGACACGATAATTCATGACTGACAACATAAAATTAGAGGGCAAGTCTGCCATGGTTTTCGACATGGTGAAGCGCACGGACAGCCACGTGTTCCTGACCGGCGTCGCCGGCACCGGGAAGTCAACGCTCGTGCGGCACATCGTGGCGCACACGTCTAAGCGGGCGCTGCTTGTCGCGCCGACGGGCATAGCCGCGGTAAACATAGGCGGCAGCACGATACATTCCATGTTCGGCATACCGCTCGGCATGTACTGCGAGGACAGGCCCAAGGAGGACCACGGGCATTCCACGTTCTCGCCCGGCGATTTGCGCAGCAAGCTCGCCAAGATGTCCAGGTTGAAGAAGCAGGCAATCAGGAAAGCCAATCTCGTAATAGTGGACGAAGTGTCGATGTTGCGGGCCGACCTGCTGGACGCCATGGAGTGCGTGCTGCGGATAGTCCGCAACTCGCGCAAGCCGTTCGGCGGTGTGCAGATGATGTTCGTCGGCGACATGCTGCAGCTGCCGCCAGTTATAAGGGACCAGGAGGCTGACCTGTTTAACTCGATGTACGGCAGCGCCTTTTTCTTCAGCGCCAAATCGTACACGTCCATACGCGTGAAGAAGGTGCAGCTCGACAAGATATACAGGCAGAAGGACGAGCGGTTCATTTCCATATTGAACAACCTGCGGCTGCGGAAGCTGACGCGGGCCGACCTGGATGAACTCAACGCGAGAGTGAAGCACCAGATAAACCTCGACGACGGCATATTCATAACCACGCACAACTACAAGGCGGATTCCATAAACGAGAAGATGACGATGCTGATAGACGAGCCGTCGTTCCTGCACTTCGCGGAGGTGGACGGGTACTTCAACGAGGAGAGCGTGATGGCGCCCGGCGAGCTGATCCTCAAGAAAGGCATGCGCGTCATGACGCTCGTGAACGTGCCTGGCGAATACTACAACGGCAAGATCGGCACCATAACCAGCGTGCCGGAGTCGGGGAAGATAACAGTGAAGTTCGACGACGGCGAGACGTCCAATATAGACCGTCACACGTGGGAGAACGTTATCATGGAATACGACGCCGAATTCGACAAGTTCAGGCGAGTGGTGATAGGCATATTCACGCAGTACCCGCTGAAGCCCGCCTACGCAGTAACCGTGCACAAGAGCCAGGGGCTGACGTTCGACAAGGCGATACTCGACATCCGCGAGGTGTTCGCCTCCGGGCAGGCATACACCGCGTTGTCGAGGCTGCGCACCATCAGCGGGCTCACGATGCTGACGCACATAGGCGACGGCGTGCAGATAGAAATGGACAAGGCGCTCGCGGCCTTCGTACGTGAAGACTACGTCAATACAGATGAGGAAACGCAATATGAAAATAAAGTAAATACACGTAGACAAAAAAAGGAAAAATGATGAAAACGTTGAATCGCATCAGCGAAAGGGAAGCCCTGGCTCTCGGCCTGCTGCAGTACGCGTACCGCAACATAGGCACCCTAACACCCAAGAAAATGTACGCGAAGGCGGACGCCCTCGGCGTGAAAAGGAGAGTTGCGGAATACATGCTCGAGAAATCCGGGCTGTTCGCGCACAACGCGATAACCGGGATGCACGTGTATTCCTGGAACCTCCACAGCAAGGCAGATGGCAAGGACGTCATACCGAACGTGTACATGGTGCGTACGGTGTTCGACGCGGTAAGAGCAGATCGACAACTCGAAATCGACAGGAAAGCGGAAGAGACCGAATCAATCAAGGACGCGCACCATCCCGTGTTTGTAAACAAAATACAGTTTAAGGCGGCGAAGTTCGTCACGCACATGCGGATGAATTCTGAAGGTTGGGCGAAAACCGCCGACATCCGGCCGAGCGACGTCATGCGCGAGCTGAACCTCGGCATGGAAATCCTCACTGTGATGACACTGATGAACGTCGTGCTGACGCGCGGCTCGAACAGGCGCCGGGAATACATGTGGAACCCGTGCCTGGCGTGCGACGACGCGCTCGTGCTCGAAATACTCGAACAGCGCAAGCTGTACTCGCATGACAGGAATGCGATAAAGAAATACCCCGACCCGCGCGCTGACGCGTCGGCGCAGATCCCCAAGGCCGTGCAGACGGGGGAAGAGTCCGGCCTGCTGCCGGTAAGGGGACCCGCTGTCGATAAACTTGCGCCGGGGGCTAAAACCGAAAACTCGGAACCGGGTATAAGATCAAAAGGCAGGTCCGGTTACAAGCAGTTCGCATGGACGGATGAAGAGGAATGGGCAGTAATAGAGGGACTGAACGAAGGGATGGACTACAAGGGCATAGCGTCGCTGCTCGGCAGGAGCCCCGGCTCGGTGTCCGGGAAGATACACTTCATGAAGAAGGAAGGCCGTATCCGGCAGGACGTCGGACCGCTGCGGGATGTGCCGGCCGAAACCGCAACAGACGGCGGCGGAGAGAAGCCGAAGAAACCACGCCTGCTTAGGAGAATATGGAACGCAATACTAAATATATGAGGATAAACGTGATAAACACCGTCGACGCGTACATGAGGAGGCGGAGATAAATAACAAAGCGGCGTTAGCTCAGCT
The DNA here is from genome assembly GCA_964453325.1 of uncultured Christensenellaceae bacterium. GTDB lineage: Bacteria > Bacillota > Clostridia > Christensenellales > Christensenellaceae > JAZRGP01. Next base: position 2,294 of record CAYVOZ010000138.1, on the reverse strand, counting down.
GGCAGAGCGGCAGCCTTCCAAGCTGCAGACCGCGGGTTCGAACCCCGCACGCCGCTCAACCTCCCTCTGGGTGACCGTGGCACATACCTAAGCCTTAGACCCCGAACCTGGGACCGGGACAGTTGGTAGCAATTTGAGGGAGATTTAGCGGGAGTAGCTCAGTCGGTAGAGCGTCGGCTTCCCAAGCCGAAGGTCGCGGGTTCGAACCCCGTCTCCCGCTCGAAACGCAAGACGGGTTGCCAGAGCGGTCGATTGGGCCGGACTGCAAATCCGGTAGCCGCAAGGCTCGCGCAGGTTCGAATCCTGCACCCTGCTTATTTGCTTGATATTATTTTTAAAATAATATCAAGGTATTTTTGACAGTTGTGTTCTTTGAAATATTTTAATTGAGAAGCATCTATGATGACGAGTTCTATGCTATGTTCTATACATGCTTGAAATTTACGATAATCATTGTTTCGTATCTGTGATAATTTGCTTTTTCCATGTATTGGTTCGTAATGATATATTCCGTTCAGTTCGAACGCAAGTTTCAGAGACGGCACGTATATATCGAGTTCTGCATTTATCGCAGTTTTGTCACAATATAGTATCTCAAGCGACGGGTACAACTCTGACAGTTTGAATTCAAGCCATGTTTCGAGTTTAGAACGACGCGATCCATTTATCTTATGCGTATTATTATACATAGCTGCGCATGATTTAGAGCAGAACACATTTTTTATCTTACGTAAATGTGATTGACATCGTATAACTGGTTTGCCACATTGTACGCATGATATTTGTTGTGTATTTGCTTTGATGACTCGCGATGCTTGATAACATTTTTGTGAACAATAATTATAGCTATTTCGTTTTTGTCGAGCTGGCGTAAATGTATGTTTAATCCATCTGGCCGATCTGTAAAATACAGAATGGCAATGTTCGCATTCTAAAGGAATTGCATCTGTATTTTGTTTTTGCTGTAATTCTATTTCATTTATTAATAAAATCATAAATGTTCTTTTAATTATATATTCGAATTTTATTTTTCGAAAACAATAAACGGCTCATTGACGTTCTTTGAAATGCCTCTGTAGTTTAATTGGTAGAACGTAGGTTTCGTAAACCTGAAATCCCGGATCATACCCGGGTGGAGGCTCTTTATTATTTTTAATGTATTAAGAAATATGAACGAAAACATAAATATGACCACGCCCGGCATGTGCTGCGTTGTGACTATCCTGCCGTGCAAGGTATTTAAAGATGAAGAATCATTTTGGAAGGAATCGCCTGAAGGATGCTCGAATTGCGGCATGCTCGAATGGCTGGGCGCATTCGAAACTGAAGCGGCGTGCAACGCGGCATTCATGCGACAGTATCCTGATGAATTCGTAAACGGCGTGCACAAGAGCATCGCAGAAAAAAACCAGTGATAGAGCACTTGCCCTGTAAACAGGAGAATTCCTCATCCTGCTCATTATACGCAATGACGTGTTGCATCTAACCGCAGTAAATTACTTTAAAAATAAAAGAAATGGATATAGAAACAACAAACTTTGAAAACTTCACAGCCGATGAATATCGTGATAATTTATCACGATTAGGTGCTGTTAGCCACAGTTCTTTTGTTGGCAAAACAGTTTATTATGTGAAACCACAATACGGTGTTCATAAGGTTGTAAAATGGGATGAAGATAGAGCCGAGTTCTTACTTGATTTGGATGGTCAAAAGTTTTGGTCAAATCCATTCAGGATTCAGAATTGTGGCTAACGTTTTGCGGCTTGGTGTCTGTTATTTTGCCTTGCAGATACTTCAAGCCTTAGATAAAATTTAATAGGCAAAATAATAGCACCAAACCGCTGTTAGTGGCTGGTGCGGTAAATTAAACGAAAATGATAAAAAGAATTGAACACAAAAGAAAAATGTATGTAAAAAGTTTTGATGATGGATTTAAAGACAGATTACATTTAGAAGTACATTTAGTTACAACTTATTGGCTGTTATTTATACCTATTTACAGAAGCATAAAACTTTTGGATAGCAATATGTAGCACTTGCCACTAACGGAACGCAGGTATATTTTGATTTTTTATGAGTTAAAAGCACTAAATTTAATTATATGAAAACAGCAGAAGAAATTTTACAATTATATTGGGAAAAGATAATAGATGGTGAACTCTATATATCAAAAGTTGATGCACTTAAAGCGATGAAGAAATACGCAGAACAGCAAGTAAAAAATTTGAATATACCTGCTGTTATAAAATCGGTTTGCGAAAATTGCTCCAATACTGATTTTAATGAAACAATG
>CAYVOZ010000137.1:0-7718 GCA_964453325.1 uncultured Christensenellaceae bacterium | reverse complement strand
TATCCATTGCGCGGTGTCTATAAATACCGCGCCCTCTTCCGTAAGCACGATGCTCGGGTCGCATCCGCGTATGGCGGTCTCGGTGTATACGTTCGGCGTCAGTTTTTCCATAGGTTTCTCCTCCCCAAGTTGATTTTATAACGTCTGCATGAGCTTGTCTATCTCGTCAAACACGATCTGCGGCGTTTTCGCGCGTATCATGTAGTAGGGCATCGTTGCGGCATACTTTGCGCAAAACTCCGCGCGCGCCTGCCGACGCACGGGATCGTCGTCTATGACGGGCATTGCGAGTCCGAATTTGCCGCAGAGCAGCTGATTCAGGCCGAAGAAGTTCATCATGGAATGAAAGCTCTGATATGCAGCCTCAAACTGCCCCATGCGCGTGACCTGCGTATCAAAATGCCCGTCTATGCAGGGCATTATGGCGAGGCCCATGCGGCAGGGCTCGCTCGTCATGGGCATATCGGGCTCCTTGCCGAAGAACTTTACAACGCCCTGATCCTGATCGGGCAGGTCGCTGCGCTCGGTGCCCTTTGCGCGGTGACGGACGTATATGTTCTTTGAGCCGTAAAGCGCGGTGAAATCCCCGTCCATAACAGTGGTCTCGGTGGAGAATATGCTCGCGCCTCGCCTGCAGCCCTCAAGCTGGCTCATGGATTTTCCGTGGTTGTTCTCGCCGCCGACGAGAAGTATTCCGACGCCCTTATATACGACGCTCGAGGAATGGAACGGGTGCAGGCCGCACTTGTCCATCTCGTTTGCGAGCATGGAAACCATTATCTTATTGAGCTCGCCCTCCTCCCAAAAGGAGGTGAGTATAAGCTGCCCGTCCTCGTATTTGATGGTCTTTACGGGCTCGTCGTATTTCCATAAGATGTCCGCTTTCTCCCGCGTTATCTCCTTGGAGACGGTCACGGTGCCGAGACGGTAGTTCAAAAACGACATATCCTGCGCTATGCTGTCCCGCTCCGGTCCGCCTATGACGTCAAAGCGTATCGCGGCTCTGTTTGAAGACAGCTGTTCGGAAAAAACTTTCATTGAATATTCTCTCCTTTATAATGTGGTGATGGGTCTTGACTGCAATATATAGAGCTTTCCGCCGTTAAAAGCCCATTCAATGTCCTCGGGCTTTCCGTAAAACTCCTCTATCTTTATCGCGGCGTCTATTAGAAGCATCTGCTCCTCGTGCGAGAGCACGGGCGCCTCGCGGATGTCCTCGGGTACGTCGAGCTCCTTTGTGCCGCCCTCCTTTGAAAGCCGCACTACCATTGTCTCCTTTTCCGCGATATACTCCTCTACGGTCTCGCGCGTCTTTTTGTTTATCCAGAGGTTGTCCGGCGTGACTATGCCGGATACGACGCCCTCTCCGAGTCCCCATGCCGCCTCTATTATGGCGACGTCGCGGTTGCCGTCTATGGGATTCGCGGTGAACATCACGCCCGCCTTTTCCGCATCGACCATGCGCTGAACGACAACGGCTATGGAGATATCGCGCTCGTCAAAGCCCTTCTCCCTGCGGTAGAATATGGCGCGGTCGTTATAGAGCGAGGCCCAGCATTCCCTTATATATTTTATAACGTCGTTTTCGCCTATTACAAAAAGGTATGTCTCCTGCTGACCCGCAAACGACGCGTCGTCGAGATCCTCCGCCGTTCCGCTCGAACGCACGGCTACGGGCGAGCCGTCGAAATGAGCGTAATAATCCTTTATCTCCGCCTCCATGTCGGCGGGCATGGGCTCACGGCATATCCGCGTGCGTATCTCCTCCGCCCTTGCCACAAGGTCGGCGGTGCTGGAAAAGTCTATCTTATCTATAGCGGCCATGACCTCGTCAAAGAGACCGCTTTTTGTCATAAATTCGGTGAACATTTCTGCGCGGACGATAAAGCCCTCCGGTACGGAAAGCCCCGCGTTATACATTCTGCAAAGGCTCGCGCCCTTGCCGCCCGCGGCGAGAGCAAGCTCTGCGTCGGGTATCTCATTGAACCATGCTGTCTTTTTCATATGGCACTTCCTCTTTGTTTGCGGAGGCGGCGGAAACGCCGCCTCATAGTCCTTATAGTCCGGGATCAGTCAAGAACCTCGACTATGCCCTTGTTTCCGTCGACGCGCAGCCTTGTGCCTGTCTTTATGAGGTGCGTCGCTCTGCGCGTGCCGACCACGCAGGGTACGCCGAACTCACGCGAGACGACTGCCGGGTGCGAGAGCGCGCCGCCGGTGTCGGTGACGAGAGCGCCTATCTTGGAGAAGCTGACTACCCATGCGGGGTTGGTCATCTTGCATACGAGTATCTCGCCCTTCTGTAAGGCGTCGAGCTCGGACGGGTTCGTGATGAACCGCGCAACTCCCTCGTATACGCCCGGGCAGCCGGGGATGCCCTTTAGAACGGTCTTTGATATCTCGGTCTTCTCCTCGAGCTCCTTCATCTCCGCCTCGAACTTCTGAGGATAGCCCCAGAGTCCCTTATACGGCTCGTTATAGAGCTGCCATTCTGTCGCGGTACCGTACCACTCTCTCGGATGCCTGCTTCTGGCCTCCTCCATCTCGGCTCTTCTCTGCTTTACGAGCTCCTTTACGGGATAGTCCGAAGCGCCCGCGCAGCGTATCTCCTCATACTCGAGCATGAAGATATCCTCTGCGTCGTCGAGTATGCCGGCCTTCACGAACATCTTGCCTATCGAGAGGAACATTATGCGCATGCGGCTGTAAATGCCCTGGTCGATATAGAAATGATGGTCGGGGGTGAGCGGAGCCATTTTTACGCAGAGCTCGAGAGCGCTCTTCATCTTTGCGAGCTTCTCGGGATCGGTTATCTTGGCATAGAGTCGCTCTATTGCATCCGCCTGCTCCTTTAAGCAGGTATCGTAGTCCTTGTTGAAGTCATAGTCCGTCTCGACATAGCCCTTGACCGCCTCGTATACGGGGGTGGGATCCTCATACCAGGTCTTGAAGATATACTCGTGCGTGTACATGGCCTTAAATCCGTACTCGCCCTTGTATTCGTCTATCATTTGAAGCAGCTTTTCGCCGCCCTCGGTATCCGCGACCTTGGCCTTTATCGTCTCGACGTCGCTTGCAAACAACGCTTTCAGGGCGGGAACGCTCACAATGTATTCCTTTATCAGCCAGAGCTGACGCAGCGAATCCCAGTTGCGGTCTTTCTTGGATATGTTTATCTTGCCCATGTCGTCGTCCGCGCCGCCCATCATCTCTGCATAGAGACCGGCGAAGTTGCTCGAGGCCTGGAACTGCGCAAGGTTCATTATCCAGTGGATGCGGAATGCGCGCTCCTGCAGGTCGAGGCAGTCCTCCATATGTATGAGCGCCTCGGGGATAGTGCTGTGCTCAAAGTCATAGCCTATTATCTTCTTACCCGCCGCCAAAAGCTCGGGTATGTACTCGTTTATCCATCTTTCATAGAACGTCTCGGCGTATATGGGCATTACCGCGAGATAGTATGCGAAAAGTCCGCCGATCTTATCCGGGTCGGTCTTGGGCGGGACGACGGCGCTGTATACATAGCCGCCTATCTTTTTGCCTATCCACTCGCTGCCTATGGGCGCGCCGAAGCGGCGGTACATATACTCGCAGCCGGGGCCCCACCAGCCGCCCACGTCGAAATACAGCGGAGAAATGGGGTTGGGGCAGTGCAGATCGTCATAAAACCAAAACAGCCCTTTTTCTTCCTCGTTTTTCCAATCGACCTTCACCTTGTCGTCGCCAAAGTAGGTCGCCAGCACTTTTTCACTCATAGTTACATAGCCTCCTTGGGAAATAATATGGTTTTGATAGGTCTGAAATATACTGTACGTTCAACTGCTTATCCATATTTTATATGATATCCGGGTCCGGCACAAGGTCACGCGTGCCGGACGCCGGAAAAAGCCGTTTTAAAGCACAGCATAAAGCTTATTGTCTATTTTTTTGAGCCGAGCTTGGAGCAGAACGTGAAAAGCTGTATGGATACCCAGCCGGCTATGAAGCCGCAGAGTATATACACGAGCTCGGCAAGCCCCGCAAGAGCGTAGCCGGCAGCTGTGAACTGCACAGAGCCCGCTGCGGCGAGAGAAAAGAATATTCCGGTTGCGAGGAATACCACAGCGGTGTTGCTTATGGGCTTTACCTTCTCGCAGTACATCATGAACGGAACGATTATCACGACTGCGACCGGGACCGCCCACCACGGCGTAAAGCCGAACGCAAGACTCAGCACGAACATCAGTATCGCGGCGATTATGCCCGCGACCGCAGAGCCCATGGCGAGAAGCGCGGACTTTACGTTTGCGCCGATGAGGAAGTACCCCGCCCATGCTATGAACGTGATGTACGTCAGCGGTGTGCTCGATGGCACGATAAGGCCGTTCATCTGCCATGTTCCGAGAGTGACGATGCCTGCCCATACTGCCATCAGTATGGCGTACAAGAAGAATTTTCCACCTTTCATTTTTTACCTCCTGAAGTGTGCTTTTATTTTTACGACCGGACTGCTTCCGGTGCGTTTAAGCCTGCTTATTTGTCTTTTTCGGTGAAGCATTATTTTCCGTGTGCCGCTGTTATCGGTATCAGTATACACATTGCAATGAATAATCGATTACGACGTCAGTATATGGCATGTATAAAGGCGTGTCAAGCATAAATTTTGCTAACTAATCGATTATTTGCCATTTCACAGTTGACAGTATAGCTTATTACTGTATATAATATTAAAGTCGGACAAGGAATATACTATTATTATCAAAAAACGGAGATGCTTTGACGTGAAAAGACTAAAGGATATGACGCCGGAGGTGGACACACACACCCATACCATGATATCGGGGCACTCATGGAGCACGCTCAGAGAAAATGTGCTCGCAGCCAAGGAGCGCGGACTAAAGGGCATATGCCTGACGGAGCACGGCCCTGCGCTCGACTGCGGAGCGCCGGTGTTCACTCCGCACAGTCAGCGCATGCTGCCCGCGATAATCGATGGTATTCGCGTATATAAGGGTATAGAGGCGAACATAATGGGCGCGGACGGCTCTCTCGATATACCGCGAAAGTATCTCTCGCTCGTGGAATTTGGCATAGCGAGCTATCACGATATCGGCATAGAAGGCCTCGTGCCGGGAGACAGCACGGAGAATACGGGTGCATATCTCACTGCGCTCAACGATCCGGATATAGACATTCTGGGACATGCGGACGATCCGCGCGTGCCATGCGAGCTCGAAGCGCTCGTCATTGAGGCGGGGCGGCTGGGAAAGCTCCTGGAGCTCAACAACAACCGCATTGCCTCGGGGATATACGACGGCTCAAGGCTGAGGGAATACGCGCTGCTCTGCAAAAAGCATTCTCAAAGAATATGCGTGGGCAGTGATGCGCATTACTATACCATGGTGGGCAATGTCGCCCCCATGATGGAGCTTTTGGACTCCGTGGACTTTCCGCCCGAGCTCATAGTCAATCTGACGTTTGAGCGCTTTGAGGCATATATGGCGGAGAGAAAACACAGAAGGGAGGGATGACCTATGCCAAGGATACTTAAAGGACACGAAGCCTCGCAGGAGCGCCCCGCAGAAGAGGGAAACGGCTCGAAGCAGCCTATGCGCGCAGTCATAAGAAAACACATACAGAAGCTCATAAGCACGGGCGTGTATAAGCCCGGGGACAGAGTCGTGGAGACGCGGCTCGCAAAGGAGCTCAATGTCTCGCAGGCGCCCGTCCGCGAGGCGATATTAGAGCTCTCGGTGATGGGGCTTTTAGAGGAGCGTTCGTATTCCGGCACGTTTGTGCGCAGGCTGTCGGCTGCGGATATAGAGGATATCTACCATACGCGCGCGTTCATAGAGGAATATGCCGCGAAGCGCGCGGCGGAGAATGCGGAGACGGAGCAGATAGAGGAGCTTGAGCGCACGGTGGAGTCTATGGAGCACGCCACGGATCAGGACAGCTTCTTCGCGCTCGATACGCGCTTTCACGAGCTCGTCATGGACGCGGCGCACTCCGACTCCTTAAAGCGCGTTTGGAAAACGCTGCGCATGGAGGAATGGACGTATACCACGCTCCTTACGCAGCGGTCGCTGCCTTCTCTCGCGGCCGCGCACAGGGAGATATTCGATTTCATTAAGCGCGGCGCTGACCACAGCGCGGGCGCGGCGATGTTTTTACATATAAAGGGCTTCACCGACGATCTTATAGAGCATCTGTCCGCAAAGGACGCGGAAAGGAGCATTCCTTTCAAAGCGGACGAAGGAGACGAAAATGGTAAGGAATGAAGATATGCGCCCCTGCGAGCAGTTCCAAAGAGAGGGACGGGAGTGGGATCGGCTCATCGTAAAGCGCAAGGACACGGATGGCAGTGAGCGCGTGGTTGGGCATTCGCAGCTAAGAAAGGACAGCATAGAAAAGGTCACGGGCAGGGCGGTATACGGCGCCGATATAAATTTCCCCGGGCAGCTTTATGCCGCCGTTGCTCACAGCCCGCATCCGCATGCGAGGATAAAGAGCATCAATACGGAAAGAGCGCGCGCGCTGAAGGGAGTGCGCGCGGTCATAACCGGCGCGGATTATCCCATACCGTACGGCCAGTTCATAGCCGACCAGCCTATTATAGCCAAGAACAAGGTCAGGTATAAGGGAGAGCCAGTCGCGGCGGTCGCGGCGGAGAGCGAGGACATCGCGCGCGAAGCGGCAGGGCTTATAGACGTGGAATACGAGCTGCTGCCCGTCGTGAACTCCATAGAGGACTCCATGAAGAACGAGACGCTCATACACGAGGACTGGAGCAGCTATGACTGCAGCAGCGTCTGCTTTCCCGTACAGGGCACGAACATAGGCGATCAGTTCCACCTTTTAAAGGGCGACCCGGAGGCGGGCTTTAAAAAGGCGGATATCATAGTGGAATCGAGCTTTCGCTGCGGACAGCTGCAGCATACGCTCATAGAGACGCATACCGCGACGGCGTCGGCGGACCCGTATACCGGAGAGATACGCATATGGACGCCGAACCAGTCGCCCTTCGGCATACGCGGGCTGATGGCAAGGACGTTCGGAGTCCCGATAGAAAAGGTACGCCTCACCATGACGGAGATAGGCGGCGGCTTCGGCGGAAAATACGAGGCGAAGTGCGAGCCCATAGCAATAGCGCTTTCGCTCAAGACGGGCGGGCGTCCGGTAAAGCTAACGTACGATCGGCACGAGGAGTTTGAGGCGACGGTATGCCGCTCCACAGTGCAGTATTTCATAAAAACGGGAGTTAAAAAGGACGGCACGCTGACCGCGCAGCAGGTCACGGGGTATTGGGACGCGGGAGCGTATGTCACGACGAATCCGCGCGTGGACTATAACGCGGGCTTTGCCGCAAACGGCCCGTATAAAATACCCGATACGCGCGTCGATACCTATGTGTATATGACGAACCGCACGCTCGGCACGGCATACCGGGGCTTTGGCGTGACGGAGGCAGCGACGCTGCACGAGCATCAGATGGACGTCATAGCGAGAAGGCTCGGTATGGACCCGCTCGAGCTGCGGCTCAAAAACTGCCTGCACGACGGGGACATAGGCATAACGGGCGAGATAATAACGACCTGCGCGGTAGAAGAGTGCCTGCGCGCGGCGGCGGAGAACGTGGAGTGGGATAAATACCCGAACCGATGGACGGACGAGGACGGGAACCTCTGCGGAAAGGGCATAGCCTGCTTCAACAAGCTGACCGGCACGCCGTCAACTACGTC
>CAYVOZ010000136.1:0-7737 GCA_964453325.1 uncultured Christensenellaceae bacterium | reverse complement strand
AGCGCCGATGGCAACTACAAGAAAAAGACGGTGCAGATAATGCCGGACTGACGGGAGAGTATATCGAGCCTTCATCCTTTTTTAGCGGGTGGAGGCTCTTTCATCTTCCCTTTTTTCAAAGCTGTGTCAATTCGCCACTTGACAATGTGACAGTGAGCTGCAGGCCCCACAAGGACCTGCAGCCGGTATGCTTATTTTTTAACATTCATGGCTCTTAAGGCGTTGAGAATAGCGATAACGGCAACGCCGACGTCCGCAAATACGGCCTCCCACATTCCTGCTATGCCGAACGCGCCGAGAACGAGAAATGCGAGCTTCACGGCGAGGGCAAAGATGATATTCTCCTTTACAATAAGCATTGTCCTGCGCGCTATGCGTACGGCACGCGCGATCTTTGCGGGATCGTCGTCCGTAAGCACGATATCGGCGGCTTCTATGGCAGCGTCGCTGCCGAGAGCGCCCATGGCGATGCCGACGTCTGCACGCTTCAATACAGGCGCGTCGTTTATTCCGTCGCCTACGAATACGAGTGTTCCCTTTGCGCTCTTTTCGGCATATAGCTTCTGCATCGCGGCGACCTTGTCCGCGGGCAGCAGCTCGGAATGCACCTCGTCTATGCATAGCGCTCCGGCGACGCTTTCGCCGACTGTCTTTCTGTCGCCCGTCAGCATGACGGTTCTTTTAACGCCCGCGGCCTTTAGCGCGGCGATGGCGTCCTTGGAGTGGGGCTTGATCTCGTCTGATATGACGATATGGCCCAGGTATTCGCCGCCGTCCGATATATGTATTATAGTGCCTTGGCTTTCGCAGGGCTTCCATGCTGTGCCGGCCATATCCATGAGCTTTCTGTTGCCGACGTATATGCTCCTTCCGTCCACGGACGCTTTAATTCCGTGACCGGATATGTCCTCGACGTCGGAGATACGCGTGCTGTCAATATCCTGCCCGTATGCCGCTCGGAGCGACTGCGCGATGGGGTGGTCGGAATAGCTCTCCGCCATAGCGGCGAGCTCTATAAGCCCGTGCTCGGAGATGTTCTCCGGGTGTACGACGGTGACCCTGAAGCTGCCCCTTGTGAGAGTGCCGGTCTTATCGAAAACCACTGTCTCAGCCTTGGAGAGCGCCTCGAGATAGTTGGAGCCCTTTACGAGCACGCCTATCCTCGACGCACCGCCTATGCCGCCGAAGAAGCCGAGGGGGATAGATATCACGAGTGCGCAGGGGCAGGAGATCACGAGGAATATGAGCGCGCGGTTCAGCCATAGCAGCCATTCTCCGGTAAAGAGAGAGGGTATTACCGCGAGGAGCACAGCGCCTATGACCACTGCGGGAGTGTATATCTTTGCAAAGCGGGTTATGAATTTCTCGGTCTTCGCCTTGCCGTTGTCGGAATTCTCTACGAGCTCGAGTATTTTTGAGACCGTGGACTCACCGTAGGTGCCGGAGGTGCGGACGCGCAGCAGCCCGGACATATTTACGCAGCCGCTTATTACGCTGTCTCCGACTGCCACGTCTCTCGGGAGGCTTTCTCCCGTGAGCGCCGTGGTGTTGAGGCTGGATACGCCCTCGGTGACGACGCCGTCGAGCGGCACTTTTTCCCCCGGCTTGACCGTTATTACCGTACCGGCGGGAACGCTGTCCGGCGGGACCTGTTTAAGCTCGCCGTTCTCCTCGATATTGGCGTAATCGGGGCGAATGTCCATGAGAGAGGTTATGGATGCGCGGCTTTTCTCCACCGCGATATCCGAGAACAGCTCACCGATCTGATAAAACAGCATGACGGCAACGGCCTCGGGATAATCGCCCAAGACGAGCGCTCCGACAGTGGCGATACCCATTAAAAGATTCTCGTCGAACACCTCGCCGTGGAAAATATTCCTGACGGCTTCATAAATGATATCTGCGCCTATTATGAGATATGCCGCGCCGCATATGACGATGTCCGCTATACCTGTGACGGAGGGTATATACGAGGCTCCGAGCAGTGCGGCCGCTATTATTATTCTTGCAAGAGTTATCTTTTGTTTCCTGTCCATTATGCTTTCCCCTTATTCCTGAACGTGATCCATGCCGGCTTCTAAAATATCGCTGATGTGCTTATCGTCGAGAGAGTAGAAAACGGTCTTGCCGTCTCTGCGGCATTTTACAAAGCCCGCCTCGCGCAGAGTAGCGAGCTGATGAGATACGGCGGACTTGGTCATGCTGAGTATATTGGCTATATCGCAGACGCAAAGCTGGCTTATATCGAGAGCGGATATTATCTTTACGCGCGTCGTGTCTCCGAGCGCCTTAAAAAAGGTCGAAGTCTTCTGATACAGAGCGTCGTCGGACATCTGCGCCTTGACGCTGTTTACAGCGTCCTCGTGTACGACCGTGCAGTCGCATATAAAATCATTTTTTGACATTACATAAACCTCCATTGATTGAGTAACTGCTCAACTGTTTGCATTATAGTTGAACAAGTATTCAACTGTCAAGAGAAATTTCGCGAATTATGTTGAAAAATGTTTTTTGCAGAAAAAAAGGAGGCGTTGCCTCCTCGTTAAGAATATAAAAGCTATTTTGTCTTTATTGGATGCCTTATTACCGTGCGCAGCCGCTCCGGCGGGACCTTTCTCGCGTCGGACATATATATCTCGTGGTGCATGCGAACGTCGTTTATATCGTTCTCATAGCCGTTGGCCTCTATATACTCGTCCATGAGCCTGACGGAGCGGGGCTCGTCGTCAAACGGCCCGGTGTGCATTATCTGCACGCAAAGCCCCTCGTCTATAGTCAGGAACTCCGCGCGGGAGCAGTCCAGCTTCTTTTTCTTCTCTGCGGCGGATACGGCCCAGTCGAAATCGTCCTTTGTGATAAATTCGGGCAGACGTATGACGGATATCCAGTTGAACGAGGATTTTTTGGTGCGATCGAAGCCGTCAATGCCCTCCTGATACCAAAAGCCCTCGAGCGGGGGAACGACGTATTCATAAAAGCCGTCTATCGCGTGACCGCTTTTATAGCTCATTTTGAGCGTGTATGCTACGGCATAGAGTATGCTTATCGCGGTCTGATACGCTCCGCCCTCCTCGTTCGGGTCGCCGCTGCCGCGGACGGCGATATAGCTTGCGCGTGGGACGGTCACGATGCCGGGATTGCCGCCCGGAAGATAAAATTCCTTATATTCCTTTTTGAAGTCAAACATTGTCTTTGCCTCGCTTTTAGTATTTTGTATGCTGTCCGAATACAATGTAAAAATAAGAATGCTGCGTATCAGTCCGGGTCGGAGTGTGCGTTCAGCTCGTTTTGCCGCGCCTTGGAAAGCTCTATCAGCAGCGAGAATAAGCGGCGGGCATAGCTTCCGTATTCTCCGGCGCCGCGTTCAGCACGCTCCAGGACCTCTCGCTCTCTTGCGCCGTCCGTCACGGGAACGCTGTTATTGCGCTTATACTCCGCTATCTGTCCGGATATCTCCATACGCCTGCAGAGAAGCCTTATGAGCTCTGCGTCCGTTTCATCTATAGCTGTTCTTAGCTGTTCTATATCCATTATAAGCCTCCCGACAAAATATCGAGTATGACCGCCGCGGTGACGGCCTCCACAACGGGAACTGCTCTTAGGGCTATGCATGGGTCGTGCCGCCCGGCTATGCTTATCGACGCATTCTCACCGCGCGAAAGGCTCACGGTGCGCTGCGTTTTTGCGATAGACGGAGTGGGCTTGAACGCGGCGCGCAGTACGATTGGCATGCCCGTCGTGATGCCTCCGAGTATGCCGCCGCTGTCGTTTTTTTCGGTGCGGACCCCGTCCGGGGTCATTATGAAAGGGTCGTTGTTTATGCTTCCGCGTCTGCGCGAGCCGGAAAAGCCCGAGCCGAACTCCACTCCCTTTACGCCGGGGATGCCGAATAGCGCATGGGAAAGAACGCTCTCCATACCGTCGAACATGGGCTCGCCGAGCCCTGCGGGCAGTCCGCATACCGCGCATTCCACGACTCCGCCCACAGAGTCGCCGTCGGCCCTTGCCGCAGATATCTCCTCTGCCGCGCGGGCGGCGCATGCTTCGTCTATCATGGGTATTTCGCGTTCCGCAAGGTCGCCGAAAAGCCGCTCGTCCGGATAAATGGGAAAGCTAACGTCGTCCGTTTCTCCGACAGAGGAGAGATGCGCTCCTATATGTATGCCGCGCCGCGAGAGTATTTGCAGCGCGACGCCGCCCGCGATGCAGAGCGGTGCGGTCAGTCTGCCGGAGAAATGCCCGCCGCCGCGCATATCGGCAGCGCCGTTCCATTTGACATGCGCTGTATAGTCGGCATGCGAGGGGCGGGGAGTGTCGACAAATCCGGCATAATCGCCGGGGCGCGCGTCCCGGTTATAAATCACGGCGCAGAGCGGCGAGCCGCATGTTTTTCCGTCGGCTATGCCCGAGAGAAAGACGGGCTTGTCCTCCTCGCTGCGTGCGGAGGACAGCTCTCCGCCGGGTCTGCGTCTTTTCATAAAGAGCCCGAGCTCCGCGAGATCTATGCTCTCGCCCGCGGGCAGCCCCTGTATCGTAACGCCCACAGCCTCGCCGTGAGACTCTCCGAATACGCTTACGCGAAGCTTTTTCCCGAATTCAGACGACACGGATATCTCCTCCCAACGTTATAAGATCATCAAAAAAGCGAGGGTATGATTTATTGACAGATTCCGCGCCGAGCACGGTGACGCTTTTCTCGCAGGCACAGGACGCCACTGCTGCGGCCATTACGAGCCGGTGATCTCCGCAGGAGTCCGCCTCTCCGCCGTATAACCCTCCGCCGTAAACGGTGAGCGTATCACCGGATATTTCCGCTTTGCCGCCGAGCGAGCTTATGAGCGCAGCCGTCGCGGAGAGCCGGTCGCTCTCCTTAAATCTTTGACGCGAGACGTTCATAAATTCCGTCCGTCCGTCTGCACAGGCGGCTACGACTGCCAGTACGGGCAGAAGATCCGGCGTCTGCTCCATGTCTATGACTGTACCCTTAAGAGCGCCCGACGATACCGCAGCGGAGTCGCCCGAAAAGCCAACGGACGCGCCCATTCTTTTAAGAATGCCGAGCACGGCTCGGTCGCCCTGAAGGCTTTTCTCCGAAAGCCCGGATACGGTCACGCTGCCGGATATCGCGCCCGCCGCTAAAAATGCGGCTGCGTTTGACCAGTCGCCCTCTACGGCGATCTCGGAGGGGGAGCGGTAGCGCCGGCCGCCGGGGACGGAATAGCCGTCCGGTCTTTTATGTACGGTCACGCCGAAGCGTCCGAGCATATCCACGGTCATATCGACATACGTTGCGGACACGAGCGGGGATGTGATATTTATACTGCTGTCTGTTTCTAAGAGCGGCAGAGCAAAGAGCAGACCGGAAATATACTGCGAGCTGACCTCGCCGGATATATCGAAATCGCCTCCCGTCAGCCTGCCGGAAACAGTAAACGGAAGCCTGTCGGAGGAGAAGCGCACGCCTCTCCTTTTAAGCGAGTCCAAGAGTCCTGCAATGGGGCGCTCCGGCAGTCTGCCCGAGCCGCTGAAGACAGTCTCATCGGCAGCCGCTGCGGCCACAGGGAGCAGAAAACGCAGCGTGGAGCCGCTTTCTCCGCAGTCGAGCACAGCGCCGCAGGCTCTTTTTTTGATAGGGAATATATTCACGCCGTCCCGGACTGCCGATATCTCCGCGCCGAGAGCGGTAAGACAGCGCTCTGTCGCGGCGATATCGCGTGAAAAGTCAGTGATGCGCACGAGCGTGGGCTTGTCCGCAAACGCGGCGCATATGAGCGCCCGGTGAGATGCGGACTTGGACGCCGGCGCGGCTATGCTGCCGTTCAGGCCTGTCGGGGCGACGGAGATATTCATACGGAGAGGCGGGCGATAAGCTCGGCGAATTTCTTCTCCGACTGGATCTCGTGCGTTACGAATTCGCCGTTATGGAAAAGCGAAAAGGTCGTGAACGGCGAGGGCGCGCCCTGCGCCTCCTCACGCGTGACTATGTGCACCGTTTTGAGCTCTGCGCCGTTCTCGCGGGCAACAGCCTCTAAAAGCGGAACGTATTTAGCAGTAAAGGGACATTGATCGGTATAATACAGCGTAAAGCCCGCAGGCATGTCGCCGTGATGCGCGCTCTTTACGGAGTCTTTGAAGCGCGGCTTCTCCGCATCGGCGTCAAAGGGCAGATAAAGCAGAGTGAAATACGGGTCGGCGGCGTCCGCGAGCTCAAAGCCCTTGTATTTCATGTATTTCGGATCGGATAAGAAGCCCGCCTTTTTCTTTGAGGAAAGCGCGACGAGTCCCTTCATGCCCTTGTCCCTGCTGTCGTGTATGCATTCATCTAAAAGCAGATTTGAATAGCCGTGTCCCTTGAATTGCCCGGAGACCCAAAGACAGTCGATATACATACAGCCGTCCGCATCGATGGGCGCCCATGCGTATTCCGCCGGGATATACTCTATAAAGCATTTTCCGCGGACGTTGCCCTTTAAGAAGACAAGCCCCTCTCCGAGCCGATCCCTTAGCCAGCTTTTTTTGGAGACGACCTGAACGTCCTTCTCATTCGATATGGCGCAGCATATGTGCTCGCTTGATATATTATCCTCTGTTATTCTTATAAGCTCCATTTTACCTTCCTCGTTTCCGCCGTGCTGTCTTCGTTGCTGATGTACCATGTTGCCCATCTGTATCAGTCGTTTGTGTCAAGAGCTATGTCAAAGGGTACCGTCGGTACTCCGTCGGGAGTCGGCACGCCGT
Source organism: uncultured Christensenellaceae bacterium (assembly GCA_964453325.1). Lineage (GTDB taxonomy): Bacteria > Bacillota > Clostridia > Christensenellales > Christensenellaceae > JAZRGP01. The sequence continues at coordinate 999 of CAYVOZ010000136.1, read as the reverse complement.
TTTCAAAGGCCCAGCCCGTGAGCCTTGTGGGAGTGAGCAGTATGAATACCGCGGCTCTGCCGCCGAACTCGATGCCGTCGTCAAACGCGCCCGGGAACTTCTCCGAGTATGCCGCTCTGAGCTTTTCGTTAGCGTCGAGCATAGTAGAGCCGAGGCAAACAGACGTCGCCTCCGCAAAAAAACCGCCCGCGGCGATGCAGCAATGAGGATTCGCCTTGAGTTGTCTGTATTTCAGAGAGTCAGGGGAGGTGAACATGAGTATATGCCTGCCGTATAAAACGGGGCTGACCGTTCGCATGGTCACTCTGCCGTCGGCCTCCGTGGCGAGCGTGATAGCCATTTCCTTTTTTACCGTCTCGTAAAAACGGTCGATATGCTCCATATGGGACCTCCTTTTATTGAAGAAAGATATTGTAGGCTGCGGTATATGGGCCGCGTAAAAAAACGGTTCCCGCTGCACTCAAGTATAGCAGAAACCGTTTGAAAATTCATCTATATATCGGTTTGCTCCGGTGATCCGGCATTGCCGGAATTGTCCTCCGGAGGACGGTGCAGGAAAAAGCGTTTGTCGAAAATGATGAAGCAGACCAGCACGAGCAGCAGCACGCCCGAGAGTATCATGAGCAGCCGCATGGGTACTACGTCCGAAAGCGGTCCGAATACCACCATCCCGAGCGGAAGAAAGCCCGAGAACATAGCGCCGAAAAGCCCGAACATCCTGCCCTGCATCTCCGGGGAGGTATTCTCCTGTAAAAGCGTGGTGCAAGCTGTCTGCACCATCGTGAGTGCAACGCCGTATACCGCCATGAGTATAAGATACAGTATAAACGAATCCACGGCTCCCATGGCTATAGCGAGCGCGCCGAAGGCTATCATGCCTACAGCGAGGGTCTTTACGCGGTTTTTAAAGCCGCCCCACGCGCCTATGAGCACTCCGCCGCCCGCCATGCCAATAAAGCCTATGACCTCCACGAGCGTCAGATACCAATAGGTATCTCC
>CAYVOZ010000135.1:5363-7747 GCA_964453325.1 uncultured Christensenellaceae bacterium | reverse complement strand
TTGCCATAATTCTTGATACTTCAGCAGGTGTGTAAAATTGACCTTTGCTTTTTCCCGATTGTGTTGCAAAGTTCTTCATTAAATATTCATAGGCATCACCCAACAAATCATCGCCTTCAGCACTATTACCTCCGAAGTTAAGGCTATCATCCTCAAATATTGCAATAAGATTAGTTAGGCGGTCAACCATTTCTTTACCTTTTCCCAATTTATCAGAATTGTTAAAATCAGAATCAGAGGTTGTTATTACTCCAACCAAATCATTTGCATCTGCAAGTTTTCTTATTACTTTATTAGTTTTATCTCCAATTTCTTTATTACCTTTAAGTTTTACAAGGTCATGGAAGCTGCCACCTTCTGGAACTTCAATAAGGGCATCGTCTTTGCCGTAATATTTATCTGTAACATATTTCATAAATAATAAAACAAGTATGTAGTCTTTGTATTGCGAGGCATCCATGCCACCCCTTAATTCATCACAGCTTTTCCATAGCTTACTGTACAGTTCACTTTTTTTAATTGCCATTTGCAATTCCTCCATTATGTAGTTCTTACATAGTAATATATTAATAATTTATCTATTGTTTAAATCTGCAATCTTTGTGTTCTCATCAGATTTTTTATTATAATATGATATGTCAAATAAATTTCAAGAAAATCATACATATTTATTATAGTTGCAAAAATGAATAATATCAATGTCAACCTATGAGTATTTGATAAACTTATTTTCAGTAAGCGATTAATCAATGAAAAATAACAATTGTGTATAGGATTAAATCCATAAACCCATATGTAAAATATGGGTTATTTGTTAAAGATAGTTGAAATTTAATAATATTAATATATAATGTAATTAATGAAAACGATTTATAACATAGAAGATATTTAAAATTAAGCGGAGGTTAAAAATGATTTTCGACGGTAAAATTTTGACAGAAATTAGTGATGATGAAATTTCTTCTTTAGTTAAAGAACATCAAAAAGAAAACCAGCACCTTGAATATAAATTAACAATTAATCACAAGACGGATGATGATAGGCTTGAAACATTATGCGATATTACGTCCATTGCAAATGCTGGAGGCGGATACTTAATTATTGGAATTCGTGATGATGGCAAGGGCAAAGCTCAAAAATTTGAATCATTAACTAATCCTGATAGGATTCTTAAAAGCGTTCAATCACTTTGCGTTGATTACATTTCCGAAAGAATTGATGGTATTGAATGGGATATACGTCAGATTGATTCATGTAATATAATATTAATAAGAATACCTAATAGTATAAAAACACCTCATATGGTATCTTATCAAAACAATACTTATTTCCCAACAAGATATAATGATGGAAAAAGAGAAATGACTATAGGAGAAATTCGCCTAATGTTTATAGATAACATATATAATAGGAAACTTTCAAATATAGAAGAAGGGTTGAAATTTTTAATTAAAAAAGAGAATGAACTAGAAGAGGAAAAGTTAGTTAAAAAAATGTTAGAGACCACAGACCTATCAATATTGTCTATTACTGATGGAAATATTATTGCTAAAACATTATCTGAAAAACGCTTTAAGGAAATAAGGTTACTACCTTATTTTGAAATTTCAATCACTCCTAAGATAACAACAAGAAATTTAATAAATGTTGATAAAGAAGAATTTTTTTCATTGATACAAAATCCACCTAACCAAAGACAATCAGGGTGGAATATGGAAGGTGCTTTTTCATCTATTAAACGATTTTCAGAGGGTTTAGTTAGAACATTTTTGGATAGACAGAAATTATCATTGCTTCAAAATGGGCACATGGACTTTTATACTATATTAGATGAGTCCTTTTATTGGAAGCAATCCAAAGAAGAGTATAATAAAAATCCATGGCTTTATCCTTATGCAGTTATCGAGTATCCACTTTCTTTTCTTACGTTATATAAAGAAATTATTAAAAGAATTAATTTTCATGGAGAGCTTGTTGTTTCCATGAGATACATGAATATTAAAAATCATATACTGCTACCATATTCACCTGGCACATTGGGTTATATGACACGAAAATCAGAGCCATATAGTAAAGATAACCTTGTTGTACCACCAATCATTATAAATGAAGAGTATTCACCAGATATTAATACTTTTGAATTAGTAAAGTATGTATATAATACGTTTGGTTATACAGAGGATAAAATACCTTTTTATAATAAAGATTTGAAGAAATTCATAATTGCATAGAGAATCCGCATAAAATTGATTTCATTAGGAGGTAAATAAATGGATGAAAATGCTATAAGATTAGCAACAACATTAGCGGAAGTTGTTGGTCGAAATACAATTGAATGGACGGGTAATAAAATATTACAAGCCAAACAAAAACGTGAAATGCAA
>CAYVOZ010000135.1:0-5353 GCA_964453325.1 uncultured Christensenellaceae bacterium | reverse complement strand
AACAACAAAACTGTTATGAAGAAATTATTAATAACTTATTACATGATAAAATAGAATTAGAAAGAATAACACAGGAATATAAAGCATTATATGAAAAGGTTACAATTAGCGATAATGATATCGAATACTTGCAAAAGACAATTAAATCGGCTATAACTCTTATTTCTGCATTTAGCCCAAATATGAAGGAACAAGAGGATAGTATAAATGTATTGATAGGATTATTAAATAAGGATACCTTAAAAACAATGCAGTTACTTGGCTTTAACTATAAGGAAGCAATAGGGCAGCCTTTAACAGAAGCATGCTCTACTGCTATAAGAAACAAATTATATGTTGGAAGCAAACAAAATCCGAAACAATCAAAAAGATAAAGATACAATTTTAGGTGGATTCATTATTAAAGAACCAAATTATTGAAGACATTAAGAATGACAGATTACTTCAAGCAAACGAATGTTTAAAGAATGAATTAGAGGAACAGTACTCATGATGAATTTTACCTTCAAAAGTTTACAATTAATAATATTTGATATATACTTTAGATTAGATGATAACGTTTGTCGATTCATTAGTTCCTTTAAGAGCACAAAGAATAAAGCATACTGGACAATTGGTCATTGAAAGGATGCGGCAATGGGGTCTTGCTCAGCAGGATGCTACCTCATTTTATTCATTTAAGATGTTTATCGCTTTGACCTTGGGATTATTTGAAGTCAACAAACATTTCCGTATAGACAGCCTGCCATCATAGTTATACAGAACAGAGGCGCCGTAAATAAACTACACTATGTTTCCTAGGTACTAGTGCTTATATTTAAAAGACTATTCAACTCTATTACTATTACGGGTAGATGGACTACCTGGTGATTTAGCATGAATCTTCTATTAAATATTAGAGTAGGTTTATTATCGCCGAGGGGATGCTTAATGAAAGACTTGAGAACTTTAATAAACAGGTTATTCGCATGCCTGTGCTGCATTGTATATAACAATGGTTATAACAGCAATAGCTTTGATGTTTCGTCTTAGTTAGACCAATAAAGTTGTCAAGGTTTGGTGGTAGGGCTGTCTTCATATCATTATAGGGGGATAAAATGAAAAAGATTTGTAAGATTATTTGTTTTGTAGTTGTATTAGTTTTTTTGTTTACAGGGGTTGCTATGGCACAAAGCTATAACACAATAGGTGTTTTTATTGACAATGAAAGGGTTAATTATAATGATAATTATGGATACCCATTTATAGATTCAAACAATAGAACTTTAGTACCATTCAGGGTTACTTTAGAAAAAGCAGGAGCAATTGTTTCATGGGATAATGAAACAAATACAGCTAAGGCAGAAAAAAATGGCAAAACAGTTTTAGTAAAAATAGGTGAGAATTTTATAATTACAAATGATAAAGTAATACAAATCGATACATCTGCTGTTATAAAAGATGGAAGGACATATTTGCCTATAAGGGCAGTATTAGAAACATTTGATTATTATGTTAATTGGAATGTGAACACAAAAACTGTTGAAGCAGTGAATAAAGTGGAAGAATACAGTAATTATTTTATTAATATAATTGATAAATTTAATAAATACAGTGATGATTATTTAGATTATGATAAAATCATACACATAAATAAAAGTAATTCCAAACCTGATTACTTAGATATATTAAGCTGTTTCTCAGAAATAGAAAGCAACCTAACTGGAATCCAATTTTCTATTTCTACGACAGGCAGTATTAATCAAATCTCAGTTATAAATAAAGATGATATGCCTTTAATCAATGATTTTGCACCACTAATATTACCTGCAGTCCATGTTACAAACCCTAATCTTAGTAATGATCAAATTGTGGAAATACTTGTAGAATTATATGATATAAACGCAATGTATGAATATGGAAATACGTTATATAATTCTGTTGATTATGGTGATTTTACTTATTCGTTTCAGATAATAATGAATCCAGAAGGCTTTATGGATGATTATTTTTTCTCTGCAATTAGAAAAGATGATAGTAGATATAATTCCTATGATTATTATAAAATATCTGATAAATTTGTGGACCTATTCGGATGGAGAACAGATGTTTTTGATGAAAATGAACAAAAGCAAGAAGATGTAGATGCTTTATTAGCTGCTGAAGAATTTATTAGATACCATAATATATATAATAGTGAATTAAGTGATGAAAATGGCAATTTGTATAATGTATATTTTTTAGCTGATGATGCTGAAATGATATCTATGGGTTACGATAGTGCAATATGGGCTGGAGCAAGCTTAGGAGAATTTGTTCTTGAAGGCAATTTTAATATTGCATGTATTACATATGAAAATAGTAAACCTAAAATTCAAATTATTGACTTTCAATATAATTCTGGAGATAAAGTAATAAGTAATAATATTCAGGTAAATATTAGCAGAAGTAAATTCTATACTACCAATAATAAGGAAAGTTATAAACCTGATGTATTAAGTATAGGTATAATTCAAGGAAGTGATATTACTGCGTACAGTAGTTATTATATTAAAGATGGAATACTTACCAGAATCGGTACTGTATATTCAACAACTCCTATTGTTCAAATAGAAAATAGTCAATTTTATACACTCAAATATGTAGGACAAGTATCAGATAACTTATGGGACAAAATAATATTAGAATTGAACACTGATGAAGATAAATTTAATATAATTTCTACTGAAGCTGTAGTTGATAATATAGAAGACTATGAGAGTTATAAACTTTATAAGCTAAGATTAGAATATTAATTAAACCAACTTTTACTAAGGGGTGAACGAGTGAATGAAAAATATTATAAGAATGGAAAGTAAAAATAAGTTATTATTAATATCTTCTATAATTGCTATAATAATTTTATCAATAATGACATATAAAGAAAACAAGTTTGAGCAAAAGGCTGATAATCCTGTTAATATTGCAGAAAAATTTTTTGTATATGCTATGAATCGAGATTTTGAAAATGCCCAATATTATTATTATGATAAGCTTACTAATACCAATAGTATGAGAAATTGGCATGGACCTAACATATTAACTAAACCGCAAAAAATAAACATTATTGAAATAGGTCCTAAATACCAAAGTGAAAATGAGGTGATAGTACAAATTAATTTTAAAATTAAAGATTCCTATGGAAAACTATTTACACATATTGCTATATTTCAATTAAGAAAGTTTAATGGTGATTGGAAGATTTGTGATTATACATATCGCGACTGGAATTCTCGCAATATGGTCTATGGAGATACTCTTAAGGATTATTCCCTTTATCCATTTATAAATGAAGATACAATTAATCTTGATAATGTATCAGAAGAAAAGACAGATAACAAGATAGTATTTGAGGAAGTTCTTGAAGAGAATGTTCCACAAGAAATTAAGGATATATCTTTGTATGGCTATTGGGAAAACCAAGACGACATTATTATGTCATTTGATGAAAATAACAATTTTGAACGTTCTTCAGGCTATATTACTGGTGGTGATTATAAAGTCTATGATAATAATACAATTAGGATATTTCATGAAGGAGAGGAAGAATGGTCGTATGAATTAGATGGAGATATGCTTATCATAAATAATATTGAAAAGTGGTACAGAAAAGATGTTTCGGCTGATTTTAATATGTATGATTTAGAAAATGATGACTTTGTTGATTCGGAAGATGACGTGAAAACTATTGATAAAATTGTAAGGAATTTGTCAGGTAAATGGAATAGTGTAAAAAATGATGGTTCTTTAGAATTCTATACTGAAATGCAATGCACTTTCATAGGACTAAATGATTCTTCAATAGTTGGCATTATGAATAGACCTTACTATTACACTATTGTCGACTCAGATACTATTGCTTTTGATTCTCATCCTTTATATCTGGATGCAGATTTTAAGATAGAGGATAATGAATTAATTCTATATGTTAATGATAACGAATACATTTATAAAAAAGAAATAACATATGATTATGATAAAATTATTGGAGTGTATGGTCAATGGGTATCAAGCGACGGTAGTATTGTGAATTTAGACCCGTTTTATGGTGTTAGGTTTGAAGGAATAGATATTGATAATACATTCTTTTATCATAGTTATAATAAGCTTAGTTCCCATGACGAGGTATGGGAATATGAAATAAATAATTATGATTCTTATGATACATTAACTTTTTATAAAAATGGTAATAAGGAAACAGCAAACAAAACAGATATTTTAGAATATCAAAGAAAAAATTAACAATAATTAATAATGTAATCAATGATTAGTAAAGCTGGTTTGTCTGTATATTGTAAGATGCAGTCAAACCAGCTCATTTACTAAAAAAGCATATTTTAATTTAACACTAAATTTAAAATACTTTTACTAGCTTGTTCAATAATAGAAAGCGAAGCTTTCAATTCTTTAAGTCCTTTGTCGGAGCTCCATGTAGCAATATATTCAAAGGAATAACTTCTTGTATCCAGATCCAATGATGAGCATACTACAAATGCAACAGATTCAGCTTCTACTTCTGCTTTTCGGTCAGGATACTTTTCGTTATGCATAATGCCATGAGCAATTTCATGGATTAAAGTTTTAAAGGTTTGGAGACTGCTCATTCCTGCGCGAAGCGCTATAGTTTTAGTTAACAAATCATAGTAACCATTGCCATCACTTTTCTTTAGACTATAATCATATTTAATTGGAATTGGACTGCATGCAATAACCTTGTCTATAATAGCCTTTAAGTTTTCAGTATTGTCTTTCAATTCATCAGCAAGTGTTGGCATGTTGCCGTCAACTTGGCTTACATCAAATACGTGTCCTATTTTGAAGTGTACACCGTTGACAGTAATTTCTGTTTCATCATCTACACCATCATAATCCTTTTTCTTATAAGAGTAGGGAATAGGGCACAATATTTTAATTCCTCTTTGACCTTTTCTGACCTGCATTTTTAGTGATTTCCACGTTGCATAGCTTGCGCACATTTGAGCATTAGGGAACTGCATAAGAATAAGCATAATATTGTTAAATGAATAATGATGAAACTTACCGCAGAACTCAAGATATTTCTTGTATTTCTCCGAATCGAAAACATCTCTAACGCCATCTTCAAGAGATTTTAGTATAGAATCCATTTCATTCTGCTTTTCTTCTTTTGTCTTAGAAACATATTGTTTTTTGTAAGTTGTAATCATATAATCCTCCGTTTATAAAATTTTAGTAAAAAAAGAGCTGACCAAGAATGTGTAATTTCTTAGTCAGCTTATTTAGCATGTAACTGCTAAATACATTAGTATTCTGATGGGAACAAAATTGTTGTTGAGCTTCTATAAGCCTCAGTAAT
>CAYVOZ010000134.1:1844-7833 GCA_964453325.1 uncultured Christensenellaceae bacterium | reverse complement strand
ACTGTTCACAATGCTGTTGTTGGTTTCTAAAACTCCATAACAACTTGACACGGTCACCCGCGCCGCTTTTTTTGCATTTTGTCACCCGAGATGTTATTATCATATAAACTGTACCATCCGGAGAGGACATGAAAAAGACCAATTCCCTCATAATAGGGCTGCTGGCAGTATTAATATCAATGATCGTGATCGTCTTTGCCATAACATTTTTCGCTCTCGGTCTGTTCGGCGGCCAAAACGAGAACGGCGATATCGGCATGTCCAGATATATTGCGATATGCACAAATCCGCAGGCAGAAGGCTGGTCCGAGATAAAGAACGGTATGCTGTACGCCGCAGAGGAGCACGGAGTATCCGTTGAATTTATCGAAACCGGCTTTATAAAAGACAGAGAGGACGCTTCCTGCATAGAAATGGCAGTGGACTCGGGCGTACAGGGGATCGCCGTTTATTTTCAGCACGGAGACGCAGACGAAGAGCTTAAATATGCCGAAGAAAAAAGCATACCCGTTATCGCTATAGTAGGAAAATACGACGGAGAAAAGGAGATATCCTGCATCAGCGCAAGCTCCTCGCGTCTGGCTCATGCCACCGCAGACTACATCGGCGAAATGGATACCTCCTCTCTTCGGATCGGCATAATCAAGAACTACTCCTTCGTAGAGTCCTGGGATGGGCTTTTTGCCGGCTTTGCGGCGGAGTTTCTTCGTTTTCCCATAAAGACTTCGAGCGGCACGGGCTCTTATGTTTTTGACGCGGGAGAGACTACGAGGCTTCTGCTTCAGGAGGACCCGAGTATCAATCTTATATGCTGTACAGATGCAAACACCACCCTTGGAGCGGCGCAGAGCATCGTCGATCTCAACAAGGTGAACGATGTTCATATAATGGGCAGCGGCAGCTCCGCGGAGATACTTGGCTTTATAGAAAAGCGCATAATCACGGCTTCCCTTGTCGTTGATTATGAGAAGATCGGAAAAAGCGCGATCGACGAGCTCGTAAGACGAAACGACGTACCGTATAGCACGGTCAGAAATATCGAAGCGGATATTTTCATGATAGACGACAGCAACGTAGCTTATCATATCGGGAGGCTCGCGGATGAAAAGGAATGACAGCGCACGCAGGCGCTTTTCCGCAAGCATTGACTCGAGTATAAAACGGCGTCTGCTTATGTGCTTTTTGCTCATAGCGTTCGTCATGGGTATCATATGCCTTATGGTGTTTGTCTCAAACGTGCTGATAAATAAGCGGTACGAGCGCATATACGATAACAACTCGCTCATACTCGACATAAACAGCGAGGTCGATTCCCTCGTCAGCGCGACAGAAAGATTCCTGTCCACCAAAACGACGGATTCTCTCGAGGCGGCTCACGAGTGCATGAACACGCTCAGTATACTGACCTATGAGCTCAAGACTGTGCCTCCGAGCTCCGAGATAAATATGATGATGCGCGACATAGGTGGCATGACCGACTTTCTTATGTCGCATGTAAACATAGCTCTGCTCGCAAAGATAAACCGCAACGGCGAACAGTATACGGGGGAGTTTGACAGAATAAGCCGTCTTTCCGGATATATAAGCACTCACTGTCTGCGTCTTAACATGCTGCTCATGGAGAGTAACAATCAGGAGCTGAACGAGTATACCGAGAAGCAGGCCAACTTCAATATAATCATAATTGTCAGCTTTGCTTTGGTCACCGTCATGTGCGTGCTCTACATTATTTACCAGTCAAACGCTATAAGCAAGCCTATCGTGCAGATGGCAAAGAGCGCGCGGGAGATATCCGAGGGCAATTTCTCGACTCCCGATATAGAGATCGCGCTTCCCGACGAGACCGGACTTATGGCGGAGGCCTTTAATAAAATGAAATCCGACGTAAGAAACAGTATAGACAGAATAGAGCGTCAGCGTCTGCTCGAGGTGGCCCTTAAGGAGGAGCAGATGGATAATCTGCGAATACAGTCTCTGCTGCGCGACGCAGAGTATGTCGCTCTCCAAAGCCAGATCCAGCCGCATTTTCTGTTCAACACCATAAACGCCGGTCTGCAAATAGCATACCGCGAGGGCGCGGATGAAACGGTCGAGTTTCTCGACAACATGTCGGGGCTTTTCAGATACAGCCTCAGAAACATGCAGGAGCCCGTCACGCTCGCCTCGGAAACAGAGCAGATCGAGCGGTATCTGTATATACTTGAAAAGCGCTTTGCGGGAAGCTTTTCCTTTGAGATAAGGCACGAGCTGCCGCCCGAGCTGTGCCGCACAGTGCTCATGCCTCTTATGGTGCTGCAGCCCATCGTGGAGAACGCATATGCTCACGGCATCCGCAGCAGATCGGAGAGCGGCCGGATAGAGGTCGCCGAACGCATCATAAACGGACGCTATGCAGTCACGATAAGCGATAACGGCATGGGCATGAGCAGCCGTGATGTTGAACGGCTGCTGCGCGGAGAACGCATAAACGAATCTGCGGAAAAAGCAAAGTCGCTCGGCATAGGGATCGCAAACGTAAATAACCGTCTTAAGCATTTCTACGAGCGAGACGACGTACTGACCGTAGACAGCACCTTGGGCGTCGGAACAACGGTAACTGTATTTTTGGGGGAGGCTGACAATGCGTCTTTTGATAGTTGATGACGAAAAGATAGTGCTCGATTCCATATGCCTTATCATCAAGAAAGAAGGTATCACATTTGCGGAGACCATGACGGCCTCCACCGGCAGCGAGGCCGTGGAGACTGCGATGCGCTTTCATCCCGACGTCGTTTTTATGGACATCAATATGCCCGGAGTGAACGGCGTCGAGGCTATGAAAAGCATACTGGCCATCGCTCCGTATACGCTTTTTGTGCTGATAACGGCATATGATGTTTTCGACTATGCAAAGGAGAGCCTGCAATACGGCGCATACGATTATATCGTAAAGCCCTTTACACCCAAGCGCATCGTGGACGTGCTCACCTCTCTTAACGAGAAAATAGCCCGCCGCGACGCAAAGCAGAACGAGACAATTCAGCTTAAATCCAGGCTCGCGTCGCTCGAATCGCTCGCAAACGACGGAATAATAAGCATGATGACCGGGGGCGGTACGAGCGGCCTTCTAAAGTGCCACAGTCAGGTCTTTAAAGCGGACGGCGGCAGGATAGCACTGCTCGGAGCTGACGAAGCGCACAGCGCACGCGTACGCTCCGTGCTCATAGACTTTTCTAAAGAGAGCGGACTTATTACGGGCAGCTTTACAAACGGTCAAAGCATACTCTATATGCCCTCCGGCTTTGATGCGGACTCGCTTTGCGCGCGCATCAGGAAAAGCATCGGCGATGCGTTCACCCTCGCAGTCGGCAAGGAGGCCGACAGCCCCGATGAGCTTTGGATATCCTACCGGCAGGCTGTTTCCGCATTCAAAAGCGAACAGAACGGATGTATAAGATACTATACCGGAGAGACTGACGGCTCCCGCCCGGCGGACGTCGGCGCTCTTTATACCTGCGACGAGAGCGAGCTGACGGATGCGCTCACCTCTGCGCTCTCCCCCATGCTCGCGAGCGGAGATATCGACAGTGCGAAGGGACTGATTGCCGCGTCACTGTCTCTTGCTGCGCAGCCGTATATACAAAAATCGACCGAGGACGCCACGGAGTCCCTGTCCGCGGCCTTCTGCGATATTCTTTTGCAGAATACCCCCTCCTGTCTTACGGGAGCCGCCATGGAGTATGTCCGGCTCGTACGAAGTCTCGGCTCCTGCGGAAAAAAGCAGAAGCAGGCAAAGCCTATAATCGCATATATCGAGAGCAACTACGCGTCAGATATATCACCGGATACCGCCGCACGCGAGCTAAATATGTCCGTAGCAACTCTTGCCCGTACGCTCAGGGACGCCTTCGGCAAAAGCTTTACGGAGCTTCTGACAAATACCCGCATATCCGAGGCCGAGCGTTTGCTGATGCGCGGCGAGCTCAGCGTAAAGGAGATATGCTTTGCGGTCGGCTATAACGACCCGAACTATTTCTCCCGGGTCTTCCGGCGCGAGACCGGCTATGTTCCGACCGAATACCGCAGGGGCTTTGAAGGAGACGCAAAATGACACTGCCGCAGAGCATGACCGTATTATCCGTAAACAAAAAAAGACTTTCCCGCAGCTTGCGCTCCGTTCTGCTCGTGCTGACCGCTGCCGCGCTTTTGCTGGTCGCCCCGGGATGCGCGGAAACGCCCCGGTCCGAGTCGGACGCCAAGCCCCTTATAGGAATTTCCATATGCAGCCTGCTCGTCGAGAGATGGTATAAGGACCGAGAAGCTCTGGACGCGGAGTTCTCGCGTTTAGGCGCGGACGTCATTATTCAGAACGCAAATAACGATCCAAAACTGCAGGCGAGCCAGATCGACGAGCTGCTGGATAAAAACATAGACGCCTTGATCGTCATACCCGTGGATTATACTTATCTGACCGACCAGCTCGCACGCGCCGACAGAGAAAACGTAAGCGTGCTGGCATACGAACGGCTTATTGAGAACGCACATATCGACGCCTATTACTCCTTTGACAACGTACGCGTCGGAGAGCTTTTGGCTCTCGGCCTGATAGACGGTATGGGAAGCGGAAATATAATACTCATAAACGGCGATACAGGCGACTATAACACCGTGCTGTATAAAGAAGGCTACATGAGGATACTGGAGCCTTATATTAAAGACGGCAGAATAAACATCGTCAGCGAGGTATATGCGGAAAACTGGGAGACCGAAGCCGCATATGCCGCAGTGGAGGAGCTTTTGGCGTCAGACGTAAAGATAGACGGCATAATCGCTACAAACGATTCGCTTGCGGGCGCCGCTATCCAGGTCCTTCAGGAGGGCGGCATCACGGGCTCCATAACCGTTGTCGGTCAGGACGGCGACCTCGCCGCCTATCAGCGCATCGTGGAGGGCGTCCAGTACGCCACCGTTTATAAGGCATACGATCTTCTTGCAGAAAAGGCGGCCCTCGCGGCATACCGAATGGCCATCGGACGTCCGTTTGCGTTTTCCGATACTATAAACAACGGCTACGGCGATATACTGTATTATAAGGTGAGCTCACAGCTCGTCACAGGAAAGAACATCGACGAGGTGGTCATCGACGGAGGAGTGTATCCTCATGAGCAGGTATACATGAACGTCATAGAATAACACCCGAATAGCACAAATCCGACATTATAAGCAGATAGAATAATGCTATTCCGTCTTTTCCGACGGAATAGCTGATTTTTTTGTGCGTTTTTTTTCTTTTCAAATGCAGTGCAAAGCGCGTTCTTAAATGCAATAATTTATATATAAAAGTGGAAAACGAACCAGAAAAGACAAATCAAGATCATTTTTCCGGCTATGCCGGTAATAAATACTATTTATTGGAGGAAGAAAATGAAAGTAACACGCATTCTTGCACTCGTACTTGCAGTCCTGACCGTATTTGCATTTGCGGCCTGCACAAAGACCGAGGCGCCCGTGGCAGAAGAGCCCGCGGCAGCAGAAGAGCCCGCAGCAGAAGAGCCCGCAGCGGAGGAGCCCGCAGCAGAAGAGCCTGCCGAGCAGAAGTTCGTAGGTATATCCTTCCCCTCCACGCTGGTCGACAGATGGCCGGCTGAGGCAGAGCTTTTAAAGAGCGGTCTCGAGGAGCTCGGATACAAGGCTGAGATACAGTATGCTGACGAAGATGCCAACACTCAGTATCAGCAGTGCGACAACTTCATCTCTCAGGGCGTTGATCTGCTCGTAGTCTGCGCAGTGGACACCGTTTCCGCAGCACAGATCGTCGAGACCGCACACGCAGAGGATGTAGCTGTATTCTCCTATTGCAGAATGATAGAGAACTCCACTCCCGACGCCTTCACGGCTGAGGACAACGATATGGTCGGCACCCTTCAGGGCACCTTCATCGCCGAGAACGTAGAGAGCGGCAACATCATCGTAGTCGGCGGCTCGCCCGCAGACTCCAACGGCATCCTCT
>CAYVOZ010000134.1:0-1834 GCA_964453325.1 uncultured Christensenellaceae bacterium | reverse complement strand
GTTGAGGCTATACAGAGCAAGATCGACGACGGTTCCTACACCGTTGTTGCCGATCAGTACTGCGACGGCTGGGATCCGGCTGTAGCACTTGCAAACGTTGAGAACGCTCTTACCAGCTGCGGCAACGACGTAGCGGCTGTTCTCTGCCCGAACGACGGTCTGGCCGGCGGCGCTGTCGAGGCGCTTGAGGCTCAGGGTCTTGCAGGCAAGGTAGTAGTCACCGGCGGCGACGGCGAGCTGGCTGCTGCAAAGAGAATAATGGCGGGCACACAGTCCATGACCGTATTCAAGGACTCCAAGCTCATCGCAGGCACGGCTGTTAAGGCCATCGACGCTTTCCTGAGCGGCGGCACACCCGAGTACAACGGCGTTGTAAACAACGGCACTGCCGACATCAACGCAGTCCTCGTTGACATGATAGTCGTCACCAAGGACAACCTCCAGGAGATCTTCATTGACGGCGGCATCTTCACCGAGGCCGAGCTTCAGGGCTGATAGGGCTTAAAAGACTACATTCGTTGCAGGGGGCTTTAAACAGGCCTCCTGCAACGATACTTAATTTACGGAGGATGAAATGGAAGAAAACATTCTCGAGCTAATAGGCATAACAAAGGAATTTCCCGGCGTAAAGGCCTTGAATAATGTAAACCTCACGATCAAAAAGGGCGAGATCCACGCTCTGGTCGGCGAGAACGGAGCCGGAAAATCCACGCTTATGAAGATACTGAGCGGAGTCTATCCGCACGGTACATATACCGGCACCATCAAATTTTTAGGCGAGGAAAAGAAGTTCTCGAATATCAGAGAGAGTGAAGACGCAGGCATCGCCATAATTTATCAGGAGCTTGCGCTTGTTAAAAACATGAGCATAGCGGAAAACGTATACCTTGGCAACGAGCTCATGAAAAAAGGCGGTTCGATCGACTGGAACCTCACTATGAGCAGCACATCGCGCTATCTGGCAGAGGTCGGCCTTGACATAAATCCAATGACTCCCGTTATCAATCTCGGCATAGGACAGCAGCAGCTCGTAGAGATAGCAAAGGCAATATCCAAGAGCGCAAAGCTTTTTATACTCGACGAGCCCACGGCTCCGCTGACCGAGGCTGAGACGGATAATCTTCTCGAAATAATGAGAACGCTCAAGGACAAGGGCGTCACCTGCGTATTTATCACCCATAAGCTCGAAGAGGTGTTCCGCATAGCCGATTCTGTCACCGTTCTCAGAGACGGTCAGACTATCAGCACCGATCCCGTGAGCGAGATAACACAGGAAAAGATGATATCGCGCATGGTCGGCAGAGACATGACGGAGCGCTTTCCGAGAATACCTCACGAAATAGGCGATACGCTTTTAAAGGTCTCCGACTGGACTGTTAAGGATCCCGAGCTCCCCACAAGGAATCTTGTCGATAATGTCAGCTTTGAGCTCCGCCGCGGTGAGATACTGGGCGTCGCCGGACTCATGGGCTCCGGACGCACAGAGCTGGCGATGAGCATATTCGGCTGTTATAAGGGCTATACCTCCGGCACTATAGAGCTCGATGGCAAGAAGCTCAGGATAAACAGACCCGCCGACGCCATCAAATACGGCATATCCTATCTGTCCGAGGACCGTAAAAAATACGGCCTCAACATGCTTATGGACATAGAGGACAACATCACGATATCGGCTCTGGATAAAATATCAAAAGCCGGCATCGTGGACGCATCCAAGAAGATCGTTTCCGCCAACAAATACATCGCGGAAATGAACATAAAAACGCCCTCTTCACGCCAGATGGTCGTGAACCTCTCGGGCGGCAACCAGCAGAAGGTCGTCCTCGCCAAGTGG
>CAYVOZ010000133.1:2118-7941 GCA_964453325.1 uncultured Christensenellaceae bacterium | reverse complement strand
TTTTTCTATCAAGCATCGATGTATTAAAGCCCAACCCTGACAGGGAAATAAATGCGTTGTTGACTCGACACTTTCCGGATCTATCCGCTGAAAGCGCCTCTAGGTTATTGCAATCTGAACTGCTTCGTCAGACAACGCGAGAGAATAGTCGTAGAGGCAGGGCAAGGCGATGGGCCAAGCAGGATAGATATAAGTATGTAACCGAATCCGAGCGAGTACTGACCCAGTACTATGATGGTGACATAATAATCACCGATCCTTGTTATTTATTTCCGCATGATAGCGCAAGTCGGGAGCTTTGGAAAAAAAGCAAGTACGGCGAAAACCTGCCCGCCATCGGCATATCGTCGGGCATAGGCCGTGATACAATCTATGGTGATTGGTCGTGCAGTGTTATGCAAATCGTAGGGCGCCGCCCTGCAAAAATAATAGGAGAGTTCTGTGCCGACTCTGGCCAGGTCGCAGTCATGCTGCTTAGTGAGGCGTTAAAATTACGGCCAGATTTCGATGACCACATAACAAAGCCCTGGACTACATGCTTGATAAAGGGTTTCAAAGGCCATGTGCAAATTAAATACCACAGAAAAGCGCGGGAGCTTCGTGTAATAGGTGCTGGAAATATACGATTTTACAGCTCTCAATCTGGATTTTAAATCATGGAGGTGACGAATAATGCTTAAATACGACCTTTGGGACGATGACCTGACGTCGGACGATCCTGATGACAGCGATTATGGCTACGACTACGGCGCAATTTCAGACGAAAGCTAATTAAAAAATAAAAAAGACGGGTGAAAGCCCGTCTTTTTTTAGATATAATGCCAATTTATGTTATAAGTAAAACGATCAATTTATAGGGAGGCAATTTATGGAGCTATACGACGGTATAGATGCATTTGATTTAATCGGCCAGCACTTAACTAAAATTGGCTTATTCGTCGAAAACATCGGCGTGAGTACTGAGGCTAATAGCCGCATTAACGCGCTTATGTTTAATATAACGGCCCGCGGTGTTCTTAAGCCGGATATATGTGAAAGCAAACTAACGTTAGAGAATAAAAAACTCAGGTCAGACCTAAGTCGCATAGCTGAAGCTTTGCATGCGTGTGAAGCTAAGTTAGCCGTTTACGAAGCCGAACGAAGTAAATCACCAACGCGTAAATTACTAAGCATAAAACGACCAGGAGGTGCTGCCTGTGAGTGACAATAATAATAATAATAATAATAATGACTTCGGGTCGGTACCGGAAAACTCAGACATGGATCGACGTATGATTGCAGCTTTGGAGAATCAACAGTTAGGTGCAGAATTAGAGGCCAGGCTGCGGCAACAAGCTTTTCAAGACATGGCTCAGCTCGTTGGTCAGCAATTAAATGATAATACCCTCGCCCGGGCCAGTAGAATAGCCACGAATATTTTATCCACGCCAATGACAATGGCTGGAGATGGACTTAGATTTGAGAACGTGGTCGCAAATAATAATTCGTCGTGGCGGGGCTTGTCAATGTCCGAAATCGACGGCGGGTGTATTTCTGCCAATGGTGTGTCGTTTAAAGATATTATAGATGCTGTAAAAGCTTTGCAAGCCGAAGTCAAGGCATTAAAAGCCGAGATTAAAATATTGCAACTTAGGCTACCAGTGCCTGAAAGCGCTCGAAAATTTATCCGGAGAGTCTAATGGCAAATATACGATCTCTCCCGAGAATAGATAAATATCGAGATTTTAAAAAATTCAAGCAGCGCAACCCGAGCTTGTCGGCTCGCGAAGCGGCGGCTGCTTATCACGTAAGTCTGACGACTGTCTATGCATGGCTAAAAAAAATTAAAGGAGCAGTCTAAGTGAGTACAAATTATTATCTGAAATTAGGGCTTTGTCCGTGCTGCGGATCTGCAAAAGAAATCATGCATATAGGCTTGAGCGCCTGTGGCTGGTGTTTTTCATTACACGTAGAGCCGAAGTTAGCAGCTTTTCCAAAAAATTTAAACGATTGGATAGAGCTTTTTAAACTCAAAGAATCAGTGATCGTCAACGAATACGGCGAGATAATACCGGCCGACAAAATGCTAAATATTATTATTAATCGCAGCCACCCGAAAGAGCCGGACGAAAATAGCTTTTTGCGTAATCATGCTGAACTCGGCCCTAATAATTTGTTACGTCATAAAATCGATGGCCTGCATTGCGTAGCTCACGGTGATGGTACATACGATTTAATTATCGGCGAATTTTCCTAAGGAGATAAAACATATGCCAAATCATGTAAGAAATAAGCTAATTTTCAAAGGCAATCCTGAACGCATTAAAAGTTTATTAAATGCATACACGACGATTGAGCCGGCGCATGCTCGAGTCGCATATGACAATACCCTATTTTATGTTAATCATAGCGAACACACGTACGGCCGGTGGGATGAGCAAAACAAAATATTTAAGCAGTGCAATTTGCCTGATATAGATTATATACCTGAAGGCTTTGAGCCAGACGTGATAGAAGAGAATACGGCCTTCCCAGATTTTGAGAAAGTCATACCTATGCCTGATGATATTTATCGCGATGATTTATCATTCGAAGATCAGCAGCGCACGCAAGGCCGAAACTGGTATGACTGGTCATGCACTAACTGGGGCACGAAATGGAATAGCTATAACCACGATCAAGGCTGCGACGGAGAAAATATAATTTATTATTTCGACACCGCCTGGGCTGCGCCGATGCCAATTATAAACGAAATATTTAAAAATTATAGCGATCTATACATTTATTATGCCTATGCCGACGAAGATACAGCAAATAACTGTGGCCGCATAATCTTAGAAAATAATAAGCTAAATATCTGTGTGCCGGAGTCTGGCAGTAAATTAGCGTACGAAATCGCTTTCGAGCTTAGACCGAGTTTGCATGAATATTATGAGCTTGTAGATGATAACTATAAATGCGTCGACGACGATGACGATATTTATGAGCCGGAGTCTAACAATGACAAAAACAACGAAGGAAATTAGCTCTAAATATATCGATGTAATTTTATATGATTGCATGCCGTCGTTAACGCCGCCTTTATTGGAAATATCCACGGGCCGCTATTTTGTTGCAGGTGCTTACATAAACCAGGCTGCTGTGATACAGGCATTTCCGGCCGGCTCACCTCCTGACAATCCTGTACAGGGCGCAGTATATTTCGATGCTGCGCTAAATAAATTGCGCGTTTATCACGATGACCAATGGATGGAGATTGCCAGTTTAGATTATTAAGGAGATATTTAATGGCATACGTAAAAACATATGTAACGCGATTCCCTTTAGATGCGCATGGTATATTATCAAAATTGCGCGCGTTAGTTCGTGATGGCAGTAATGTCTCGCTTAATAATACGTTGCTGCGAGAAATAGATAGGTTGGCTATCGAAATCGACAATATGCAGCTGAAGATAAATAACGCCGAATTTAATTACAAAAACGAACTGTGGCGCAGACGCGAGCTAGACGAGTCAGCAGCCAAGCAAATATCCGAGCTTAAGAGCGTAATATCGCAGGCATACGCAGCGCTGTCAGGCCTGTATTCCTGGACCAAAACCGAGGCCGAGCATTTCGAGGGCAACACGCCTGATGACGATATGCTGATCGACATAAACGATGCATTGCTTAATATGGAGAAGTTTAAATGACTGAAAAATTGCCGATAACTAAAGATATTATCGACCATATAAAAGACGAGGTCTGTATAGGGACGTATGTTTTAGTCGAGCACGAAGTTTCTAAGCTCGAGAGCGATTTAATCAATGCGAATAAGCGCATAAACAAACTAGAGTTTGACTTAGAATTCGCCAAGGAACGAGCTGAGACATATAAAATGCGTGCCCGAGAGTGTACAGCTCGTGAAAAGGCCGCTATGAGAAAGATAGTTGCTTTAAATGAGCAAATCGAACGAATGGCGTGTTGCACTAACTGTGGCAATAAAAATATCCGCACGGGCTGCACGTTGTCTCACGCAAAACATCATGAGTGTAAGCAGCATAATCATAAACATTGGAAGGATGAGAAAAATGCCTAAAAAAATAAATGCATCGAGCTTTCGTAAATTAATTGATGTCTGTGATAAACGTATACGGTCAGAGCTCGGAGATTATTATATAATCGATACGAGTCGAATGGAGAATTTGCTTTGGTGCTTGGAGACGGGCAAGAACGAGATTTGTAGCCTGCGCGAACGCCTGAGTAATGCTAATGCTAAATTGGTCGAGGCTCGGGCTCAGATACGTGCATTAAAAAACGACAATGCCGGCCTATATGATTTATTAAAGGAGTCTAAAAATGGATAAGCTGGAAAACTGTCCTAAATGTGGTGGCGACGCAGTGTTTGAGCACATAGAGGCGTATAGCTCCGACTCTGACTACGACGTAGTTCAGTGTACTAGCTGCAAGTTACAGCTCGAGCTTGATAAGATCACATCTGGCGTATATGCCCCAACTCCAGACTACGAAAAAGGAATGCGAGACTGGAATGATCAGCCTAAAATTAAACATCTTGAAACCCAGGTTGCTCAGCTGCAAGATACAGTCGAGCAATTCGAAACTCTGATCGATCATCAGCATGAATGCGCTGCTGAAGCAATTAAGCTTTGGCAAAAGGCGCATAATCAACCAAACACTCTGCCAGACATAGGCGTCTTAATCAAATGGCTGGCGTCTGAGATCGAAAACAAGCAATATACTATTACGTGTGCATCAGAAGAAAATCAGCAGTTGAAAGAATCTCTGGCCGAGGCGCGGGCTGAGATTGAGCGGCTTAAAGAATATACCACATGCACGCTGGTATCTACAGACGCCGAAATGGATGACAAAGACGTTGAGATCGCCAAGCGCGACAAGCTGGTCGAGCAGATGCGCGTCGCGCTGAAACTAGCCCTGTTGTTTATTCCAGAAAACGCAGTAGACGCTATTAGATTGTCGAAAGCCGCATTATCGGCGGCTGAAAGGGGCGAGTAAGCATGAGATACCGAAAAAAGCCAGTTGTAATTGAAGCTATGCAGTTTACAGAAAAGACCAAAAATCAGGTTTATTCTTGGGCGACATCTTTGCAAATGAATATAACAGCTGGCTATGATGCTGGCGGTAATCCTATTTTGAAAATCCCGACATTGGAAGGCGAGATGATTTGTTCGCTTGGTGATTATCTAATCCAAGAGCCCTTCCCGACAGATTGGCGAAAGCTGTACCCTTGCAAACAAGAAATTTTTGAAAAGACTTATGAACAGATTGGAAAAGAAATGCAAGGCCTGTCAGAAAGCGTTGGAACAACGCTAGATACAATCAAATCTATAGGAGAATAACAATGGATAACGGCGGTATATGGCCTGGTGACGAAAGCTATTTTCAAAATATAAGAGAAACGGCATTGCAAGATACTATCGAACAATTGACGAAAGAGCTTGCCGACAAAGACAAGCAGCTCGCCGAGGCGCGGGCTGAGATTGGGCGGCTGAAGGAATGGGAATACTGCATGAAAACGCAAGCCCCCTATGAAGCAGCTGGCGCAACATGGGAGCTGCGGCATAAGCACGATCAGGCCGTCATCGCCGAGCGCGACAAGCTGATCGAGCAGATGCGGGAGGCGCTACGACTGGCCGATTCGCTAGTTACGAGCCTGATAGATACGCACGTAGACAGATGTGCTTCCGTCTATGATTTTGACCGAAATATAATAAAAGCCGCATTATTGGCGGCTGGAAGGGGTGGCAAATGAGCCAACATTACACGATATGCCCGACATGTCAGCGCCCGACGAGTTCTATTGACGAGAATGGCCGAGTGCATGTCTAC
>CAYVOZ010000133.1:0-2108 GCA_964453325.1 uncultured Christensenellaceae bacterium | reverse complement strand
CACGGCGTGAGTCTGGCTGTGGCTGATGCTCAGCGACCAGGTACTCAACCCCAATTCGGCGGCGCGGCGTTGGGCTTCGCCGTGCAGGCACAGCTCCGGCTCCCCTTGCGGCCCGCGCAGGATTTCGATCTCCTGCCAGCTCACCGCGCCGATGCCGCAGCCCAGGGCCTTAGCCACGGCCTCTTTGGCCGCGAAGCGCCCCGCCAGACTGGCATCGGATTCACCCATTTGATCGCGTTCTAAGGGGGTATAGACGCGAAGCAGAAAGCCGCGCCCGCAATGTATGAGGCGCTGCAAAAATGTGCCGAGTTTGCATCAAAAACTGGCAGCGAGCCAGAAGTGCTTGTCGTGATTATGCAGCAGATCGCGAAAATATCACAAGCCGCCCTGTGCGCGGCAGATGGGGGCGAATAGCTATGAAACTCCCCAAAGCACATTACAGATGCCATGCCTGCAGCGATCTTGAAGTGTTTCATTTGCCGCAGCATCTCAGATTGGTCGGCAAAACCTTTATTTGTGAAGATTGCTATTATAATGGCCTTGCCGAGCAGGGTGTTACAGCGTTCGCGAAAGGGCCGAGTTTCAAGAGCTTTCCGACGTTGACTAAAATCATGAAAGGTAAAATATGAGCGACACGCCGAGAACTGATAAATGGGTAGCAATCGAATCGGATGGCAGCGAAACCGTGCCGGCGCACATTGCCTGCAAGCTTGAGCGAGAGCTCGCCAAGGCGCGGGCTGAGATTGGGCGGCTAGAAGCTGATGCTAATAAATGGCGCGTAGAGGCGAAATCAAAAAATGACGCCAGATTAAATCTTGAATCTGCTGCCGTGTCTATAAAATATTGGACAAATCAGTCATTTCAAAAGCTGAGATTGGGCGGCAAACAGATAGAATAATGAGCGACGCCTGTATTATCTCGGCAGCGGCGTTGGCTACTGCCGAGCGCAACAAGCTGATCGGGCAGATGCGGGAGGCGCTTATCGCGGCGAAAAACGACGGTAAGATGCAGAGCGCAATAACTTATCAGCTGATCAGAGCCGCATTATCGGCGGCTGAAAGGATGAAAAAGAAATGAGCGACCAAGTTTGTGCTTTTTGTGGAACTATAAATAACACGCATCATTCGGCAGCGTGTGAAAACGCTCGTCGTGAGAAAATGCTTTGTGACAAAGATATATTAATTAAAAAAATGGCTGATGCATTACAAGGCGTGATTCGAGTAGCAGATCGCAGCACAGACGAGTTTGATGCAGCAAAGGCCGCGTTAAACGAGGCAAATGCCTTGCTAGAATATCCCGGATTTAGCATGGCTACAGATCCACGTCAGCAGATGATGGTATATGTAATGGACAAGCTTAAAAAGCTAAATTTCAAATGCTTTGTTGGCGCTCTGCGCTGGGCCGAGTTTTTTAAGTTATATCGCAGCCGGACGAGTAAATACGAAACACCATACCCGGACGATATTTACTTTTATTTTGCTACTGAGAACGGTAACGTAAATTGGCTTATTAACGAGACTTCGTACAGAGACTGCCCTTGTCCGGAAATATCTTATCCCGAGGCAACGCGGTTGATATCTGAGATACCGGAGTACCCGAAAGGACGTTGTAATGGTTGAAATATTATGCTTTTTAGTGGTTAAAATATTATGCTTTTTAGGCTTTCATGATTGGTTGGTGGACAAGCAAGTAATTGTAAAAGAAGGGGATTTTTACTATCGAGAGACGCTGTACAAATGCGCCACGTGCTGTCGTGAAAGATCAAAACGCGAAGAAATGTCTGGGTCATGTCTTTAATAAATTAAATTAAGGAGGAATTTATGGAAATTTTACTAGGGGTGGTATTAGTTCCGTTGGTAATAATGATTCTGGATCGTACTGTGTTGCCTATGAAATGGACTTGTCGAGTATTCGGATGGCATAACGGTAACGGGACATCCCCGGACTATAAAGCCGGTGACGTGTTGCGTGTGAATCTAACGTCCACCTGCTCAAAGTGCGGGAAAGAAGTTATGCAGGACTCGCAGGGAAATTGGTTTTAATAAATCAAATCAAGGAGCTTAATTTTATGTTCACAGAAAAACAATGGGAAGAGATACGGCAGGCAA
>CAYVOZ010000132.1:6165-7952 GCA_964453325.1 uncultured Christensenellaceae bacterium | reverse complement strand
GTCCTTTAAGCGCGAAAGCGACGGAAGCACGTTTATAGGCGGAGTAATGCCCTTTTTATACAGCTCGCGGGATAGTATTATCTGTCCCTCGGTTATATATCCTGTCAGATCCGGTATGGGGTGCGTGATGTCGTCCTCGGGCATGGATAGTATGGGTATCATGGTTATGGAGCCCTTGTTGTCCTTTATCCTGCCCGCTCTTTCGTACATCGTCGCCAGGTCGGTATACAGATAGCCCGGATAGCCCCTTCTGCCCGGGACCTCCTTTCGGGCTGCGGAGACCTCTCGCAGCGCCTCTGCATAATTCGTTATGTCGGTTATTATAACGAGCACGTGCATGCCGAGGTCATAGGCGAGATATTCCGCGGCGGTTATGGCCATACGCGGAGTCGCTATTCTCTCTATAGCGGGGTCGTTCGCGAGGTTGACGAACGTGACCGTTCTGTCTATAGCGCCCGTGGAGCGGAAGTCGTTTATGAAGAAGTCCGCCTCCTCAAAGGTTATGCCGACCGCCGCAAATACGACGGCAAAGCTCTCGTCCTTGCCGAGCACCTTCGCCTGACGCGCTATCTGCGCGGCGAGGTTTGCGTGCGGAAGTCCGCTGCCCGAGAACACCGGCAGCTTCTGACCGCGCACGAGCGTGTTAAGTCCGTCTATCGCGGATATGCCCGTCTGTATGAACTCGGACGGGTAGTCTCTCGCCGTGGGGTTCATGGGCGAGCCGTTTATGTTGAGGTGCTTTTCGGCTATGAGCTCCGGGCCGCCGTCCTTAGGGCGTCCCATACCGTCAAAGACTCTGCCGAGCATGTCGGGCGAAACATCTAACTCTATCGAGCGCCCCAAAAAGCGCGCCTTGGCGTCGGATATCCTTAAGCCCTGAGTACCCTCGAACATCTGTAAAAGCGCTTTATCGCCGTTTATCTCGAGCACGCGCCCGTGGCGTATATCGCCGTTCGCCTGCTCTATCTCCACAAGCTCCTCGTACTTTACGCCCTCGACATTCTCGACCAGCATAAGCGGGCCGACGACCTCTTTTATGGTGCGGTATTCCTTACGCATCCTCTTCACCTCCGTCCGAAAGCTCGCGCATCTCCTTCTCCAACTGTGCGGATATGCGCTTATAGCTCTCTTCCGTTTCATCCTCGGGTATGTATTTAAAGCGGCCTATGGCCTCTCTCACGGGCAGAGACGCCAGTGCAGAGAACGAAGCGTCCGCGCCTATCGCCCTCAGGCCCAGCTCGTAGTACTGTATTATCAGTTTAAGCAGCAAAAACTGCTTTTTCAGAGAGGTATACGTATCTATCTCATGGAAGGCGTTCTGATGCAGATAGTCCTCTCTTATAGAGCGTGTAGCCTCGAGCATGAGTCTGTCCGTAAAGCCGAGCGCGTCTATGCCGACGAGCCTAACTATCTCGTCGAGCTCGCTCTCGACCTGCAGCATGTGCATGGCCTTTCCGACAAGCGCGCCCCACTCCTCCGAGACGTTTGAATCGAACCAGCTTTGCAGCCTCTCGCCGTACAGAGAATAGCTCGTCAGCCAGTCTATCGCCGGGAAGTGCCTCGCGTACGCGAGCTTTGAGGAAAGCCCCCAGTATACCTTTACTATGCGCAGCGTTGCCTGCGAGACCGGCTCGGAGATATCTCCGCCGGGAGGCGAAACGGCGCCTATAGCCGTGACCGCGCCCGTGCGCTTTTCCGTGCCGAGCGTCTCGACGATGCCCGCGCGTTCGTAGAACTCCGCAAGGCGGCTCGACAGATATGCCGGGTAGCCCTCCTCGCCGGGCATC
>CAYVOZ010000132.1:0-6127 GCA_964453325.1 uncultured Christensenellaceae bacterium | reverse complement strand
AAGGCCTCGGCCCAGCGCGACGTCGAGTCCGCCATTATTGCGACCTTATAGCCCATATCGCGGAAGTACTCCGCTATCGTTATGCCTGTGTATATGGACGCCTCGCGCGCCGCAACGGGCATATCCGAGGTGTTCGCTATGAGCACCGTGCGCTTCATGAGCGAAAGCCCGGTGCGCGGGTCCTTGAGCTCCGGGAATTCCATCAGCACGTCCGTCATCTCGTTGCCGCGCTCGCCGCAGCCGACGTATACGATGATATCCGCGTCCGCCCACTTTGCGAGCTGATGCTGCACGACGGTCTTGCCGCTGCCGAACGGCCCCGGCACCGCCGCCACGCCGCCCTTTGCTATCGGGAAGAGCGTGTCTATAACGCGCTGACCGGTTATCATGGGCTCCTTGGGCGCGAGCTTGTTTTTATAAGGACGTCCGCGGCGGACGGGCCACTTCTGCATCATGCAGAGCTCCTTCTCGCCGTCCTTCGTCTCTATTTTCGCTATGGGCGTCACTATATTGGCCTCGCCCTCGAATATCCACGTGAGCTTTCCCGACACTCTCGGAGGCACCATGATATAATGCAGCACAGCCTCCGTCTCCTGCACCGTGCCGAGTATATCTCCCGCCGTGAGCTCGTCTCCGGGCTTTGCCGTCGGCTTAAAGAGCCACAGCCTTTCGTGGTCGAGCGAATCCGCGGTCACGCCGCGCTCTATCCTGCTGCCCGACGTCTCGCGTATCTTATTGAGCGGCCTTTGAATGCCGTCGTATATACTCTCTATGAGTCCCGGCCCCAGCTCCACGGAAAGCGGCTCTCCGGTGGATACCACGGGCTCGCCCGGGCCTATGCCCACCGTATCCTCATATACCTGTATCGAGGCCTTGTCGCCTCTCAGCTCTATGACCTCGCCTATGAGCTGCTTTTCCGAGACTCTGACGACGTCGTACATCTGCACGTCCGCCATATTCTCGGCCACTATGAGCGGCCCCGAGACCTTTATTATGGTTCCCTGTGTCATCTAACCTTCCTCCGAAAAAATGATATCGGCGCCTATGGCCTTCTCGACATTGGCCTTTATGCCCGCCATTCCGAGCCCTGTCGTTCCGTTTCTGTCGGGTATCGGTATTATCGCGGGATATGTCTCCGCCGCGTATTTGCTTATCATTTCGGTGCATTTTGCATACACCGGCTCCGTCATGAATATTATCTTGCAGCCCTGTCTTGCAAGGCGGGCTATGAGGCGCGACGCCTTTGTGCCGTCCGTCTCGAAGAATACGTCCATGCCCGCGGTCTTTGCGAGCAGCACCGAATCCCTGTCGCCTATCATGGCTATCTGCTTTACAACGTCAGACATACAGCTCGCCTATCCTTTCCTTTGCCTTTTCCGCGCTCAGTCCGTTGCGCTTGAGCGTCAGCACGAGCCGCAGACATCTCGCCTCCTGCTCCTTTCCGAGCAGAAAGCCCACGACCGGCGCATTGCTCTCGAGCTCTCCTCTTCCCTTTTTCGCAAGGGATATGAGAAAGCTGCTGCGCTCGCGCTCTATGGGATAAAGCCTCCCGCATCGGTCGGCCTCGTGTATGCCCGCAGCCATATACGAGCTTGCGGGGTTCTGGGGTATCCTGTCTGCAAGCGCCTCGAGCGGCACGCTGAAGGCGTCCGTAAATACGCGCGTGTCTACATAGCCGCCGGGAAACAGATATTTCCTTACAAAAGGCTCTCCGAGACCCGTGCGCCTTGCGCGCAGCATGGCCAACAGGTTTTCAAAGTCGATAAGCGTGCGGAAATACTCCTGTACAAGCGGGCTTTCGCACTGCAGCGCATATTCAAAGTACGCCGCGTCGAGCTTATAGGACAGCTCCACCGGATCGACCTTTTGATCGAAGCCGCGCTCCAGCTCCTCCGCCGCTTTTTTTATAACGTCGGGCAGCCCGTAATAGTCGCCCGTCGATACCATGCGCGAAAGCTCCTGCGGATCGAAGCAGCCGCCGTGCATGAGCACATTTTCGCCCTTGTCCCCCGTAAGACGCTTCTTTAAAAGCAGCTTGAGATTATTGACGTCCGCGCTCATTAAAAACGCGTCCGTTTCCTTTTTGTCCGCAGTTGCCTCGTTCACGAGAGCGCGCACCGCGTCCGTCTCCTTTTCTATGAGCTGCTCGAATTCCTCTATAGGCAGCTCCTCGCCGCCTCCGTATCCCAGCTCGGACAGAAGGCGCATCGCCTCCGCGTCCGAAAGCTCGATGAGCCTGTCCATGTCCTCCCTGTCAAGCAGGCTGTTTTCGTGGCACCGCACCATGGCGACGCCGTATATCCTGCTGTCCTGAGGCATTATGCGCCCTCCCCGAACAGCAGCTCTGCAACGTTATGCTGTTCGTCTTCTGTCAGCTGACCGAACACGGCCTTTAAGGAGCAGTTCTTTTCATAGCTCCCGCAGCAGAGCAAAAAGCCGCCGTCTATGTCGGCGTCCTCGCCCAAAGTGACGGGCGCTTTGCCCTGCGCCTTTAGGGCGTCGTTCGCGCCGGAGAGTACGGACGATAATACGCTCCTGTCCGCAGCGCACGGACGAAGCACCTCTCCGCCCTCGCACTCCTTTATTATGAGCGTCTTAAAAAAGTCAGCCTTCATTTCGCCGGGCATGGCCTTAAAGCGCGCCTCCGCCTCGCAAAACGCGCGCGAGATAAGCTCGCGCTTTTTCTTAAGCAGATACTTTCTGCTTTCGAGCTCCGCGTTCGTCCTCATGCGGTCGAGCACTGCGTCCTCCGCCGCCTTTGCGCTTTTTTCGCCCTCACTGGTCAGCCTCGCTGCCTCGGCCTCCGCCTTTGAGCATATCGCGACCGCCTTTGCCGCCGCGTCTGCAAGCGTGTGCTCGGCCTCGGCGTCGGCGTCGGAGAGTATACGGCTTATCAATATGGAAGAACCGTTTTCGTTTGCCATCTTTTGTTTTCCCTTATATGACCATGAGCAGCGAGAGCAGGAACGCAAACAGCGCGTATATCTCGACCATAAGCGTGAGCATCATCGCGTTTCCGAAGCCGTCCGAGCGGCGGGCTATCATCGTTATGCCGCTGGAGGCCACCTTGCCCTGATGGACGGCGGATATAAGACCGCCGAAGGCTATAGGCATGGACGCCGCAAGCAGCCTGAGTCCGCCCGTGATGTCGGGGGCAGCTCCGCCGAGCACGCCGCAGTTCATGAGTATAAAGAAGCCTATTATCAGTCCGTATATACCCTGCGAGCCGGGAAGCAGCTGCAGCACGAGGCAGTTGCCAAAGCGGTCGGGATGCTCCCCTACTACCGCCGCGGCTGCCTGTCCGGCCTTGCCCACGCCTATCGCCGAGCCTATGCCCGCCATCAGCGACGCAAACGCCGCGCCTAATATCGCCAGTATAAGTCCCCAATCGGCTCCCGCAAATACACCTGCATTTTCCATTTTTACACTTCCTCCTTGAAAGTAGTTTTCTTGTTTATCCTTACATATTTTGAATTATAGCCAAGAGGGCGGAAAATCTCCCCGTTGGCTTCATAAAACTTGCCGAAAAACTCCACGAATTGAAGACGCGCGCAGTGCACGTATGATCCGAGAGTGTTTATGAACAGGCTGAACGCGTGCAGCACTATGAGCAGTATGCCCGCCAGCAGCACACCTATCACCGCGCCCACGACGCCCATGACCGCGAGCCCGTTATATATCATCGCGCCTATCATGTTAAAGACCATGCCCATCGCGCCGCCCACGAGCCCGAGCGCCAGTATACGGACATAGCTCAAGGTATCGCCGAGGTAGCTCGTCACGTTATAGAGCGCTCCGAGACCTCCGCCGACTCTCTTTATGATGTTCTTCTTGGTCCTGCCCGCAAACAGCAGTATCATTGCCGCGCCGGTTATTGCCATTATCTTCGCGGCAAGCGGCAGCCAGGAAACGCTGACATAGCCCGACGCAAGCAGCGCCACCAACCCCAGCACGAGCAGCATCCACGAGAAGTGGTCGAATATCGCCGCCATATAGTCACCGTCGCGCACGCACATGAATATCTTTACGCCTATGCCGAACATCATATGGAAAAGCCCCATAGCGCAGCACAGTATTATCATGGTCATTATGTTTTTAAGCGGGTCTATGAGCGGGAATATCGTGCCCGCGCCGAATATATCCGGCCAGCTTATGCCGAAGAACGTGCCGAACGCAAGCCCCGCGGCAGCAGTGGAGAGTCCGCACCACATTATGACCTTTGCGAGCTTTGCCATGTTGTTTCTCGGCTTAAGGAGCTTTGAATACAAAAGCCCGCCTATAAAGAGCACAAGGCCGTAGCCCGTATCGCAGAGCATCATGCCGAAGAATATGAGATAGAACGGCGTCATTACGCCCGTGGGGTCTATGCCCGCATATGCCGGGCGCGAGTACAGATCCGTCAGCGACTCGAACGGCGTCGCCAGCCTTCCGTTTTTGAGCGCTGTTGGCGGGACCTCGTCCTTTTCGGGCTCGCTGACCGTGAGCTCATACGCGTCCGTCACGGACGCGACAGCATCCCGCACGGTCTGCTCGTCGTCCTCCTTTATCCATCCATCCAGCACAAACGCGTACTCGGTGGTATATAGTCCGCTCCTTCCCTGCTCAAGGTCGCGGTCTATCGTCGCGGCGTCATGCGCCTTTTCAAGGCTCAGACGCTTTTCCGAGAGCTCCGTAAGCTCCTCGTTTATGCGCTCTATGCGCTCTTTTTCTTCCTTTATATATGAAGTCTCTTTTTCGATATTCTCTTTGACGGTCCCTGTCGCATCGGGGAATCGAAACTCCGCCGCATTCAGGCCGGAGAGCGCGTCATTAAGGCAGTCGTCGTCCTTCATGCACGCCAATATCGCCGCGCGCACCGCGCCGCCCGTGCCGTAAAACTCGCACGCGAAGCCCTTCTCCGCAGAGGCCTCTTCAATGGCCTTTTCGCCCGGAGCGTCCGTTACGACCGCAATTATCCTTGTGTTCTTTGTGGGGGCGATACGCTCTATCGGCGTTTCCATATCCTTAAACGGCGTCAGCAGCTCTATGCGCGACTGCCGCTTTTCTATCCTCGCGGAGAGCGCGGACAGCTCGTGCTGCAGCTCCCCGATATGACCGCAAAGGGCGTCCGCCTCGGTAAGAGCCTCGTCCACCTCTTTGACGGTGCATTCCGGCGTCGCGGCTAAAAGCGGCTTCTTCCCGAAGCCCTTTATATAGTCGTGCGTCTCCCTTATATTCTTTATCTTTTCCTCAAACGCAGCGACCTCTGCGAATGCAGTCTCCGTATGCGGTATTATCTGCACCGTCTCCGTACCCTGCAGCGCCTTTAATATTCTTTCCTCGTCGGCCTTAAGCGCTATGAGCCTTAGCCTTTTCATGGGAACGATCATAGCTCAAGCGCCTTCTTTATGATATGATCGACCGCGGACTCGAACTTCTTCTCCGCAGCCGCGCAGTATTCGTCGGCTCTTGCGGAGTTTTTATCGAATATCTCCTTAAAAAGCGCCTCGCCCTTTATCTCTGCATTTGCCGACGCCGCGTTCTTACGCTCCGATGCGCTCTTTGCGGCCTCCGAAACGCTCGCCGCAGCCCTCGTCCGGGCGTCCGCGACCATCTCTCTCGCCTTTACGGACGCGTCGCGCTTTTTTGACTGCGCCTGCGCCTCCGCTTCGGTTATTCTGTCGATCAGGGATGTCATTTAATACAACCTCCGTTTGTCCCATTTACACGCAAGCCGGAAAAGGCGTTTTGCTTGTTCGTCTTTTCCGGCTTTATTAGTGTGCCTGTGAGGCTATTATTTATCCTCTTCCTGTTCCTTCTTATACTGGTCTATGACCTTCTGAGCAAACTGACCGGGCAGCTCGTCGTATCTCAGGAAGTCGACTCTGAAGGAGCCTCTGCCCTGCGTCATGGAGCGCAGGTCTGTCGCGTACTTGACCATCTCGCTCATAGGCACCTCAGCCTCTACCATCTGACCGTCCTCGCAGGGGGTCATGCCCAGTATCCTGCCGCGGCGTCTGTTGAGATCGCCTATTATATCACCCATGTATTCGTCGGGTATGGTGACCGAGGCCTTGCCGATGGGCTCGAGCAGCACGGGGTTGGCCTTTTCGCAGGCGGCCTTATACGAGAGCCTTGCCGCGGATTT
>CAYVOZ010000131.1:0-7996 GCA_964453325.1 uncultured Christensenellaceae bacterium | reverse complement strand
CTGCCGTTCTATAACGGCTTTTACTGGTGCGGGGAGATACGCAAGAGCTCGGACGTGCCGGTCATATTCCTTTCCTCGCACAACGAGAGCATGGACATAGTCATGGCGGTCAACATGGGCGGCGACGACTATCTAACGAAGCCGTTCTCCATGGATGTGCTCACGGCCAAGATAAACGCGGTGCTTCGCCGCGCATACAGCTATACGGTGACCGCGCCCGAGCTCTCCGCAAAGGGAGCGGTGCTCTGCGCGGGCGCGGGAGTGCTGCAATACGGGGACAACGGCATCGAGCTCACAAAGAACGAGCTCAGGATAATGAGCACGCTTTTGGAGAGAAAGAACAGCATAGTCACGCGCGAATGCATCATGAAGGCGCTTTGGGACTCGGACAGCTTTGTGGACGACAACACCCTCACCGTAAACATAAACCGCCTGCGCGCAAAGCTCGCGGACGCGGGCCTTAGGGAGCTCATAGTCACCAAAAAGGGCATGGGGTACGCAATATATGATTAAGGGATATCTGCGGTACAGACGCACGATGCTCTGCGCGGCGCTCGCGGCATGCGCGACGTTCACGGCGTTCATGCTGCTGCTGCGCACGGATACAAACACCATCATATACGCGAATATGCTGTATGTGTTCGTAATAGGCGTTTTCGTGGTGTTCGATCTGTTCAGGTATAAGGAAAAGGTGGCGCGCCTCGCGGATATAAAGGACAGCCTCACGCACACCGCGCACGATTATCCCGAGAGCGAGAACAACATCGAAAAGCTCTATTCCGACATAATCAGCTCGCTTTACGGGCTCATGGACAGGGAGCGCGGCGAGATAATAAAGGAGTATTCCGAGCAGGTCGATTATTATACGATGTGGCTGCATCAGATAAAGAACCCCATAGCCGCGATGCGCCTTGCGATAGAAGGGGACAGCACCGCGGACCCCGTATACGAGCAGGAGCTTTTCAAGATAGAGCGCTATGTCGAGATGGCCTTGCAGTATGTAAAGCTCAAGAACCCGGAGAACGACCTTGTGCTCGAGTGCGTCGATATAGACCCGGTCATACGCGAGAGCATAAAGAAGTATAAGACTATGTTCATATACAAGCGGCTCGGCGCGGACTTTAAAGAGACGGGGCAGACGCGCATAACGGATAAAAAGTGGCTGGCGTTCATAGTCGAGCAGATACTCAGCAACGCCGTCAAATACACCGAGCGCGGGGGGATAAGCATATACGCCGTGGACAGTGGCTTTGCGATAGAGGACAGCGGAATAGGCATCCGCGCGGAGGACATAGAGCGCATATTCGAGAAGGGTTATACGGGCTTTAACGGCAGGCTCAACGACCGCGCGAGCGGACTCGGGCTCTATATGGCCTCGACCGTGGCAAAGAGCCTCGGCATAGAGCTGTCCGTGAGCTCAAGACCGGGAAAAGGCACGGTCATGAGCGTGCTGTTCAAATAAAGCTTACAAAAATGTAAGAAAACGGAGAGGAAATGTAAGCCAAATCGATGGCTGACATTTCCTCTTTCGGTTTAATATGGGATAGTAAAAAAAGAACAGAAGCTTTAAAGGAGACTGTAAAATGGAAATACTTGAAGTAAAGCACGTTAAAAAGATATATAACGAGCGCTCCCGCTCCGCTCAGTGCATGGCTTTGAAGGACATCAGCTTCACCGTGCAGCAGGGCGAATTTCTGGCTATAATGGGCGCGTCCGGCTCGGGCAAGACCACGCTTTTAAACATACTCGCATCGCTCGATAAGCCTACCGAGGGAGACGTGCTGCTGCAGGGTACTAATATGCGCGACATAAAGGATAAGCAGCTTTCCGCGTTCCGCCGCGACAATTTAGGCTTTGTATTTCAGGATTTCAATTTGCTCGATACCTTCTCTATAAAGGACAATATACTTCTGCCGCTCGTGCTGGCGGGCAAGGAAGTCAAGGAAATGCTCGCAAAGGTCGTTCCTCTTGCGGAGAGCCTCGGGATAGGCGAGCTGCTAGAGAAATACCCCTATGAGGTCAGCGGCGGAGAGAAGCAGCGCGCGGCAGTTGCGCGCGCGGTCATAACAGACCCGAAAATACTGCTTGCGGACGAGCCCACGGGCGCACTCGACTCAAAGGCGAGCGCAAACCTCATGGACAAATTCACGTCGCTCAACGCCGGCGGTCAGACGATACTCATGGTCACGCACAGCTCCAACGCCGCGAGCTATGCCTCGCGCGTGCTCTTTATAAAGGACGGCATGCTTTTCAATCAGCTTTACAGGGGAGATATGACGCGAAGGGAGTTCTTTGAGCGCATAGTCGCGACTGTCTCCGTGCTGGAAAACGGCGGTGAGAACGATGAAAAATAAGCTGTACTGGAAGCTGGCAAAGGATAACCTCATAAGGAACCGCCGCATGTATCTGCCTTATGCGATAGCGACGGCGATCATGTCCGCCATGTTCTTTATCATAATAGACCTTATAACGGGCAAGAGCGTCGCAAACATGGGATGGTCGAGCTCGACGCTTATGTTCATGATGACTTTCGGCATGGTCATCATGGGGCTGTTCACGGTGGGGTATATGTTCTACCTTAACAGCTTTCTTATAAAGCGCCGCAGGCTGGAGTTCGGCCTTTACGGCGTGCTCGGACTGGAAAAAAGGCATGTATGCAAGATAGTCCGCCACGAGGGCTTCATAATGAACTCCTGCGCTCTGGCGGGAGGTCTTCTTACCGGCACTGTTTTCGGAAAGCTCATATTCATGGCGCTCATGGCGGTGCTTAGCGTTGCGGAGGGCAGCAGCTTTAAGCTGACGTTCCCGGCATACCTCATAACAGTGGCGTTCTTCTGCCTTATCTTTCTTTTGAACGGCCTGTATAACCGCCGTCAGGTGCGACTCGCAAACCCCATAGACCTTATTAGGGGCCAGAGAAAGGGCGAAAAGAAGGTTCGCGGCGCCGTCCCTTTAGCGATAATAGGCGTGCTGTTCGTGGGCTTCGGCTATGTGCTGTCCATATTTCAGACGGTATCGGGCGTGGCTATCGGTCTTTTCTGGCCGGCGGTGTTCCTCGTCATAGCGGGTACATACTGCCTTTTCATAGGCGGCAGCCAGACGGTGCTGCGCCTGCTCAAGCGAAATAAGCGCATCTATTATAAGACCGGAAATTTCGTGTCCATATCCGGACTTTTGCACCGCATGAAGCAGAACGCCGCTGGTCTTGCAAACATATGCATACTCTCCACGATGGTGTTGGTAACTATATCGATAGTCTGCTCTCTGTACTTCGGGCGCGAGGACATACTCGCAAAGCAGATACCCGACGACAGCCGCATAACGGTGACCTATGACAGACGACTCGAGGAGCCGGGCATGGATGAGCCGAGAGAGGCAATAAACGAGCTGGCAAAAACGAGCGGAGTGACGCTCGAACGCGTCGATATGTACAGATATCTTCAGTATTCCGTGATACTGCGGGGCGGAGAGCTGGAGTTTTCGGATGAGACGTCCGGCTTCCCTTCCATAGCAAAAGGCGATCTGGGCGCGTACAACAGCATATACGGGCTGTATATAATAACGGCGGAGGACTATAACGCCGTGACGGGCGAAAGCCTGACGCTCGAGCCCGGGCAGATACGCATACTGTCTGCCCAGCCGCTGAACGACATGAAGAGCGTGGACATAAACGGAACCGTTTTTGAAGTGGAGAGCATCAAGTCCGACAGCGCGTTTTCCGTTAGAAAATACAATCCGACCGTAGAAAAGGTCTACATTGTCACGGCGGACTATGACGATGCGCTTAGGGTGTTCTATGCCTCCGCGCCCGGAATAGCCGTGGATGACTATTATAAGGAATTCAGCGGCCGCATAGACGTCTTTGCGGACTACGAAGGCACTCCCGACGCCCGCAAGGCATTTGGGGAAGGCTTTGCCAATACGGTATACAGTATCATGGCAGGGGATAACGAAACTGCGATCTATCAAAGCGGCAATCTCGACAGCGAACGCGAGGAGGGCAACGCCCTTTATGGCGGGCTGCTGTTCCTCGGCATATACTTCGCGCTGCTGTTCCTCGTCAATACGGTCATGATAATGTACTTCAAGCAGGTGTCCGAGGGATATGAGGACGGAGAGCGCTACCGCATAATGCAGAAGGTAGGCATGAGCGGGTACGAGGTCAAGCGAACTATAAACAAGCAGGTGCTGACGGTGTTCTTCCTGCCCTTGATACTCGCGCTGATGCACGTATTTGCTGCGGGAAATATGATAAAGCTCATGAATAACGCATTCGTAATGACCAACGACGCCATAACCTATATCTGCATAGTCGTGACAAGCGTGGTGTTCTCGCTGATATACGTTATAGCGTTCAGAATGACGGCCAGAGTATACTACCGTCTGGTGAAATGGTGAGAAGAGAGCAGACGTTTGCTGTGCGGACGGAGCGGCAGCAGACGCCGGGGCGCTCCCGCAGACTGAGGATAAAGGCCTTTGAACAGACCGGCGCAGTGACCGAACGCATGCCGCGCACAGAGCAGAAGCGCGGAGCGATGCGCATACTGATACTTATAGGGCTTGTGTTCGTAAGGATAAAGCTGTGCCTCACGCCGCGTCGCGGGAGAATAAAGGACGACGGAAAAAAGCGTACCGTCAGCGTTCCTCAGCAGTTTCCAGTATAGACGTATTTAAGGTGAGCGCGGGCGGCGTCCGCGAGCGCATATACGGTACCGACCGGCGTGGAAGCCTTGTCCGCCATTTTATAACGCGGAAAGAAGCGGCTCACGTGCAGCGGTATATCGGGACTCACAGAGCATAGCCATTTTGACAGATCGTGCATTTCCCCGGACGAGTCGTTTTCGCCGGGAATGATAAGAGTCGTCACCTCGACGTGGCGGCTCTTTGTGTTCTCGGCGATAAAGCGCTTCACGGTTTCGAGCCTGCCGCCGAGCCTGTCGTAGAAGGACTGCGTAAAGGCCTTGAGATCGACGTTCATGGCGTCGATGTTGATAAGCAGGTCCGATATGGGCTCGGTATAAAAGCAGCCGTTCGTCACAAGCACGTTTTTGAGTCCGTGCTCATGCGCGAGAGCGGCGCAGTCGCGTATATACTCGTATGATATGAGTGGTTCATTATAGGTATACGCTATTCCTATGTTTCCGCGCGGTACGAGCGCGAGTGCGCGGTCTATGAGCTCACCCGGGGATACATACGCTCCCGCGCCGTCGGACATGGATATTTCGCTGTTCTGACAAAACGGACAGGAGAGATTGCAGCCGCAGCCGCCGACGGAGAGTATGAGGGAGCCGGGGAAGAAGCGCGCAAGAGGCTTTTTCCCGATAGGGTCGAGAGCCATGGAGGAAAGCAAACCGTAGTTCTTAAGACAAACATTGCCGTCCCGATTGACGCGCGCGCGGCAAAAGCCGGACGAGCCCTCCGGGATATTGCAATGCCGGGGACAGAGAGCGCATACGGCCTTCATTTATGCCTCACCACCTCGAAACGCTCGAGAGAGCACGGCTCGTTTTCCGCGATACCCGCCTTCTGCTTGGCGATGGATATCTGCTTCTCGACGGTGTCCACGCCCTCGAGGTTGGGCAGCAGCAATCCGCGCCGCATCCCGCGCGTCACGATAACTCCGTATCTCCCGGTATCGAGCTCGGAGGAGGAGGATATGTGTTCCGTCTCTCCGAGCACGTCCACGCTGTAGGTCAGCTCGTCGAGCTCATACGGCTCTATGGGAGAAAAGAGCGGGTCCTCAGTCGCGGACGATACGGCGTTTCTCATTATCTCCGCGGCGATGCATTCCGTGACGGGCTTTATAGTTCCAATGCAGCCTCTTAATTGACCGTGCTTTTTGACGGACACGAATACCCCGGCGGCCCTCTGCGTCAGCTCCGGCGGCAGGCTTTCCGGCATAGCGGCGCGCCTGTGAGTGCGGACGTATGCCTCGAGGCTGAGCCTTGCGAGGCGGACATATTCGTCCTCGGTGTTTCTGCGCTTTTCAACAATGGCCTGTTGAGCCTCGGCATACTTTTTCAAAAAGCAGCGCGACTCGTCCGGCTCTCCCGGGAAAAAGTCCGCCACGGCATAGCCCACGCCGGTGACGCCCTCATAGGACAAAAGCTCGCTCTTGACCGAAAGCCCGTCAAAGGCTCCCGCCATTATCAGGAACGAGCGCAGCCCGCATTCCGCCGCCTTTTCGCAAAACGACGGAGAGAAGGACATAAATTTATAGAAATCTGCGTCGCGCATGGCCTGCGTGACCTGTGCGTCAAACTCCGGACCCTCCGCTGCATAACCGTACGGCCCGTCGGGCTTGAGCTTATGAGAAAGGTCGCCGCTCGCAATGATGACCGTGCGGCGTTTTAATTCCTCTGCGGTTTTAGCTATGCACATGCCGAGCTTGTAATGCTCCGCGACGGACAGCCCGGACAGGCCTATGCGCACTAGCTTATATTTCGCGCCCTGAGCATCGATAAACCGCAGCGGAATGACCGTGCCGTGATCGAGAGAGCTGTCGCGTTCGCCGAGAGTGCCTGCGCGGACGCCGTCCCTCTCCGCGTTCTGCGAGAGCTCGCGCACGAACCCGGTATCATATACCGCATCCACGGTTTCCCCGCGTGCGCCGAAGCGCGACATATCTCCGTGGGCTCTTTCTCCCGGGGATATATGAAAATAATCCGAATAGCACACGGAATGCGGGGATATTACGACGATAGTATCGGGTTTGATATCCGCACAAAGACGTGCCGCCTTTGTGTACGCGGTTATCGTTTTATCTATTTCTCTTTCCTTGCCTCTGCCCACGCCGGGGAGTATGAGCGGCGGATGGGGGAGTATAAAGGCACCTTTGATAAACATAGCGGCCTCCTTTTATGTATCTTTGATAAGCCTATATTAGCATGATTTTGAAGCTGCATAAAGAAAAGAACAAAAAAAGCACCGACCGTGTCTATACGGTCGGTGCGCCGGATTGTCAAAAAAAGTCCTTGACCTTAGAAACTTAAATTTCATAGGTGCAGGGCGGCATGTACGCCCAAGCCTACACTTATCGGGTTTTGACGGCCGTGACCGCTTGTGCGGTCACAGTCAAAACCCGGCGATCCCGTCAAAAAACTATGTTTTTTGACGGAGTTACTTAATACATTCCGCCCATGCCGCCCATTCCTGCGCCGCCGCCTGCGGGCATCGGGGGCTCCGGAGCGGGTATGTCGGTGACGATGCTCTCGGTCGTCAGCAGCATTGCTGCGACGGAGGCTGCGTTCTGCAAAGCGGTGCGCGTGACCTTGGTGGGGTCGACGATACCTGCGTCATACATATCGACATATGCGCCTGTCGCGGCGTTGAAGCCGAATGACGCGGACTTGCTCGCGCGTATCTTCTCTACGATTATGCTGCCCTCGAGACCCGCGTTTGCGGCGATCTGACGGATAGGCTCCTCGAGAGCGCGCAGAACGATGTTCATGCCGGTCTTGATGTCGCCGGTGCTGCCGGAGATAAGGGACTTTACCTTCTTCTCGATCTTGAGCATTGCGGTGCCGCCGCCCGGGACGATGCCCTCCTCGACAGCTGCTCTCGTTGCGGCAAGAGCGTCCTCTATGCGGAGCTTGGTCTCCTTCATCTCGGTCTCGGTGGCTGCGCCGACCTTGATGACAGCTACGCCGCCTGAAAGCTTTGCAAGTCTTTCCTGAAGCTTCTCTCTGTCGTAATCAGAGGTTGTGATTTCAACCTGCTTGGAGATCTGTGTGGTTCTGTCCTTGATCGCCTTGGAGTCGCCGGCGCCGTCGACAATAATGGTGTTTTCCTTGCCTATCTTGACCTGACGGGCTCTTCCGAGCATAGCGACTGTTGCGTCCTTCAGCTCCATGCCGAGGTCAGATACGACAGCCTCTGCACCCGTGAGGATTGCGATGTCCTGAAGCATGTCCTTGCGCCTGTCACCGAAGCCGGGAGCCTTGACGCACACGCAGGTGAAGGTGCCGCGCAGCTTATTGAGTATTAGAGTTGCAAG
>CAYVOZ010000130.1:6054-7999 GCA_964453325.1 uncultured Christensenellaceae bacterium | reverse complement strand
TCCGCTCAGCTGCCCCTTCAAGATGGTCACGGGCGTCTTTAATTCATGCGAGGCGTTGGAAACAAACTCGCTGCGCTGCTTGTCCACGTTTTCGAGCTGGTCCGCCATGACGTTGAACACGCGCCCGAGCTCGGCTATCTCGTTGCTGCCGTGCGGGCTCACGCGCGTGGAGAGCTTGCCTCCGGCTATGCTCTTTGCGCCGTCGGTCAGCTCCTCTATAGGACGTGAAATATGGTTTGTGGAAAGATAGCAGAGTATGAATATGCCGACTATCGCCAGCGCAAAGACGTAAACGAACTGTATGCGCAGCATATTCACGTTCGCAACTACGTCCTGAATGCTCTGCGAGAGCAGCACCGCGCCAATGGTGCGTGAGTCCTCGACTATGACGGAGGTATAATAGACAGCCCATATGCTGTCGCCGTCCGAGGAGTGTATTTTATGATATCCGAAGGAGGTGTCCTTCTCGCCGACGAGCACCTCTATTATCTCTCTGCCCATAAGCTGCGTGCCGTTGAGCATGGAGAAGCTGTCTATCTGCACGACTCCGGCTGCGTCCACAATAAGCACGCGCCCGGAAAGCTCGCGGCTCGCGTTCTTTGCGAGAGAATACAGCGAACCAGCGTCCTTGTCGGAAAGCTCGGGCGCGGCGGATACGGAGATAGCTATTACCTCCTTTATCCGCTCGCTCACACGCTCGTCCAAAAGCTCGCCTTCGATTATGCGCGTCATGAGCACCGACACCGCTCCGAACGCAAATACGGTTATTAAAACATAGATGAAGATAAGTCTCCATCTTACGGAGTTAAAAAGCTTACGCATTGGAGAAGTAGTAGCCCACTCCCCATTTTGTCAGTATGAATTTCGGGTTTGCGGGCTCCTCCTCGATCTTTTCTCTGAGGCGGCGTATATGAACGTCCACTATTCTGAGGTCGCCCTGATGCTTCCATATGATGTCTAACAGGCTCTCACGGTTAAAGACCTTGCCCCTGTTGGTTATAAAGAGCTGCAAGAGGTCAAACTCCTTTGCCGTCAGGTTTATGCTCCTGTCGTCTATCGTTACGCTGCGGCACGTCAGATCCACGGTCATATTTTCCGCGGTCATCACGCTGTCGCGGGTCTTTTGATAAAGAGCATCCGTGCGGCGGAATATCGTCTTGATGCGCGCTTTCAGCTCTAAAATATTGAAGGGCTTTGTAATATAATCGTCCGCTCCGTACTCGAG
Organism: uncultured Christensenellaceae bacterium; assembly: GCA_964453325.1. Classification (GTDB taxonomy): domain Bacteria; phylum Bacillota; class Clostridia; order Christensenellales; family Christensenellaceae; genus JAZRGP01. Next base: position 6,774 of record CAYVOZ010000130.1, on the reverse strand, counting down.
CCCCATTATCTTGTCCATATCGGCGTCCTTTGCGGACAGCATTATTATGGGAACGTCGGATATCTCTCTTATCCTGCGGCATACCTCCATGCCGTCTATCTTTGGAAGCATAAGGTCCAGCAGCACAAGGTCGTATTTATCCGGCTCAAACAGGTCAAGAGCCTCCTGCCCGTCATATGCCGCGTCCACCTCATAGCCCTCCTGCTTTTCAAGACTGAACTGCAGGCCCTTTGTCATGCTCGGCTCGTCGTCTACTATCAATATCCTTCTGGGCATCGATCATCCTCCCGATATACTTTAATAGCGTCAGGTACCGGTCTTTGTTTTCAGCGCTTATAAAGTATATCATAAATATCAGGCTAATTCAAACCCCGGATATGTCCGCGCCGAGAGCCCGCAGCTTGCTTTCAAAGCGCTCGTAGCCCCTGTCTGTGTATTGAGTACCCTCCACTCTGCTCTCGCCGCGCGCGCAAAGCGCCGCAGTAACAAGCGCAGCTCCGCCGCGCAGGTCATGCGCGCTCATACGGCAGGCCGATAGCGACTCTCTGCCCGTTATAAATACCCGGCCTTCCTTTATATATATATTCGCGCCCGCCTTTATGAGCTCGCTCAGGTGTCCGTACCGACTCTCAAATACGGTCTCGTTTATGACCGAAACTCCGTCGGACACGCATGCCAGCGCGCACATCTGCGCCTGCATATCGGTGGGAAACCCGGGAT
>CAYVOZ010000130.1:2982-6044 GCA_964453325.1 uncultured Christensenellaceae bacterium | reverse complement strand
GACAGTCTCCCCGCCTGTATCGAGACCGCGTCGCGATATGTCTTTATACGCGCGCCCGAGTTTTTTAGTAGTCCTGTAAGAGAAGAATACTGTCTCGGGTCCGTGTCGGTCACTGTCACGCTGCCCCGCGTTGCCGCAGCCGCCGCCAGAAAAGTACCCGCCTCTATCCTGTCGGGTATGCAGTAAAAATCGGCTCCGTGCAGGCTCTTCTGTCCGCGTATTATCACTGTCCGGGTACCCTCGCCCCGCACGTTCGCACCCATGCTTTTTAGGAGCCGGGCAAGACATACTATCTCCGGCTCGCGGGCCGCGTTATGTATGACCGTAACGCCGTCCGCGAGAGATGCTGCAAGCATGGCGTTTTCCGTTGCGCCTACGCTCGGAAAGGCGAGCCTGATGCGCCCGCCCTTTAGCCCCTTTGCCGAGCACATTATCCTGCCGTCCTTCTCGCATATATCCGCTCCGAGAGCGCCGAGCGCATATATATGCTGATCGATTGGCCGCTTTCCGATCTCGCATCCGCCCGGCGAGAAGAAGCAGGCCTGCGACTCGCGCGCAAGCATGGAGCCCATAAGAAAGATAGACGAGCGTATCTTATGGGACAGCTCCTCCGGCATAAAGCAGGTGCTGATCTCCCGCGCGCATACCGTCACCGCACTGCCCTCCCGCCGCACGCTTGCGCCTATGGACGAGAGTATCTCCGTCATATCCGCTACGTCGGTAATATCGGGACAATTATTGATCCTCACCGTATCACGCGTCAAAAGCGACGCCGCCAGCAGCGGCAGCGCCGCGTTTTTGCCCCCGCTCACGCTTATCTCGCCCATAAGCCTTCTGCCGCCGCGAATTATGTATTCACCCATACCGTTTATGTGCACCTCGCAAATATCGCCTTCGTACCTGATATTTTATGTCGCGGCGTGCTGTATTGTGCCATAAGCGCCCGAAAAAAAGCATGTACCGGCTTGCATTGCAGATATAAAGATTGTAAGATAGTTAAAACGCAAATACGAAAGGAAAAATAAATGTCAAACATCACGATCTTCGGGCTGCAAGCCCCGATACTTGAAATAGTCATGCTGCTGTGCTTCGGCTTCGCATGGCCTATATCCATAATAAAGTCCTATAAAAGCAAAAGCACGGGCGGTAAAAGCATCGTGTTTTCCTTTGTAATAATATTCGGTTATATATGCGGACTGTTAAATAAGCTCCTCGCCGGGATCTTTGACATCGCCTGTCCGATATACATGCTGAACATCGTCATGGTCTCGATAGACGCCGCTCTCTGGTTCCGCAACAGACGGCTTGAGAAGGCTGCCGCAGGCAACGAGTAAAGGTCCGTTTTCTGCCGGGTATAGTATGACTTGAGCTGAACAAGTTAGACTGTAAAGTTCTTGAATTTAAATCAAATTTAATAGGCCCAGCGTCGTATGCATATCGTGTTTTGACGGCCGTGACCGCATGTGCGGGCGCAGTCAAAACACGGCAGTCCCGTCATAATACATGTTTTTGACGGAGATGGGCCCGCCGGAGAATTATCCGGCGGGCCCTTTTGGTTCTTTTTCTATTCTTCCTTACGCAGTCCTGACGTCGTCATTCTTCTCCTGCTTCTTTCTCGAGGAGAATATCGCGGTCACGACCTGTATCACTGCTATTACCGCCATGAGTATCGTCCACTTATCGACTATCGCCATGGGATCGCTCATGTTCTCGGTGAGTATGAACACCACTATCGCTCCTATCGCGGGAACGAGGCTGAATAATCTCCATACTCCCTTCTTCTTTATATCGTATTCCCTGTTCTCTCCGCGTTCTTCCTCTTCCTGCTTCTTCTTGCCTATGAAGCCTATGAGGAGCGCTATGCTCGTGAGCGCGGTGAGTATCGCGAGTATCAGGTTGACGAGCGCCCAGGACCTGGAGCTCTTGCCCGCCTGTGCAACGGGCTCGTCGGATATCTCCTCAAGCTCTCTGCCGTCGCCGTCATTGCTTCCGGACATCGTACCGCCTGCCTCGGGTACGGGCTCTGCTTCAACGGTCACTGTCTCGCCTGTGCCGGGCTCGGGGACCGGTACGGGCTCCGTCGGAGGATCTGCCGGAGGATCTGCCGGGGGATCTGCCGGGGGATCTGCCGGAGGATCTGCCGGAGGTGTATAGGGCGCGCTGACTGTCAGTATGCCGTCGGTATAGCTGACCGTGTAGTTAGCCGTCTCCTTGTCACCTGTCGCGGTGATGGGATACTGTCCGACGGGGCTGGCAGCCGTAGCGGTCGTTGCCAGTACGATGCTGCTCTCGAGTCCTATGCCGCTCACGGTGTCTGTTCCTAAAAGTCCGCCGGACGTATAGGTCAGAGCCGGTACCGCTGCTCCTGTGGTCTTGCTCTTGTTATCGGCAGTGACCGTGAGCTCCGCCCTGGTGATCGTGACCTCTGCCGTAGTCTCGGCGGTCTTATAGTTCGCCTTCTCCGCCTTCACATATACTTTATATGTACCTGCGTTCATGAGCTTAGGCATTTCTTCGCCAAAGCTTACATCGTCGAGGCTGTATGTCAGCTTTGCATCGGACTCTGAAGGAGTCACCGCCGTAAGTGCGTCGTGCTCTGCGGCGTCGTATATTCCGCTGTAGCCTGTTGCGGTCACGGAAAGCGCGCTGCTGGCAGTTATCGTGAGATCCGCGGGTACATAGGTCACATCGTAGTTCGCCGTCTCTTTATCACCGCTAACCGTTATTGCACCGGTATATGTGCCTGCATCGGTCGTATTGTCCTTCGTCGTCGAGGCCGTCACGGTGAGTCCTATGCTCATTAAGGTGTCGGTTCCCTTCAAGCCCTTCGGATCATACTCGAACGTCGCGCTTTCGACCGTGCCGTACTCCACTGATTTGTCCTTGGCCTCAATAGTCAGATCAGCTTTGGTGATCTCCATATATCCGTCCGTAACTGTCCCTATCGTTACGGTATAGTTTGTCGATGTCGTTTCAAAGTCGTCAGTGCTCAGACCCATTTCAGTCTTGCCGACGTCCTTCTGCGCTGCCGCTGCACTCACGCCCTGCTTGAGCGATACAGT
>CAYVOZ010000130.1:0-2882 GCA_964453325.1 uncultured Christensenellaceae bacterium | reverse complement strand
AGCCGCTCGCGGTATGCTCGTCGCCGTCATAGACCTTGCTGTCGTGGTTGCCGGTTATGTCGACCGTCACTGCCTTGGGCGTGATGGTCATATAGCCGTCCGTCACTGTGCCTATCGTTACGCTGTAGTTCGTCGAGCTGACCGTGAAGCTGTCTGCGGTCAGACCCATGCTCGTCGTACCGACGTCCGTGCGCGATGCTGCTGCGGTCTTGTCGGTCTTGAGCGCTATTGTGACTCCATCGGGGGCGTTGCTCGTGAAGCCGCTAACGCTGTGCTCTTTGCCGTCATATACCTCGGTGCCGTTTTTGCCGGTTATGTCGACCGTTATCGCCTGCTTCTTGGTAAACTCCGCCACATAGCTGAGATCGCTGTTGATAGCAGTAGTCCCATCCGGTATCACGGGATTCCAGCCCTTGAAGTAATATCCTTCGTTGGCCTTGGGAGTGGGGATGGTTATACCCGCTGCGCTCCAAAGCGTTCCCGCAGTGATACCAGTGTAGGAGCTTTTGCCCTCAAGGCTGCCGTTTGCATCAGCCGTAAAGGTCACGCTGTATTCGTTGCGCTTCCACTGAGCATAGAGCGTCACGTTTCCGGAGATATTAAAGGTATTGCCTGCGGCATACTTCGTGCCCGTTCCTACCCTCTCTGTATTCCAGCCGTCAAAGATGTATCCGGTCTTTGCGAGGCTGCCGGTATTTCCTTTCACTGTTACCTGTGTGCCTGTGACATACGGGCTGCTGCCGTCGACAGGCGCGCTGCCCGAGGTATTCCCGTTGCCGTCATAGGTGACGGTGTATTTGATCTCGTCCTTTTTCCATTGCGCCTTATATGTAACGCTTGCTGTGACCTTTGCGCTCCATGTGGGCGTCCAGCTTAAGAAGGTATATCCCTCTCTTGTGGGTATGCTTACATTGGGCGTATTGCTGTTAAAAGCAAGGTCGCTTATGACTACGTTTCCCGGCTTGCCGTCAATAAGACCGCCGTTGGGGTCATACGTAACAGTGTATTTCGTCACGGTCTTCGTAAGGTATATCCTTACCGTTGCGTTGCCTTTTGCAAGGTTCACTCCAAACGAGGTACCGTTCTGCTCGGTCTGTGCTCCGTTCCCGAACTGGACCGTTATCTTATCGATCTGATAACCGTCGGTCGGAGTGACGGTGACAGTCTTTACATCCACTGCGGAATAATAGTATGTTACCTTTTCACCCATTTTCTTTCCGGTGTCGGCATCATAGACCTCATAATTCAGCCAGTAGCTCTGTGGAATGGTTGTAGGCCAGTCAGAGACGATGACCTGCGCGTTCGGCAAAGAAATATTGTCGCCGATCTTTTCCTGATAATAGAATACGAGCTGATCACCGCTCCTGAAGGGCGTCCATGCGGTTGTGCCGGCCTTCTGATAGCAGGCCTCTCCATTTACCATTCTGAATGCGGATACCTGATTGGGGTCGTCGCACTTATTGACTCCGGAACCTGTCGTCTGGTGGTTGCCGGAATGAAGCACGATAGCCTTCCAATAATATACATTATGTTCCTTATTAGGGTATTCTATATATGTTCCGCTCCCGGGAGCAAGCGCAGCGGCGCTCTGTTCATCGGACGTCACTGTGATTTTCCTGCTTGTAGAGTTGTTTGCCGTTACCTTAAGGTTGGTGATCCAATACTCTGCGATAATTTCTGCTGTGATCTGATCCGGATCCTGTACCGTTACAGCAGCGCTGTCGCTCAGGCTGCCGCAGGTCGCGGTGACCGTGGCAGTGCCAGCGGCGATACCAGTAACTTTACCGTTCTCGACGCTGACTATCCCGGCGGGGCTGGCAGTCCAAACCACGGGATCCGTCGAGTTCTCTACGGTTGCTGTGAGCGTCGCAGTCTCGCCTATGAAGATCTCCTCTGCTTCGGGGGTAACCGCTATCGAGGGAACGGGATCTTTTACATTTATCGTTATTGTAACATTCCTGTTTCCGCCAAAAATGCCGCTGCTGTAATATCCTAAGCTAATTGTCGCGGTACCCTTTTTAAGCGGTTTTACATATACGGTGTTCGCTTCATTTACGGCATATCCGTTGCCGCCCGTAAAGTCGGATTTCTTATATATTTTGATTATGTCTCTGGAGCTGCTTGATACGTTCCATGTGCCTGAAACTTTGTAATCATTGTTATACGGAGAATATTGGAGCTTCATTGTGTCGTCTAAGTTCAGCTCATGGGTTGCAGTTTCCCCGGAACCGTATGCCACAAAGGTGAATATACTGAAGCCGTCGGTGGAAAAGGAGGCGTTGTCTCCTCCGGTGGAGTTGTTTATGCTCTCGATTCCTCCGTCCACATGATAAACATCGTCTATCGCATTCTCCATGCCGATATGCCTTACGGATACATATACCGGTATGAGCGGCTGCACCTCATTGCCGTCTTTATCGAAGAGCGTTATGTCAAAGGCTTTTATCTCCTCGACTGTTTTGCCCTCACTCTCCACCTTGTCTATGACCTGCTGTAATGCCATACCTGTGGAAGATACTTCAAAGGCTCTTAACGATACTCCCTCAGGAAGGCTGCCCTCGGGGGCTATCACCATTATATCGGTTTGCCCTACGCTTGTGGTAAGTGTCACCGCAGGCAGCTTGACCGCCTCTTCTTCAGGCTCTGCGCTCGGCTCGACCGTCGGCTCGGCACTCGGCTCTGCGCTCGGCTCGACTGTCGGCTCGGCTGTCGGCTCTGCACTCGGCTCGGCTGTCGGCTCTGCACTCGGTTCTGCACTCGGCTCGACCGTCGGCTCGGTGCTCGTCTCGGGCTCTTTGGTAGTTTCTTCAGGAACTACTGTCGGCTCGGATTCGGCGGGCTCGGACGGTTCGGATCCGATCTCGGAGTAGACCACCGTTGCG
>CAYVOZ010000129.1:0-8024 GCA_964453325.1 uncultured Christensenellaceae bacterium | reverse complement strand
CGAAACGGTGAGTTTAACCGCGGACGGCCGTCTCTACACAAAAACGTATACGCGCGCGGCGGACAACACCAACGCGCAGACGCTGGCAGGCATATACTTTGTGACAGTGCAGACGGATGGCAACGGAACGGCCAGCGCCCAAACGTTTATGACAGGCTCAGGCGCACAAATTGCACTGACAGCCACGCCAAACAGCGGCTATCGGTTTAAGGAATGGCAGGTGTTAAGCGGAGGGGTGAGCATTACCAACAATGTGTTTACCATGCCGTCCGCAGATGTGGTCGTGAAAGCCATATTCGAAGAGATCTATTCTGTAACGGTGCAGTCGGGTATGGGAGGAACCGCGCAAGCCAATGTCACTTCGGTTTCGGCTGGCACACAGGTGACGCTGACGGCTACGCCGAGCAGCGGTTACCGGTTCAAGGAATGGCAGGTATTAAGCGGCGGGGTTACGGTCAGTGGCAACGCGTTTACTATGCCGTCTGGAGACGTGGTTGTGAAGGCCACATTCGAACTGATTGGCGGTGGTGGCGACGATAATAATGACATAACGGCTCCCGTGATCTCCACCATCTGCGCCACCCCCACGGCAGGCGGCGCTTATCTGGAGGTATCAGCCTCGGGTGAAGGGCTTACCTACCAGTGGCAGGTGAAGGGTTCGTGGATCGACATTCCGGGCGCGACATCCTCTCGCTATGATTACAGCGGTCTTGAGGCAGGCAAAAGCTATACAGTGCGCGTGATTGTCACAGACGCGGCGGGCAACAGCGCGATATCTCCTGAAATCAGCTTTGCTGTAGGGGCTACACCTATCACCGGCCTGACCGAAAGCTACACGCTGATCAAGGGCAAAAGCGTCCGCTTCTCTCCCGCGCCTTCCGGCGGCACATGGTCGTACGACAGTGAATACCTGAGCCTGTCCGAAAGCGGCGGCAAGGCAACGTTCACCGCGAAGAAGGCGGGTAAGACGTATGTGACCTATACGGCGGGCGGCACGCAGTATATCGTCGTGGTTACCATCAACTCCGGCACGATACCGCAGACGGGCGATACGGCGGAACCCTTTGGTGTATGGCCGTATGCGCTGGCGGGAGCGCTGGCGCTGGGCGACGCGATGGTGCTGGCGGTGCTCAGAAACAAAAGACTGCATGGAAAGAAAGGTGAGGTTTGATGAAAAAGCTGCGCAGAGTGTTACTGTGGGCGCTCACGGCGCTGATATTGATGGCACTGGTGCCGTCAACGGCGCAGGCGGGCGTCACGCTGGTTATTGATCTTAGCAATATCGACACAACCGGAGCATCGTATACCTGTTCCGACAACATCATAACCGTTACAGAGGCGCAGGCTGGAGCGGGCGATACGGTGCGCATCAGGGGTACGACGACCTCGGGATACAGTATAAATATTCAAGCTGCAAAAACCATTATTATCGAAGAAAATACGTCATGGGGGGGGCGCGAAACACCGGGGAATACCACGCCTAGGGGCGCGGCGCTCGCCGTACCGGCTGGCGCGACGGTGACAGGTGAAGGCAGCGGCATTGAGATTAGCGGCGGCACCGGCGGCGCGACGGCATCGAGCGGCACGGCTATCTATTCCTCCGGCGATATCACGCTGGCGGGTGTGCTCGGCGATTTCACAGGCGGCGGCGGTGGCGGCGGGTATACTGGGGCGGCCGGCATATACGCGGCCGGCAGCGTCACCATCTCCGGGGATATAGGCGATATAACCGGCGGACAGGAGGCAATCGGCGGTGCGGCAATAAGCGCGGGAGGCAATGTCATCATATCGGGCACGGCGGGAGATATTTCAGGGGGCGAAGGCTTCTACGCCAGCGGCGGCTGTGCGATTGACGCCGGAGGGGATGTGCTGATATCCGGTTCAGTCGGCAATATTAGCGGCGGGAACGGCAACGGCGGCTGGAGTGAAACAAACATTGAGGGCGGCGCGGCAATTGTCGCGGGCGACAGCGTAACGGTCAGCGGGCAGACGGCGCTTATTCAAGGCGGCAGCGGTCTGGGCAGCGGTGCGGACGGTTACGCCATTGATGCAACCAGCTATGCCGTGCTCGATTATACAGATACGGAAAGCCTTGATGTCAGCGCATGTGCCGTTTCGGGTTACACCGTCACATTTGATTACGCACCGTACACTCCGACGAACTCCGGCGGGGCACCAAGAAAAGCTTATGCGTCAAACGGACGGCTCATTCCGGCCTTCTCTTCCCCAACTGGTACCGGCAGAGTCGTAACCGGCTGGTATAAGGAAGCGGCGCTCGTGAACGCGTGGCTGTTTGAAAGCGATACGGTGACAGCGGATATCACGTTGTATGCCGCATGGGTGGTTGTGCCAAGCGCTCCTGTCGGCCTGTCGGCGACGACGGGCGACGGCAGTCTGATACTGTCGTGGACAACCCCAAACGATGGCGGCAGCGCCATCACAAAGTATCAGTATTCCGTCTCGCAAGGTGCGGATAACTGGCAGGATGTACCCGAATCAAGCGCATCGACCACCGGCTATACGGTCACGGGGCTGAACAACGGAACAAATTACACCGTCAAGGTCAGGGCGGTCAACGCTGCGGGGGCAGGTGCGGAAGCGGTGACAAATGCGGCACCTGTGGCGCCAACGTTTGCGTTTACGGTGAGTGCCGGTGAAGGAGGAAGTGTTACCGGAACGGCGAGCGGCGCATACGTGCAAGGAACGCCTATCAGCATCACGGCCGTACCGAATAACGGCTACAGCTTTGTGGGCTGGATGGAAAACGATATGCTCATCAGCCGCAGCGCAGACCTTTCCTTCACGATGCCGGGTGCAGCCTTAACGCTGACCGCTCATTTTGCAGAGGCGCCAGTGATCTCCGCCATCAGTGCCACGCCTACGGTAAACGGCGCGGTGCTGGAGGTCAGCGCCTCGGGCGAGGGGCTGTCCTACCAGTGGCAGGTGAAGGGCTCGTGGATCGACATCCCCGGCGCGACCTCCGCGCGGTATGATTACAGCGGCCTTGAGCCGGGAAAAACCTACACCGTGCGCGTGCTTATTACCGATGCGGCGGGTAACAGCACCGTATCACCTGAAATCAGCTTTACTGTAGGGGCTACACCTATCACCGGCCTGCCCGAAAGCTACACGCTGATAAAAGGCAAAAGCGTCCGCTTCACGCCTGTGCCCTCGGGCGGCGCGTGGACGTACGACAGCGATTATTTAAGCCTGTCCGAAAGCGGCGGAACGGCGACGTTCACCGCGAAGAAGGCGGGCAAAACGTATGCCACCTATACGGCGGGCGGAACGCAGCATATAGTGGTCATTACCATCAATGCCGGCACGATACCGCAGACGGGCGATGCGGTGGAACCCTTTGGTATATGGCTGTATGTGCTGGCAGGAGCACTGACGCTGGGTAGCGCAGGAATTTGGGCTATATGCAAAAGGAAAGGCAGATACGAAAATAATGTGTAAAAGACACATGCGATACAACACAAGGCGGTTTATCAAGCAAAATATTAAAGCGGCATGGCTGGCTGCCGGACTGATCGTGCTGCTGGCAGCAGGGCTTTCTTTTGTACTGCTGTTGCCATCCGCCACGATGCCGGCGGCGGAAATCCTGCCCTCCCCTACGTCCGTAGAAGCCGTGACGGAATTGCCCTCGGCAAATGACGAAGACACCGCACAGGGAACGGAAAAAGCGGTTACCGTAACGGTACCGGAAGATGCGCAAGGCTACGCTGTTATCGGTGTGCTAACCATAGATAAGCTGGAGTTTCAAATGCCTGTCATTGGCGAGGTCAGCGACGCGGCGCTGGAGGTATCGCCCTGTCTGTATGCGGGACCGCCCTCGCCGGAGTATGCAGGCAATATCGTCATCACAGGCCATAACTATCGCAACGATTCGCATTTCGGCAGGCTGGACGAACTGACTGTTGGTGATATCGTGCGACTTTCCGACAAAGCCGGATACGAATATAGCTATGAGGTGTATGAAATTGAAACCATAGGCCCGAATGAAGTGGACGCCTTTGACGATTACGAGGGCGAATATAGTTTATCCTTGGTGACCTGCGCCGATAACGGAGAAAACCGTTTGCTGGTGCGATGCCGTCAAACAGAATAGAAGCGCGCTTCGCACCGATGATTCTTTTGATCTACGTAACAATAGGATAAAGCCAAGGGCAAACCCGTTGAAAAACGGCGGCGCAAAGCCATAGGGTCTAAGGCGCTTAGCGCGCTATGATAGCCTGGCTGCCAAATTCCGTAGGGCCTGCCCTCTTGTATGAGGACGGGCCTTAAATCTGTTTGCGGATTTTGACGGAATTTGTCGGACTGCATGGATATCGGAATACCGGCTTTCGCGCAATTCAGCGAAAGGAGTATCTCGATGAACCAAATGACTTTATCTCCCGTGCTGAGGTCGAAATAAAGACGGCGTATATTACGCATGTCGCCTTTTTCTTATACAACTCCATAGTCATATCAATGCTTGCACGATGGACAAGTGCGGCCACAAATGCAGCCGCACGTATCCAGACGTAAAATATATTTGCGCGTATGCCCGGTTGAGCCTTGTTCGGCCGGGCTTTTTTGCGCTCTTTTTTACCGCGGCACGCCCGCGCTGCCGCAGTCCTCCGCTCCAATCCGGATTTTCAAAAAAATTCAGATTGGAGAAAGGACAATGAAATACTGGCAAAGAGAAAGGAATTACAGGAAGCATGTCCGTGAGGATGGCGCTGTCATATATATCATCACAGTGGATGGTGAGGACGTGGAGGTCAGCGCCGAAGTATACGCGGCGTACTCCCAGTCCGAACGCAGGGAGCGCTACCAGGCCGAACGGGACTCCGGGCGGATTTTGTCGTTGGAGCGGCTGAACGAGGACAACATGCCGCTTTTGAGCCTAACGGACAAGCTCTCATGCTCTACAGAGGACACTGTATTTTCTCATATAGACTCTGAGCGATTTGGGGCGGCGCTTGACCGCCTTACACCGGAAGAACGGCGGTTAATAGAGGCACTGATCCTTGACGGAGTAACCGAGCGGGAATATGCCGCCCGAATGGGAATGTCGCAAAAGGGCGTCAACAAACGCAAGCAAAAAATTCTTCAAAAAATATCCGCATTTTTGGTACTCAAACAGACTGATTTTCGGGAGGGACAGTGAGAGGGTAAAACGCCTTCTCGCTGTTCCTTGAAAATTGCATAAACAGCGGTACGGGAAACGACCGGAGAAACGAGCGAAGCGGAGGAAGCGCCGAGACTCGCAGAACAGTATCTGCGATAGCGATCCATTCCATTCGCAAGCGGATAATGGTATATTCGCCGCCAGGACTTTCGCCGGAGGATAATAAGACGCAAATCGTTTGCCTGCACGTCAGACAGGTTGGCTGCCCGGGAGTTGAAATCAGTAGAGATTCCCGGTAAAAGCCAGCGGATGGCCCCCATGCCTTGGGCTAACCCGTACCGTGCCCCTTCGCCGGGGGTGGTGATAAATGCGGCGAAAAGCGATGAACCAAACTTCGGCGCAAGCGCCGGATCGCTGCGGCCTGCTCCGGCAGGCCATAGCCGTGCGGCGCTTGCCCATTCCTTTCTTACAGCTAAAAAGATTACAGGGAGGATTCTGCCCAAATGAATATGACAAACAGGGCGAAAGCCCATAAGGAAATAGACCGCATCTTTCTAGACCTGTTGCCGCGGCGCGGCATGGCGGTACGGGAAACGCAGGTAAGCTTGTGCCACGATATGCTGGACGGCATGGCGGACGGCAAAATCGCACTGTGCGACGCCGGCGTGGGCCTCGGCAAAACCTACGCCTACCTCGCGGCGGGGATTCTGTTTCGCAAATACACTGAAGGTGTATCTGAGCGCCCAGTCCTGATTACCACCGCCAGCATCGCCCTGCAGAACGCCGTACTCGGCGAGTACATCCCCTTTTTATCCGATGTGATGCTGGCGGCCGGAATCATAGAAAAGCCGATCAAGGCCGTGCTGCGAAAAGGAAAGTCTCACTATGTCTGCGACGACAGGCTGTTAAAGCGCCTTTCCAAAGCCAATCTGGAGAAAAAGAACGAGTGGAACAAGGGTGCGCTGCTGTCGCTGCGAACCCATCTCGATCTGGATCACATGGCCCATCTCTCAACATACGACCGCAATCAGGTGTGCGTACCGGGTATGTGTGATTGCCATCTTACCGACTGCCGCTACCAGCGCTTTGTGCGGGAAAGCCGCTCTCCCGAATATGTCATCCAGGTGTGCAACCACAACTTCTTTATTGCAGACGCCATCCACCGAAACGCCGGTATTCCCAGCCTGGTGCCGGACTGCTGCGCCGCTATCATCGACGAAGCGCATAAGCTGCCCGAAGCGGCGCGGCAGATGTTTGGGCAATCCCTGTCCGTGAAGGATATGGATGGTCTTGTGACCGGGCTCAAGCGTGAGAAGTATGTTCTCGCAGCCGAGAAACTGGCGGACGAGCTAAAGCCCATCGCGCTTGACCTGAAGGAAAAGGCCGGCGAGGATTATACGCTCACAAAAGAAAGAAAAGACCAATACGGCAAAGCGGCCAAGGCCACCCTGTCCATCCGTAGAAACATCGGCAGCGCCATAACGCCCCCACTCCGTTCACAGTTGATGGACGCCTGGGAGGTGCTGGATCTGTTTCACCGAAACGGCAAGGGGTTCATCCTCTACACGGATGTGGATGAAAACGGCTCTCCCGCTATGACGGCGGCCAACGCCAACTATGTGGAGCGCATGAAAGAAACTCTGTGGGAGCGCAAAATCCCCATGACGCTGACATCCGGCACCCTGGCCGTAGGCAGCGATTTTACACGCTTCAAAGAGCAGGCAGGACTGAAAGGCATGGATACCCGCCTGTTCGAGTCTGTTTCTCCTTCTCCCTTCGATTACAATAAGAACTGCCGGCTGTACTTTCCCCGGCGGATGCGTCATAAGCCGGAAGATGGAGCGGAATACATCGGGGAACTCGCAGACCAGATCGCCCGGCTGATACGGGCCACCGACGGCCACACGCTGGCGCTGTTCAACGCCTATACGGTGATGTCGGCGGTATGCGCCCAGGTAAAGCGCATGGATACGGGCTTCCTGATGTTTGTGCTGACGCGGAACCAGGCGGGTGTGCTGGATGCTTTCCGCGTAAGCGGCAATGGCGCGCTGTTCGCCACCGGCTCGGTATGGGAAGGCATGGACTTTCCCGGCGACATGGTGTCCAGTCTGATTATAGCCCGCCTTCCCTTTGCCGTACCTGACGCGCTGTCGGACTATGAAAAGAAAAAGTACCCTGACCTCAAAACCTTTATCCAAAAGGTAGCGGTACCGGATATGCAGATCAGGCTGCGGCAGGGCTTTGGGCGGGCCATCCGCACCGAAACGGATACCTGCGTGATCTCCATACTGGACGAGCGGTCGCTGCCAGGCAGAAGGTTTCACAAAGCGGCGCTGGCCGCGCTGCCGGACATGCCGGTTACGGACGGCGTGGACGATGTGGCAGCCTTTATCCGGGCGGTAAAAGCACAAGAATACTTTATAGGAGGAAACCAGGATGGCGAATAAACATGTGAATGTGCAATGCGAGATCAGCTACAGCATAGCGTGGTCCATGCTTACCGCCATGATGCGGCAGGGGAAGCTGAGCAAGGATGAGTTTGACGCCATCCACCGCAAAATCATACGGAAATACCGCCCGGCTGCTGTTCGGCGATTGGCGTAGCTTTCCTGTTGGTTCTGTGGTAGTGTTGCTTGCTGATAAGGGAAAATGATTGCGAAAGGAGCGGCCGGTATGGCGCAAGTCATAGAGATACCTACCATAGAGCGGGAAAGAAAAATATTGCGCGTGGCGCCCTACTGCCGCGTCAGCAGCAATTCGGACGATCAACTGCACTCTTACGCGGCACAGATCGATTACTACACCAGACAGGTGAACGCCCGCCCGGATTGGGAGCTTGTGGACATCTACGCGGATGAGGACGCGCCTTATGGACAAAATACCAAACGTCCGTGAGCAGCCGATTTAC
>CAYVOZ010000128.1:0-8100 GCA_964453325.1 uncultured Christensenellaceae bacterium | reverse complement strand
TGTAAAGGTCTTTCTCACCGTTGGGTCGTATTATCACGCGCCCTTTTTCTTCAGCTCTGTCACATTTCAGCATGATATCACCGCCTTATAATATGTTCGTCAGTTCACCGAGACTTTTTAAGTAATGATCCGCATTTCCTTTTTTAAGAGCCTCTGTATCTCCGTATCCGCAAAGAAGTGCTGCCGAAACGGCTCCCGCGTTCTTTGCCATACCCACATCCGTCATACCGTCGCCAACGACGAGTATTTCCGACGTCTGGAGGCCGTATCTGACCGCGAGCTCGTTAACGCTCCATGCGTCCGGCTTCGGCGCGGCCATGGTATCCCCCGCCGTCAGGCTCATGAAATACTCGCTTATGCCGAGCGTATCGAGTATCTTCTTCGCCGGGGCAAGGGGCTTCATCGTTACGACGGACATAGCTATACCGCGGTCTTTGCAATGCTTTAGAACGCTCAGCGTATCGGGATAAAGCACAGTCTTTTCGCAGCAATGGGCGAAATAGAATGACTTCATGTCCAAAAGCTCGTCCTCGAAATCCGCCGTCTCTATCGAAAAACGGTCGAATATCCTTTTTAAGAACACAGCAAGACCGTTGCCGATGCAGCTCTTCGCCAGGACGACCGGTACGCTTATGTCCTTATGCTTCCGCACGGAATATTCCGCGGCAGAGGCCAGATCCGGTATGGTATCGACTATCGTTCCGTCGAGGTCGAATATCACGTGCTTTATTTCCCGATGCATATATCATCATCCTCTTCGTGTAGATAATAGCATTTATGTGTCGAACGGGCAAGTCTCAGTCGAGCTCGAACATTCCCATATAAAGCTTGTAGTATCTTCCGTGCTGCTCCAAAAGGTCCTCGTGATCGCCGCGCTCCATTATCTCACCGTGCTCAAGCACGATAATAGCGTTGGAATTTCGTACAGTGGAAAGCCTGTGCGCTATTACGAATACCGTACGTCCCTCCATAAGCGAATCCATTCCCTTCTCTATAAGGGATTCGGTACGCGTGTCTATAGAGCTCGTCGCCTCGTCGAGTATAAGCACCGGAGGATCGGCCACTGCGGCGCGCGCTATGGCCAAAAGCTGTCGCTGTCCCTGCGAAAGGTTTGCGCCGTCCGCGGTCAGCATGGTATCGTAGCCGTTCGGGAGATGCTTTATGAACGTATGCGCATTGACGTTTTTCGCCGCGCTTATGACCTCCTCGTCAGTAGCCTCCAGCCGTCCGTAGCGTATATTCTCCATGACTGTACCCGTGAAGAGGTGCGTATCCTGAAGCACCATGCCGAGTGAGCGTCTCAGATCGTCCTTGGATATATCCTTGACGTCTATTCCGTCATAGGTTATGCTGCCCTCGTCGACGTCATAGAATCTGTTTATTAGATTCGTTATCGTGGTCTTTCCTGCGCCTGTCGAGCCTACAAAGGCTATCTTCTGACCGGGCTTCGCAAACAGCGATATATTCTTTAAGACCGTCTTTTCGGGCTCATAGCCGAACGAAACGTTGTTGAAGCGCACATCGCCCTTAAGCTCTATAAGCTCAAAGCTTCCGTTCTCAACCGCTCTTTTCCATGCCCATATGCCAGTGCGCTCCGTCGTCTCGGTAAGTTCTCCGTTTTCGCGCTTTACATTGACGAGCTTTACGGTGCCGTCGTCGATCTCAGGCTCCTCGTCTATAAGCGCGAATATGCGCTCCGCACCGGCAAGCGCCATGAGTATGGCGTTCATCTGCTGCGAGACCATCGTTATCGGGTTTGAGAAGTTGCGCGTATACTGCAGGAAGGATGCTATCGTGCCTATGTCCGTCATGCCGCGCACAGCAAGATATCCGCCCAGTACCGCCGTAATGGCATAGAGCAGATAGGACAGATTGCCCATTATAGGCATGAGTATATTTGCGAATGTGTGGGCGTTTTTAGACGCCTCGCAGAGGTTCCCGTTTACCTTTTCAAACTCGGCCTTGGTGGCGTCCTCATGGTTGAAGACCTTTACGACCTTCTGGCCCTCTACCATCTCCTCTATATAGCCGTTCACCTTGCCTATGGCCTGCTGCTGAGCAATAAAGTATTTTCCGCTCTTTCCGCCAATGAACTTTATGACAAACATCATGACAACTATTATCGCCACAACTATGAGCGTAAGCAGCGGGCTCAGTATGAGCATCATCGCAAACACACCCACAACGCTTATGACTGCGGAAAGTATCTGCGGTATGCTCTGCCCTATCATCTCGCGCAGAGTATCCGTATCGTTAGTGTAGCTGCTCATTATCTCGCCGTGAGTGCGCGAATCAAAGTATCTGAGCGGGAGCTTTTCCATGTGGTCGAACATATCGACCCTTATCTTGCTCATGGTGCGCGTGCATATCATCATCATTATGCGGTTATACGCATAGGAGCTGACTATTCCGCAGATGTATATACCGCCCATCAGGCAGAGCAGGCTTATGAAGCGTGAAAAGTCTGGATTCTCCTGACCTATCAGCGGCACTATGCAGTCGTTGATGATAGGCTTTAAAAAATACGTCCCCGCTACGGTCGCACCCGAGCTTATGAGCACGAGTATCGCCACAAGAATAAGCTGAAGCTTATATCTGCCGAGATAACCCATCAATCTGTTTATTGTCTTTTTTGTGTTCTGAGGCTTGCGTCCAGCCGATTTACCGGATCCGTGCATACCTGCTCACGCTCCCTTCTGCTGAGATTCAAAGACCTCTTTATATATCTCGTTTCTGCCCATGAGCTCCTCGTGAGTGCCCATATCGTCGATCCTGCCGTCGTCGAGTATTATTATCTTATCCGCGTCCATGACAGAGGTTATGCGCTGTGCAATGATTATTGCGGTGGTATCCCCGAAGGAGTTCTTTAGTCCCTCGCGAATAAGCGCGTCCGTCGCGGTGTCGACGGCGCTCGTGCTGTCGTCGAGTATCAGTATCTTCGGCTTCTTTAGTAGTGCGCGCGCTATGCAGAGGCGCTGCTTTTGCCCGCCGGATACGTTCACACCGCCTTGTCCGAGATCGGTATCATAGCCGTCCGGGAAGGACATTATAAAGTCGTGTGCCTGAGCTGTCTTTGCGGCGGCGATGACCTCGTCGTCGGACGCGTTCTCGTTGCCCCACTTCAGATTGTCTTTTATAGTGCCTGAAAACAGCACGTTCTTCTGCAGCACGATAGAAACGGAATCGCGCAGCGCTTTTAACGTGTAGTCCTTTACGTCGCGGCCGCCGACCTTTACGGAGCCGGAGGTGACGTCGTATAGTCTCGGTATCAGCTGTACGAGCGTACTCTTTCCGTCGCCTGTGCCGCCTATCACGCCCACTACGTCGCCTGAGCGTATATCAAAGGAAATATCGTTGAGCATGAGATTTTTTGCGTCTCCCGAATAGCTGAAATCCACGTTTTCAAAGGAAACGGAGCCGTCGGCGACCTTTGCAGCCGTATCCGCGTCGTCGTCGGTTATATCGACCTTTTCCGAAAGCACCTCGTTTATTCTGGATACAGACGCCCTTGAAAGCACGAGCATCAGGAAGATAAAGGATATCATCATGAGGGACATAAGTATCTGCAGTATATAGCTCGTGAACGTCATAAACTCGCCCGTGAGCATTTTGCCCTGTATTATCTGTCCGCCGCCGAGCCAGGAAATAGCTATCATGCAGGCATAGACCGCAAACGTGAGTATAGGCATATTGAAAATGATTATCTTCTCCGCCCTTACCTGCGCCTTGCGCAGCGTTTCCGAGGATATGCCGAACTGATCCATTTCAAAGTCCTCGCGAACGAACGCCTTGACCACGCGTATCGCTATAAGGTTTTCCTGTACGCGCGCATTCAGTCCGTCGTACAGCTTGAGCATCTTTTGAAAGCGCGAATAGCTTATCGACATTATGATAGAAAGCGCGATCGCAATAAAGGGTATAGCGACCAAAAGCACGAGCGAAAGCTCTTTATTTATCGAAACAGCCATCAGCGTAGCCGATATAAGCATAACGGGCGCGCGAAACATTATGCGAATGACCATCATAAAGGCGTTCTGCGTGTTGGTAACGTCCGTGGTCAGCCTTGTGACCAACGTAGCCGTCGGGAAGCGGTCTATGTTTGAGAAGGAATAATCCTGCACCTTGTCAAAAAGCGCTTTTCTTATATTCTTTGCAAACCCCGTCGCCGCCACAGCCGCGAACCGTCCTGAAAGCACTCCGAAAAGGAGCGACAGCAGCGCAAAGCCAACCATATAGGCTCCCGTTCTGAAAATATAGCCCATATCGGAGTTAGTCACGCCGACGTCTATTATTTTTGACATGAGATAAGGAATATATATCTCAAGAATTACCTCGGCAATAACCGTTACCGGCGCAAGCACGGCATATATCGTATTTTTGCGCAGGTATTTCATCAGTTTAAACAAAATCATTCCCCCTAAAAATAAAAGTGAAAATCTATCTCATTGAGTTTATATCACCGACTGTCACGTCTATGCTCAGAGTTTCACCCTCGCGGTATATAGTAAAGTGCAAAACATCGCCGAAATCGAGCTTTGAAACATAGTCTGCCAGCGAGCCGTCAAGCTCGGATACGCTCACGCCGTCGCATTCGGTGATGATATCTCCGGGCTTTATGCCTGCCTTTACCGATGCGCCGCCTTCAAATACGCTGTCTACGAGGCAGCCGGCCTCAAGCCCGTATGCTTCAAGCTCCTCGGGCTTCATATCGTAATAGTAGAGCCCTATTCCCGGTTTTGTGACCGAGCCGTTAAGAATAATGTACGATATCTTCTCCGTTATAAGGTCTATCGGTATCGCAAAGCCGAGACCTTCTGTATTCACCGTAGAGCCGTCGGAGGTCGCGTTGGTGGAGACGCTCTTTAAAGTGGTCATGCCTATGATCTGTCCGTCGGAGTTTATGAGCGGTCCGCCGCTGTTGCCCATATTGAGCGCAGCGTCAGTCTGTATGAAGCTCTGAACGACGCCGTTGAAGGTCAGCTTTCTGTTCACGGCGCTTACATAGCCCACTGTTATAGTACCGTCGAGGTTTTCACCCGCGCCTATGGGATTGCCGAAAGCGACGACGAGCTCTCCTACTCTCGTTTTTTCGGACGAGCCCAAGGGCAGCGCTCTGAATTTAACATCTGCGTCGACCTTCAGTACGGCTATATCCGCCTCTGTGTCGTTGCCTACAAAGAGCGCATCGTATTCGTTTCCGTCGCGATCGGTAACCTTATAGCGGTTGCCGTCGGCTATAACATGGCTGTTCGTCACGATGTATCCGTCAGCGGTCACGAAAAAGCCCGTGCCGCCTCCGATGTCCACAATGACTTCGTCCTCTTCATCGTTTAATGCGGAGTTCTGCGCGGTTATGTTGACGACGCCGTATTGAAGCTGCTCCACTATATCGGGTATAGGGTTGTTCATATCGGTTATCGCCGGCAGCTCGCCGCCGAACTCCGGCAGCTCACCCGGACGAGACTGCGGAGTGGGTGCGGGCGAAGCGGGCTGTGACGCCGAGGGCGACGCCTGAGGCTTATCAGCGGTATCTGCTCCGAACATTTTGTTGATCTCGTACCGCATAAGAAGAGGCGTCCCGACATAGTGCATAAAGACCGCCCCTGCGATAAAGGAGGCTAAAATCACAGCTATAAAAGCAATTACGAGTCTTCCCCCGCGTCTTTTTCTCTTCGGCTCCGCGCCGTAGAAATCGCGTTTCACCGAGCCGCGCCGCTGCTTCTGCCTTGCGCGCTTTTTACTTGCGGAGGCATGGCTCTTTTCATTGCGGATACGGCTTACGTCCTCCTCGGCCTGCCTGCTTTCCGATATGAAGAAAGGCTCTTCCCCGGCGCCGGGCAGGTCGCCGCCGTCAGCCGGAGCTTCCGCAGCGCCGCCGGCTTGTGTATCATTTATAAGCTCTTCCTCAGGCTTGAGCATATCGTTTTCATTCATTTTTGGTCTTCTCTCCGCGGCTCTGCCGCTTTTTAGTTTTCGCGGGCGTTTCGGAAAGGCGAAGTGTGAACGTGAATACCGTTCCGGTGCCTTTTCTTGAATTTACCCATATTTTCTCACCGTGCTGCAATATGATGTTATTGACTATAGACAGACCAATGCCCGTTCCGGGGGATTTTTTAGTGTGCGACTTATCCACCTTGAAGAACCGGTCAAACACGAACGGCAGATCCTCCTCGGGTATATGCGCGCCGCTGTTGGATATGTTTACATGTATCCTTCCGTCCGTCTCATAGGTCCATATTTTCAGCGTTCCGTTTTTTTCGCAGAACTTCACGGCGTTGTCTATCAGGTTTATGAGCACTTGCTCGACTCTGCGCTTATCGGCTAAAACGATCTTTTTTTCATCGGGAATATCGACGGTTACCTCTATGTTTTTATCGTCTATCTTGGTGACGAAATTTATGAGAGTGCGCCGAAGCTCCTCGCATATATCGAATTTGGTCATTTCCAGAGGGAACTGCCCGGACTCTATCTTGGCGAGATCCAAAAGATCGTGTATAAGCAGGCTCATGCGCTTTGACTCGTCAAGCACGATTTGCAGATACTGATTTCTGTCGCTTTCATCGATGGTCCCGTCGAGCATACCCTGCGCAAAGCCCTGTATGGAGGTTATCGGGCTTCTGAGCTCGTGAGATACGTTGGCCACAAAGCCCTGCCTTGTGTCCTCGTATTTTTTAAGCTCGTCGGCCATTGTATTATACGTCTCTGCAAGCGTATAGATCTCGTCCGAGCCCGACGCGGTGACGCGCTTTGAAAAATCGCCTCTCGCAAAGGCCATCGCCGCAGTATTTATGTCCTTAAGGGTCTTTGACGTATTCTTATACGATATCCTCGTTATCACGATAGCAAGCACTATCGCAAGCGCCATGCAGAATATCAGGCGCTTATATATTACGCGCATGGTCTTTTCGTAGGCAGTCAGTCTTTTATGCATTATAACACAGCCTTTGTACTGTCCGTCCACTTTAAGAGGCACGCTGACGGAAAGCACGGGCGTCGAGTAGATATTGCTTTCGTTGCTGCTCGTATAACCGCTGTCCTCTGAATCCCTGTTCAAAAGCTCTGTATTGTTTTTCGCTGTAAGAGCCGCGTCCGCTCTTAAAAGCTCGTCGTCGCATTCCACGGAATAGTATAAGGCATTGAATTTATCATACAAAAAGATATCCATGCTCTCAAAGGAGGAAAGCACAGAGATATCCTCGCCTATAGCCTCCGCATTGCCCGAAGCGTAAAGCTGCGCGTATTTCTGATCGATCTCCCATCCGCTTTGCTTCATGTTGTCCACGGTATCGTTTATGTTGAAAGAACGAATACCCAGGGACAGCATGCCGGTGAGGATCATCACGGTCACGACGGTTATCAGTATGTTTGTAGCCGCCATGCGTGCAAACAGGCTTCTGAATTTCAACACTCGGTCATCTTACCTCGAACTTATATCCTACTCCCCAAACCGTCTTTATCTGCCACGGATGTCCTTCTCCGTTGAGCTTTTCTCTCAGTCTTTTTATGTGCACGTCCACAGTACGCGAGTCGCCGTAAAAATCAAATTCCCAGACCTTCTGCAAGAGCTGCTCCCGCGTAAATACCTTGTTGGGGTGCGATGCCAAAAAGTACAGAAGCTCCAGCTCCTTCGGCGGAAGCTCGAGCCGCTGTCCGCAATAATCCACCGTATATGTCGAAAGCGAGATCTCGAGATCCTCGAACTTCAAGACCTCGTCTGTATTGCCACTGTTTTCCGAACGCCTTATAACGGCTTTTATACGAGCTAAAAGCTCCTTTGCGTCGAAGGGCTTTACCATGTAATCGTCTGCTCCGAGCTCGAGCGCGAGCACCTTATCAAACGTCTCGCCCTTTGCGGTGAGCATTATGACCGGAACATTCGATTCCTTTCTCAGCTCCTTTAAGACCTGCATACCGTCCATATCCGGCATCATGATATCTAAAAGCACGAGCTCGGGAGGCTGTATCATGAAGTTCTCAAGTCCGGCCTTGCCGTCAGTGGCGGTCACGGCCTCAAAGCCCTCTTTTTCGAGATAAAGCTTTATTATCTTGCATATGTTTTCGTCGTCGTCGATTATAAGTATCCTAACCTTGGCCATTTTG
>CAYVOZ010000127.1:0-8227 GCA_964453325.1 uncultured Christensenellaceae bacterium | reverse complement strand
TGGAGGAGTTTGACAGAGCTCTCTCCGAGCTCGAGAAGCTGATGCAGCAAGGATAACGCATAAAGCTAAAAGTCCGGCGCCGCTGCATGCGGTCGCCGGACTTTTAGCTTTATGTATGACGTCTCTGACGTCATGCGTTCAAAAACGCGTTATGTATAGCGGTTATGGCCTTTTCAAAATCCTTATTGTCCACACCTATTATGATATTCAGCTCACTTGAGCCCTGGTCGATCATGCGTATGTTCACATGCGCCTCGGCAAGCGTGGCAAACAGACGCGCCGCAGTGCCTATGCTGCGTATCATGCCTCTGCCCACCGTCGCTATAAGCGCCAGCTCGCCTATCACCTCAACGCTGTCCGGCTCGCATACGCGGTGTATATCGTCTACTATGTCGTTAAGAGAGCCCTTCAGGCGCTCCGAATCCACGACGACGCACAGTGTATCTATGCCGGAGGGCATGTGCTCAAAGGGCAGTCCGTATTTCTCCACGCAGGACAGCACCTTTCTGCCAAAGCCGAGCTCGGAGTTCATGCCGTTCTTTTCGATAGAGATTATCGTAAAATTCTTCTTGCCCGCGACTCCTGTTATGGCGATAGTGTTTTCGTCGATGTCGTCGTCTATGACCGGCAGTATCATCGTGCCGTTTTTATCCGGCGCATTCGTGTTTCTGACGTTTATGGGTATCGCGGCGTTGTAGACGGGGAATATAGAGTCCTCATGCAGCACGCTTGCGCCCATATACGCAAGCTCTCTGAGTTCGCGGTAGGTTATCCTGTCTATCTTTCCGGGATTTTCGACGATCCGCGGATCGGCCATCAAAAAGCCGTCTACATCCGTCCAATTCTCATAGAGATCTGCGCCTATCGCAGCCGCCACTATCGCGCCGGTGATATCGCTGCCGCCGCGCGAAAATGTGCGTATGCTTCCGTCCGGTCTGCTTCCGTAGAAGCCCGGCACGACGGCATGGCTGTGCTTGGAGAGCTCCCTTGCCGTCAGTGAATGCGTCGCATTGTCGTCATAGCGTCCGCGCCTGTCGAATATGATTATGTGCTCGGCGTCGAGAAAATCCCAACCCAGATACTCGGCAAGCAGCAGTCCGTTAAGGTACTCGCCTCTGCTGGCGACATAATCGACCTGTGCGCCGTTCGCGGTGTTTTCGAGTATTTTATCGAGCTCCGATCCAATATCGAGACTGAGCCCGAGCTCGTCGCGTATCCCCGTAAAGCGTTCGCGGATAGGCTCAAAGGCCGCCTTTATATCGCCCTTTTTCTCCGCCACGTCGTGAAGCGTATACAGAAGATCCGTTATCTTTGTGTCACCGCCGAATCTCTTGCCGGGAGCGGACGGAACGCAGAATCTTCGGGCAGGGTCTGCCAAAAGTATATCCCTGACCTTTTTGAACTGCGAAGCTTCGGATAAAGACGTTCCTCCGAATTTCGATACTATTACTGACATTTTCCCCCCATGATAGCGAAAGCCCTGTCGCCTTCGTTATGCTCATTTATTACAGCGACGGCGGGAGCCGCCGCAGATATGTCAATCCTCTATGAGGTCGGACAGGTCCTTATCCGTTTTATCCTTTGCCGCATAACTGCTCACAAAGTCGTCAAGATCGTCGTACATGGCCTCAGTCGGCTTTGTTCCGGCCTTTATGGTCGCCTTTTTGAACGATGCTCCCACGTCTAAAAGTCCGTCAAACTCCTTATCGTCGATGTCCATGTCGAGCGCGTCCGCGCATTCGGAGGCCGTCGGCACCGCGTCTGCTTCGTCTGCCGGTTCTGCTTCTGCGGGTGTTGCCGCGTCTTCATTATCTGCGGACACTTCCGCAGCGTTTGCGGATATGCTCTCGGGTTCGCCCGCTTCGGCGTTCTTGGGCTTTTTAGCCTTTATGGACGGCTTTTTAAAGGAGGAGCCCATGCTGAGAAGCCCGTCAAAATCGTCGTCGTCCATGTCCATATCGAGCTCTGCAGCGCACTCCGCAGCCGTCGGCTGCACCTCTGATACCTGCTCTGTAAGCGCATCGCCGATGCATACCGTTTCCTCTGCAATGGCTTGCTCTGCATGCAGGTCGTCAGTCGTCGCGTCTGTCCCGTGCTCTTCGGTCTCCGCCTGTTCGTCAGGTACGACCGCGTGATTTCTCGCTTTGAGCGTAGGCTTTTTGAAGGTCGTTTCCGTGTCGAAAAGGCCGTCAAGGTCAATGTCGTCGATAAGACTGTCAGGCGTCTCGCTGTCACGGACTTCGCAGACGGTCTCCGGCTCATCGGGCTGCCCGGCAAATGCCGGCGCTTCGTCCTGCTCCGCTTCCGGCTCAGCTTTTTCTTCGTATCGGTCCGCGGCTGCGGCCTTCTCTCTGCCCGGTTTTGTGCGTCCTGTGCGCTTTTTTCCGGACGTGATGGGCTCGGGCGTCTCGAATACGGGTATATCGAAGTCCGGCTCGTCAAAGCTCATAAGCTCTGTGACCGTCTTTGATTTCGGAATATCTCCGAGAGCGGCGGCCGATGACGGAACGGCTGCGTGTAACTCCGACGCCTCAAACAGCTCATATTCGGTATCTCCGTCTGCGCTGTCCGCCGTCACAGCTTCCTCAAATACGTCCTCCTCAAGCTCCTCGCTCGGCGCAGCGGAGATCTTCTCGTTCGCGCCTGTTCCGAGGCTTCCGTCTCCCTTGCCGCGCTCTGCGGTCACTCTCATATTATATGCGGGCGACAGCTCGTCGCCAAACTCCGCGTCAAATTCGTCGTCCACGGGCTCGTCCCCGAGCTCGTCCTCGTCCGCTCCGTGCTTATACTCGCGATCGTCCGTATAGTCGGTCTCGGGCTCGTACTGCTCCTCCTCTGCGGGAGGCTCTTCTGCTTCTCCGTCGGGTATTATGAGAAGACGGCTCTCGAGATAGTATCTCTTCTCGTTCTCCTCTCCGAGAGAAAAACTTTTCTTGGGCAATACCCCGCAGTCAATGATAGTCTGCATGAACTCATCTTTTTTGATGGGCGGTATCACGAAGCACACGGTATCGTAGCTCGATGCGATCTCGTCTATGCGCATATCTCCGTGCAGATACTCCAGCTTCGCCTGCGGTATCTCCTCGACAAGCTGCTCTAAAACAGGCTGAAGATCCTCCAACACGAGCTTTCCGGAGAGCGAGGACAGCTCTATGCGCCCGTTGCAGTCCTTTCCGTTAAAGAAAATGGCATGCGAGTCCTGCTGATCTATTCCAAAGCCGGGTATTTTTCTTCTTCTTGAATAAATAAGTCTGGCTCCGAGACCCTGCTGGTTGAGCTTATCTACTACAAACTGTATGCCGGTAGAGGAATTTATGCCCGTTATCGCGCGGTGTATCGGGAGCATATCGAGAGCCGGATCGTGCAGATTGATTAGCTCGCACAAAACATACCTCAGCGGACTGATCGCTCTCTCCTTTTCGCTCATGGAGTTCTTTGATCTGTTCCATACCTCCTTCGCCGTGGCAAGGGAGTGGTTTCCGTCGCCGATGCATATGCGCATTCCGTCTCTTGCGGGCAGAGCGTCTATGGCGTCTAAGACGCCGTTTATCGCCTGCTCCGAGTCCACGAAATAACCGGTGATCCTTCCGCCGTCCATCATCAGATCGAAATCGTACAGCTTCTTGTATTCGTTGCGGCGGTTATAAAGCGGCTCTATAACGGTGTTGTCGGGATCGTCTATGAGCGCGAGCACATGCGGCATTTCCACGGGTGCGTTTATGCGTATCTGCATGCGGGGCGGTATGCGGTCCTTAATTGTCTTTTCTGTGGGTCGTATAAGAGGATGGGCATGGGGCTCAAACTCGTATTTTTCGAGGTCGAGCATCACCATAAGGCCTACGCGCGGATTTCCGCGGATAAAGCGCTCCACAAGCATAAAGCCCTGCGGAAGCTCCTTTAAAACGCCCTGCTCGATATAGTCGTACATGGCGTCCTTTGTATCTTCAATGCGTTCGTGTATATCCTTCTGGGATAAATATGCCTCGGGCAGCATCATGCGCAGCGTGGACGGGCTGTTGCCCACCATCCTGTCGACCGAATCCCAATAGTCCTCGTCGTCGACATACTGATCGCATGCCACGACAGACCATTTACGCATATTCACCTTTTCGTCCGGCAGCAGTATCCGCGGAACGCCTACGCCGGTCTCATTTACATCGTACATATATAGCATCCTCCATTGAGCCTTTCTCAAGGGCTCCGGTTGTATTTAAGCCGCACGCCGAAAACAGCAATACGAAAATACAGCATATTTTCAGCTATATCCAATAATACCACTTTCACGCTCTCTCTTCAACATTTTTAGGTGAACAAACTTTTAATAGTAAATTCCCAAGGTAGCGTCCACGGTGGACGTTACTTTTGGAATTTGCGACAAACTTTAAATATAACGCGCGTCGATGCTTTACTGTTTTTATTATACGTTTACTTCACCGTCCTGTTTTTACCTGCTTTAATATGCGCGTTTACGGAGCATCATAGATCAACAGAACGGAGGCATGGCTTTCTTGAAAAAAGCGTTACTTATAACGATCATTTTGATAGCCGCAGCGGCAGGTATATTCTTTATACTGAAAGCCATAATAGAACGCGAGGGCGGACACGAGAATGCCGCCTTCGTATTCGGAGCTGAACGGAGGTACGTCATGCAGAAGCTGCCCGAAAAGGATCTGGCTTATCAGCCGGCGTCATGCGAGAATGAAATACTGCGGAGCGAGCCCGCATCGGAGGACAATGATGGACATAAAAGACAGGCTTAACGTAACAAGCAAGGGATATAACGATTACGTCAAAAGAAAGATGCCAAAAAGCCACACCTTTTCCGAATGTGTGCGCGCCTTTCTCGTCGGCGGTGCGATATGCGTGATCGGTCAGGCCATAAGCACTATAGCCACAGAGCTTATGGATATGGCGGAAAAGCCGGCTGCGGCCTTTACATCCGTCGTAATGGTATTCATTGGCGCTTTTCTGACCGGACTCGGAATATATGATGTTATAGGCAAATTTGCAGGAGCAGGCTCTATCGTTCCCATAACGGGATTTGCCAACTCTATAGTTTCACCCGCAATGGAATTCCGGCGCGAGGGCCTTGTTTTGGGCGTCGGCGCAAAGCTATTCTCCGTTGCAGGCCCCGTACTCGTATACGGAGTGTCCGTATCGGCAGCGGCGGGACTGATATACTATATCCTTTTGTCGCTGGGGTGGGCAGCATGACCGGAAAAAGAAAAGGATGCACTCTCTTTTTCGAGTCGCCGATATGCATAACCGGATATTCCTCCATAGTCGGTCCGTCTGAAACTGAAGGCCCGTACGGCGAATGGTTTGACAGGAGCATACCCGATGCGCTGTGGCGTGAGGACACGTTTGAGAAGTGCGAGAAAAAGCTTTTCACAGAGGCGGTGAAGCTGGCAGTAGAAAAGGCAGGTGCGGATCTCGACAGCACCGGCCTGCTCTTTGGCGGAGACCTCCTCAATCAGATAATATCCGCAGGATACTCTGCGCGCGACCTCGGGCTTCCGTTCTTAGGCATATACGGTGCATGCTCCACTATATCCGAGGGCATGCTGTTGGCTGCGGCCATGCTGGACGGCGGCTTCACTCAGTCTGTCGTATGCGCTGCATCGAGTCATTATGCAACGTCCGAGAGACAGTTCAGGTTTCCCCTCGAGCTTGGCACGCCGAAAACGCCTAACTCGCAGAACACCGTGACCGGCTCTGCAGCAGCGTATATATGTAAAAGCAATGAACCGGGACTTCCGCGCATATGCAGCGCCACTGTCGGGCGAGTAGTGGACGCGGGCATAACCGATGCAAACAATATGGGCGCGGCGATGGCTCCTGCAGCGGTGGAGACTGTGCTCGGTCATCTTGAGGATACCGGGCTTGACGCTTCGTATTACGACAGGATCATAACAGGAGACTTAGGGCATTTCGGTGCGGAGGTGTTTTGTGATATGACAGACCGTATCCATGCCGGTATAAGAGAAAGGTATTTCGATTGCGGCGCGGAGATACTGCGCGGAAACGAAAACGAATACTGCGGCGGCAGCGGATGCGCGTGCGGAGCGACGATGCTCATGGGTTACTTTTTGAAGAACATGCAGAAGGGCCTGTACAAAAGGCTGTTGTTTGTCGCCACGGGTGCGCTTCTCTCCCCCACGAGCGTGCTCCAAAGCGAGAGCATACCCGGCGTTGCGCACGCAGTTGCTATAGAAAGGAGCTGACAAGCTATGCTTATGGATTTTGTTAACGCATTCTGGATAGGCGGGCTCATATGCGTCGTCGGACAGCTGCTGCTCTCGCTTACGTCAATGACCCCCGCGCGCATTCTTGTGCTTTTTGTCAGTCTCGGAGCTATATTGGGGGCGGTCGGAATATACGAGCCCTTGCGGGAATTTGCGGGCGCAGGCGCGACTGTTCCGTTGACAGGCTTCGGTAACTCCCTCGTGCAGGGTACCTTCGAGGCGGTCCGGTCCGAGGGCGCGCTCGGTATTCTCACAGGCGGTCTGTCCTCTACCGCCGCCGGAGTTGCCGCGGCTATAGTCTTTGGCTATCTGGCCGCTATCATCTTTAAGCCAAGACTGCATAAATAAATTGAGCCGGGCATATGCTGGAGTATTCTCCCTCACTTATGCCCGGCTGACCTTTCGGTCATTCTTGATCGTACTTCTTAAAGCTCTTCTCCGGGGCCTACGCTCTCGGTCCCTTGTAGGGCGCGCGTCTGCCCTGGCAATGAGCTCTTTTGCACATAGAACAGCTTTCAAAATGCGAATCAGAGGAAAAGAATATGCCGGAGGCGGATTTTGACGGTATCATGAGATAGCTGTCGGTGAGCGTCACGCCGACTCTGTCCGCACATTCGCCTAAAAGTCCGAAGACTTCTTTCTGCTCGGATATCGGCCATTCCGGCAGCGAGCCCGGCGGCAGGGAGGAGATATCCATATCCGGATAATACTTTTCTTTAGCTTCGTTTCTCATTCTCATTATTACCGCAAATAAATACTGCTCCTTTATAACATCTGCAAAGTATTGCTTAAAAGGGTCGTCTGCGTACTTTTTTGACCACTCGTCGAGCTCTGTCCCGCAGGTCGCTGTATACACAAGAACGAACTCGCTCTTGCCGAGCTTCTCCCTTACAAGCGAGGACGTAAAGATATGCTCGCCGAGCCTTACGTTATCCTCCCCGAGCTCTGTTATAAGCTTTTTTACAAAGACCGCCTTTGGATCGGCGACAGCCGATGCCTCTTCGAGCATGCCGGCAAGCGTCTCCCTGTCCTCGTCGTCCTCCAGCATCGCGCCCAGCCGCCGGGATACATCTTCTATGCTTATGTCCTTTTCGATTCCTTCGATATAATAAGGCTCCATGCTTTCCTCCGTTATTAGTACTATTTATGCTTATATATAGAATATATTGTACTTCAAAACAATGCACCGATTATTTTTTTATAGTTTAGCATATTATTTGGATTTTCTATAATTTGTTGTGCGGCGGTCGGCTTGTCCGCACGGATCGAAACGGCCTATCTGATACAGAACCGCTAGATTCTCCTGACAAACAAAAAATCACGAGACATTAATTATCTCGTGTTGTGCGGCGGCTCCCTGTTGCACTTCGCTATGGGCTCCCGCTTCCCTCGTCTGCGCTCGGTCGCGCTCACCTCATGCTCAGTGGGACTTCACCTCCCTCCCTCCGCCACTGGCGGCGGTCGGCTTGTCCGCGCTATGGGCTCCCGCTTCCCTCGTCTGCGCTCGGTCGCGCTCACCTCATGCTCAGTGGGACTTCACCTCCCTTCTTCCGCCACAGGCGGCGGTCGGCTTGTCCGCCCGGACCGAAACGGCCTGTCTGATACAGAACTGCTAAATTCTCCGGACAAACAAAAATCACGAGAAAAAATCTCGTGATTTTTGTTTGTTAGAATCCGGCGGCTCCCTATCCTCCCGGGCCGTTGCCAGCCAAGTACTTTCGGCGTATAAGGGCTTAACTTCTGTGTTCGGAATGGGAACAGGTGGATCCCCTTAGCTATCGCCACCGGAAATTGTTTGTGTACCTAAGCACACTCAAAACTATATAATATGCTACTCATAATCTCTTGCCTTGCTAAGCACATGCGTTTCTTCTTTAGATCAAGCCCTCGACCTATTAGTATCAGTCAGCTTCATACATTACTGCACTTCCACCCCTGACCTATCAACCTTGTCGTCTACAAGGGGTCTTACTCCGTTTCCG
>CAYVOZ010000126.1:0-8454 GCA_964453325.1 uncultured Christensenellaceae bacterium | reverse complement strand
AACCTTTATGCACCAGTTCAAATCTGGTTGGCGCCTCCAAAATGAAAGCCCGTCGCAAAGGGAAAATCCCATAACGGCGGGCTTTTTCGTGCCTTTTTAACGGGGTGAGCGAATTTTTCATTTCACCGTTTAACCCCGTTTAAGAGAGGTTAAGACCGTTTATTACACTATTTCAAACTGTAAAATTGACTGTATAAACTGTTTGCATAGACTGTACGCCCGTTATATACTGAATTTAGGAGGTGTATACTATGGCTGAACAAAAGAAGAGAAGAAAAAAGGGGGAGGGCAGTATCTTTAAAAGAGGTAATAAGTTTGTTGCCGAGTATTGCGGTAAAACCGTATACGCTGATACTTCCTCTGAAATAACGGATAAACTTAATCAGTTAAAAGCAGACGTAGCAGCAGGATATACCGCCCTTAAGAATCCCACAGTTAAAGAGACGTTTACCAAATGGCTTGCAATGAAAAAGCTATCGTTAAAAGCACAGTCTTATCAGCGCATTGAATCGACGGTCAACACACATATCATACCGATGATAGGAATGAAAAAAATACAAGAAGTTACTGGAGATGACTTTTTAGCTGATGTTTTGACACCGTTAAAAGAAAGCGGGTTATCTTATTCGTCGGTCAAAAAGGTCTTTGATGCAATGAACGCCTGTTGCAGATATGCCGCCATAAAGAAAGAAATTAAGTTCAATCCCTTGGACAGCATAGAACCTCCGTCTGAAAAGAGCTTTGGTGTATCTGACAGCGAATATGACGTTCATTTTCTATCGGAGGAAGAGTGCAAACAGCTTATCACGGCATGTAATATGACATGGAGCACCGGAGCAAAGAAGTATCAAAACTCCGATGCTTATGTAGTTATGCTGAATACGGGACTGCGGGCGGGTGAAATGCTGTCTTTGAAATGGAACAACGTGGATTTTGCGAACAACACATTATCCATCAAAGAGGGAACGGAGTGTGTAAAGGACAACAATCCGAAAAGCCCGACGCATGGAAAATATGTTTTTAAGTCTGTGCCATATACAAAAAATTCACGCCCTCGCAAAGTGCCGCTTAATAAAACGGCTCTCGCTCGTTTAAACGCTCTGAAAGAGTGGCAGAATCAAAACGACATACAAAGCGATTACGTTGTATCTAATAAGAATGGTGATATTGTTCTGTATAGCACGTTCTTAGATACTTTTAAGCGGGTTTGCAGCGCGGCGGGCATAGAGCTACCGAGCAATACGGAGCTTCACGTTTTAAGGCATACATTCGCTTCTATCCTGTTTAGGCGTGGCGTGGACGTAAAGATGATATCTGATATACTTGGGCATTCAAGTGTAAAAATAACGATGGATATTTATGTTCACCTTATACAAGAGCAAAATATCAAGGCAGTTAGATTGATGGAAGAAATCGACTTTAGTTAAAGAGGTGTTTTTTGAAAAACGCTTTGAAATGGTTTTTGGAACGCCCTATTCATGCGGATTAGCGGGCTCGACCCCTATAACACCATACGTACATTGACAGTTATATCTTTTTCTCTTTTTCATTTTTAAGGGCATTACGCAAAGGCTTGTTTGCTATTCATCACCCAAATGAGCATAAAGCCTGTGCAGCAAGGCGGCTCGTAGTCACTCGCTGTTATGTGCAGATGGATAAGTGTGCGATGTTGCAGCGCGGCGGCGGGTTATAGCTGTGTTGAATTGCATAGATAGTTACGCCGCCGCGCTATACAAGACTTGTCTAAAATCGTCCCCAAATGCCCAAATTCGTATATACACGAAATTGGCGCTTTTGGGTCGTTTTTGCATACGGTAGTATCTTAGCACTTTTTATATACCCTTCTTTTAAGAGACAAGGTTGTAAAGCCCTTTATAAAGGCATTTATTTTCAAATTTAGCACATTGCATAAACACTGGTTTGTTAATGGATGGTGCTTAGCGATTTTTAACACCATAGAAAAGTATACGATAAAATGGGCGTTCTTTATTTCTGTGGGTACAACGCCGCATTGCTTAGCTTGTCCCATTTTGTTTTTGTAAAATGTGCTAAACGGGAAATGAGCATTATGACGGTTTTGTTTTCATGGGTTCGCAAAGCTGCGTTCTTTGGTTTTTACCCTCCGCGCTTCACGTGTTTTTACCCCTTTTTTTGGGGCGTGAGAGTGAATTAACAAACACATACCGAATACACACCCTCCGCACGCTGCTTTCGATGCAAATTAGCCCCGCTTTATGGTCTTACTTTGCCTTATAGGTCGATGGGTCGATTTACAATCCCTTATTTTAGGCATGAACGTTTTATTTATTGTATCGTCATGAGGGTGTTATTTAGTATCAATTCTGCGCTCAAATATTCAATTTCACATTGGAGTTTAACGACTTCTGATATTTTGGGCGTAGAGATACCCGCCTCGATTGAAGCGGGTTTTATTTCCTGTAAATTTATGTAGTTTTAAGCTTCGTATTGTTTGACGAGCTTATAAAATGTTGTACGGGTCATGTTTAGCTGCTGCATCGTTGCCGTTGCTGTCTGTTCTCCCGCTCTCCATGCCGTATATGCTGCCGTCCATTCTGCGGGATATGTTGCGGCGGGTCTGCCTGTTGCGCGTCCTGTTTTGGCTGATATGCGTTTGCCGTCCTCGTTGCGCTGCATAACGTCTATGCCCTGTCTCTGACGTTTACGCGTGTTCTCGCGTTCTTTCTCTGCTGTGTAGCTTAGAATTTGAAGCACCAAATCAGCTATAAACCTTTTATCCAGTGTGTTATTCCCCGCGCTCGTATCGAGTAAAGGCATATCAAGCACCCTTATATCTGCCTTTATATCTTGGGTTATGTGCTGCCATTGCTGTCGAATCTCGTTGTAGTTTCTGCCGAGCCTGTCAATACTGCATATGACTATTAAGTCACCCTCGCGGAGGTTGGATATTAAACGCTGCCATTCTCCGCGCTCGAAGTTCTTCCCGCTTATCTTCTCTGCGTATATGTCGCGTTCGTCCTGTACTACCTCGCGTAGCTGTTTATTGCCGATAAACTATCAAACGCTGACGGCATAGTGATAGCATGTCCGGTATACTGGTGGACGTTCCCCGCAAAGATAAAGGCGCTGATAGACAAGCTTTATGCGCTCTATATGGGAGGACGCCTTTTTGAAGGAAAGAAGTGTGCGCTTATAAGCTGCTGTGAGGATGATGTTATGGAAACCTTTGACGGTATAAACTTTGCTTTTGATAAAACCTTTGAGCTCATGAAGGCAAACATTGTCGGCAAGGTCGAGATAACGGGAGTTAAGGAAGAGGGCGAAATAAAAAACACAGACGGCGAGGCTCGGGCGGCGAGGTTAGCGGAGCTATTCTGAAAGCGTCTGTATAATGCCGTAAACAGATAGAAAACACATAGATTCCCGGAGCAAGTCTGTAAAGATCGTTTATTAGCCCCGGCGAGGATATTCGTCCCGAAAGAGCACTGCGCAGTGCTCTTTTGCATATGTGCAGTGCCTTTCCCATGAAGAAGCGCATTTACGCCGCTCACAAAGTCGACCGCAGCTCTATCGTGAGGCGGGCGATGGCCTCGCCGGTGGAGAGATACGAGCGGTCGGCGTGGATGGCGTTATATGCGGCTATAAGACGGCGAAGGTCGGCCTCCACGCAGTAGTAGGTCGCACCGATGCGCTCAGCCTCGGCACGGTACATCTGACAGACAGGTATATGGCGCGCTTCGGTGATGGAGCGCTCCAGCAAGGACACAAGACAGTAAAAACCCTTCATATCGGGTCGAAATCCTTTATTCATAAGATATGATGCAATGCGGTCGCGCTGCATTATGCGTACCCTCCTTAAAGGCTATCTATGCGCATATTACAGCATATTTGTAATGATTTGGTAAAAATCGACAGCATTAGACGGCATTAGATGTTATTAGAAGAAAAAAGACCGGGGCTTCTTGACGAAGGACACGGGGACAGGGCAGCCTAAGGAAAGGGGCTGCGATATTGCAGCCCCATAAGTGTTTTCTCGGATACGTTTATTTGCTGTCGGAGAGTATACCGGTCTATCTGCCCTGATTCAGCTCGCCGTTCCAGCTCGAAAGGCCGCCGTCTACGGACAGCATCTGGCCGTACATATAGCGCGCCTTGTCAGAGGCGAGGAATACGGCTACGTCGGCTATCTCCTCGGGCGTGCCTATCCTGCCGGAGGGATTCGCCCTTGCGAACGCGCGCACGGCCTCCTCGTCGTTGCCGCTATAAAACATATCGGTGGCGGTGGCGCTGGGGCATATGCCGTTAACGCGCACGCCCTTTGAGGCATAATCTATGCCCATGGAGCGCGTGAGGCTTACCACGGCGGCCTTTGCCGCGCTGTAAAGTGCAAGGGAATAGCTGCCGTTCAGGCCCGCGAGAGAGGCAAAGTTGATTATGACTCCGTCCGCCCGCCCGAGCATGCCGGGCAGGAAGTGCTTGCAGGCGAGGAACAATCCGCGCACGTTTATGCCGAACATGCGGTCGAAATCCTCCGCGGTCCGCTCGTGCACCATGCCGCCCTCGGCTATTGCGGCGTTGTTTATGAGCACGTCGCAGCAGCCGCCCTTTTCATATACAAAGTCCCGCATGGACAGTATATCGCTCTCCGAGCTTATGTCGCTTTTTATGGCGAAAAGCCTGCCCTCGGATACCGCGTCGGCGTGTTCGGAGAGCACGGGAGCGTCGGCGCCCTCCCGGATGTATGTGAAAAATACGCGGTCGCCCTCGTTTAGAAAGGCGTCGACCATAGCGCGGCCCATTCCGCGGCTGCCTCCGGTAATGACTGTGTTTCTCATAACAGTGTTATCCTCCTTTATATAGGGCGCTCGGTATGTCAGTCCTCGCGGCTCATATATGCCTTGAGCCTTGAATACGCTTCCTCGCAGCGCTCGCTGCGCACGGGCTCGTATATCTCTGTGTCAATAGAGGCCCTCACGACCTCGCGGACCTCGCTTATGTCCTTAAGCTCTCCTAAGGCGACGGCCTGCATGAGCAGATTGCCCATTGCCGCGCCCTCGACGGGACCGGTTATAACGGGTCTGCCCACGGCCTCCGCAGCCAGCCTGTTTAGCAGCCTGTTCTGTATGCCGCCGCCGACTATGTTGAGCGCGTCGATATGCGCGCCCTTTATCTCCTCAAGATCCTCGACCGCCATGCGGTATTTGAGCGCGAGACTTTCATAGACCGTGCGGGCTATCTGACCGACGCTCTCGGGCACTCTCTGCCCGGTGCGCGCGCAGTAGTCCGCTATCTTTTTGCGCATACTGCCGCGATAGAAGAACTCCGCTCTGTCGGGGTCTATCACGGATGCATACGGCTGCTCGGCCTCGGCGGCCCTCACGATGTCGTCCCACGAAAGCTCGAGCCCCTCGCTCTTCCATTCTCTGCGGCATTCCTGTATTATCCACAGGCCCATTATGTTTTTGAGCGGACGGAAGCCGCCCTGCACGGTGCCTTCGTTCGAGAAGCCGGATTCATAGAGCTTCTGATTCAGCACGGGCTTGTCAGTCTCCACGCCGAACAGCGACCATGTTCCGCTCGAGCAGAAGGCAAACGAGCCCTCGCCGGGTATGGCGGCGACGGCGGACGCGGTGTCGTGCGTGCCTACGGCGGCAAAGCGGGCTCTGCCCGCGCCGGTCTCCTCCGCTATGCTCTCGCGGAGACGTCCGCGCAGCGTGCCGGCTATGTCTATCTTTGTAAAAATACTGCGCGGTATCCCCAGACGGTCTATCACGCTCCATGCCCAGTCCCTCTTTACGGGGTCGTAAAGCATCGTTGTGGATACGTTCGTATATTCGCTGGCCTTTTCTCCCGAGAAAAAGTAGCCCAGAAGATCGGGTATCATGAGCATATCATGCGCTGCGGCAAGAGCGCCGTCGTGCTCGGCTGCGCGATCATAAAGCTGAAAAACGGTATTGAAAACCTGGGTCGCCGCTCCGGTGCTGTCGAACAGCTCCCTCTTGGAGACGAGCCGGAGAGCGTCGTTCATATTCTCCTCAGAGGCGTAGCGGTATGCGCGCGGCATCCCTAAAAGAGCTCCGTTGGCGTCTATAAGGCCGTAGTCCACGCCCCACGAATCTATACCGAAGCAGTCGAGCGCGCCTTCGCCGAGTGCGGAATAGGCCTTGAAGCCGTCCTTCAGGCAGGAAAACAGGCGCAGTATATCCCAGTACATAACTCCGCCGAGCTCTGTATAATCGTTCTCAAATCTCGAAAGCTCGCTCACGCGTATACGCTTGCCGTCGAACCTGCCGAGCATGGCTCGTCCGTTGCTGGCTCCGAGATCAAAGGCCAATAGCTTTAGATCGCTCAATGTGTATATCCTCCGGTTATCATTTATTAAGATTTTTTCTGTACTTTTCGCTTTCCCAGTTTTCGATAAACTCGCGGCCGGCCTTTCCCATGGAGGAAAGCGTGCGTCCGCTCGCGGCTATGTTGTCCGCGACATATACGGTCGCCGCCACGGTCTCCGCTACAGCCTGAGCGTTTCTGCGGGACATGCCGAGGCGTATACGGCCTGTAGACGGGTCGGCGCAGGCGCAGTCCGGCGCGGGGTCTCCGCCCTGCGTGGAGAAGGTCCCGCGGAGGTATACTATCTCGTCCGGAAACAGCGGCTTGTCACGGAAAAAGGCGTCGTCGTATCTTCCGGAAGCGAGCTTCTCCGCCAGCCACGGAGTCTCGGTCTCGTATATACCGTCCTTAAGGCTCAGCTCCACGGGAGGGAAGCTCTCGCCCGTGAGCCCGAAGACGCGCGCTATGCGGTCGTTGGCGTCTGCATGGACCTTGAGGCAATAGTCCGCGCTGGGTCCGTGCACTATGAGCCCGTGGTTCTTCATGAGTATCGCGGCTGGCCTTTTGCCGGTCGCCTTCTGCACTCTGTCTATCTCCGACAGAATGGCGAACGTGAGCATGGAGCCGGGATTTGTGTATTCCACGAGCCCCCATGTATAGTCCGCTCCGTCGAGGGCCATAGCCATTATATCACGGCAGTCGGTGCAGCATCCAGCTAAGTTTGCGTATACGCTGTGAGTATGCAGCACGAATTTATCGAGCACGGAATGGAAGCCCGCCTCGACCGAGGGACGCAGCGGAGGCAGACCGTCTATTGCGAGCGCAGAGCTTTTTACGAGCGCGGAGCCCTCTTTTTCGGGGTCGGCGAACGTGTCCGGCGTGTTTCCTTTAAAGAAACGGTCGATCCGCCCGCTGTCCAGAACGGCGTATGCGGACGTCTC
Source organism: uncultured Christensenellaceae bacterium (assembly GCA_964453325.1). Taxonomy (GTDB): domain Bacteria; phylum Bacillota; class Clostridia; order Christensenellales; family Christensenellaceae; genus JAZRGP01. Next base: position 1,204 of record CAYVOZ010000126.1, on the reverse strand, counting down.
GCCTACGTCTGAGAGAAAATAGCCGGACGCCTTTATAAGCATGTGTCCGTCGTCGGTCTTTGCGGAGGTATTGCCGCCTCCGCCCTGAACGTAATCCGCGCGCTTGCCGGCCTCCGAGGAGAGCCGTATAAACTCGCCAATGAGCGCTTTGTTCTCGGAAAAGAAATCCGTCATATTATATGCTCCTCTTTAACATGCCGGAAAACGTTCCGGCGTATAAAACCGTGCCTGCACCGCAGCCGCGCAGGCGGACGCGGAACAGGCACGGCGTTCCCGGCAAATGAATGCCTTCGTTGCTGCTATACGCGCTTTATAAGCACGTTCTTCTCATAGTCCTTGACGGCGGATAGCCACTCCGCACCGACCGGCACGCTGTTCTTCAGGCAGTAATAATCCCATACAGCGGACATCGGCATGCTCTTATGCTCCTCCTGGAGAGCAAAGCGCGAGGTGTTGTCGCCCTCGGCCTCGGCCTGTCTTATTGAAGCGGGCGCCAGCGCGGAGAACAGCAGCGCCTTTCTGGCGTTGCGCATGCCTATCGCCCAGCACGCTATGCGGTTTATGGAGGCGTCAAAGAAGTCGAGAGCGATGAACACGCGCTCGTCAAAGCCGTTATGAACGACCTCGTTCATTATGCGGCAGAGCTCGTCGTCGTATGCCACAACGTGGTCGCTGTCCCAGCGCACGCCTCTGCTGACATGCAGCAGCACCTGATCCATAAAGCACAGCACAGAGCTTATCTTTGAGCTGATGGTCTCTGTCGGGTGAAAATGCCCCGCGTCGAGGCAGAGCAGCAGACCGCGCGAGATAGCGTATGCGAGCGCGTACTCGTGATTTGCCACAGTATAGCTCTCGAGTCCGACTCCGAAAAGCTTGCTTTCCACGGCGCAGGGGACCATGGCTCTGTCTATGTCCTCTCCGAATATCCTGTCGAGCGAGTCGGTCATGAGCTTGCGCGGATAGACCGTGTCGGCACAGGTGTCCTTGCAGCCGTCGGGCATCCAGTAGTTCACGACGCTGGGCTGGCCGGTCTTTTTCGCAAACTCGTATGCTATTTCGCGGCAGCGCTTGCCGTGCTCGACCCAGAAGCGGCGTTTCCTGTCGTCGCGGCTGGCTAACGACATGTCGCCGTCCATCATGGGATGAGAGAAGAAGGTGGGGTTGAAGTCCAGACCGAAGCCCTTTTCCATAGCCCAATCCAGCC
>CAYVOZ010000125.1:0-8524 GCA_964453325.1 uncultured Christensenellaceae bacterium | reverse complement strand
GCCGAGCTTCGGGAAAAGGGAGATATATCCATACGCACCGTTCCGCTTATACCGCTGCGCGATATGAAAAGGCTCAGAGGCAGCTTTGCCGAGCTGACCGCGAGGGAGTTCTATACCTCCGTGCGCACCGACGACTATATGGAGATAACCCTCACCGACGAGGACGACATCCCCAACGCCATATCGCTGTTGAGAAATATTTACCCCAACATAATGCATTTAGCATATGACAACACGCGCACGCGCATGAGCGCATCTCTCCCGGATATCGCAGGCAGGCGGCGTACTCCGAATGAGGTCTTCTCGGACTTCTTTGAGAGCCGCTACGGCAGCCCTATGTCCCCGGAACAGCGCGAGCTCGTATGCTCACTCATAAATAAGCTCACGGAGGAGGACGCATGAGACCTATAAAGCTCACGATATCCGCGTTTTGCTCATATGCCGGACAAACCGTGCTCGACATGGACAGTCTCGGCAGAAGCGGACTATATCTCATATCCGGCCCTACCGGCGCGGGGAAGACCACTATATTCGACGCCATAACCTATGCGCTTTACGGCGAGGCGAGCGGCAACGCGCGCAAGCCCGCCATGCTCCGAAGCAGCTATGCGGACGCGGACACGCCTACGTTCGTGGAGCTGACGTTTGAATACTTCGATAAAATATACACCGTTCGCAGAAATCCGCCCTATGAACGCGCAAAGAAACGCGGAGGCGGCACGGTGCAGCAGGCCGCAGACGCACAGCTCACATATCCCGACGGCAGAGTGCTCACAAAGGCCACAGAGGTCACCAATGCCGTAAAGGAGATATTGGGGCTCGACAGAGACCAGTTCTCTCAGATAGTCATGATATCGCAGGGCGACTTTTTGAAACTGCTCCATGCCTCTACAGCCGACCGGCAGGCCATCTTTCGCAGGATATTCGGCACCGGGCTTTATGCAAGCCTACAGGACGCCTTAAAGCGCGAGCTCCGTGCCGCAGAGGCCCGCGTGAACGGGCTCGACGCCGACGCATACCGCAGTATATCGGGTGTGCAATGTCCGGAGGACGGAGGCTTTGACGCCGAGCTTTCCGAAGCTGCGGCCCGACGCACGCCGCTGTCCGAGGTTTCCCCGCTCATCGAGCGCATCATCGCGCATGAGAGCATAATGCATAAAAAGCACGAGGGCGAGCTCAAGGAGACTGACGCCGCGCTTTTAAAGCTCAGCTCCGCGCTTTCGCTCGCAAGAGAGCGGGAAAAGACAGAGAAGGACTTAAAAGACGCGCAGTCGTTATATGACAGGCTGTCTGCCGACAGCAAACGCGCAAGCGAGGAGTTTGAGCGTCAAAAGAGCGCAGAACCCGAGCGGGAGCAGCTCTCCGCAGAAATGACCGCCGAAAAGCAGACTCTCGGCAGATACGACGAGCTCGACGCCTCGTCAAGAACAATAGAAGAACTCTCCGAGTTTTGCAAAAAGCGTCAGTGTGAATCGGAGCAAAGGCGGGCTTCTCTCGACAAAAAGAAGACGGCACTCAAAAACGACTCCGACGAGCTCGCAGGCCTCGCCGACGCAGGCACAAAGAAGCTGGCACTCGAGCACACGCTCGATAAGGCCATCGAAAGACGCGAGCGTTTAAAAAAGCTGTCCGACGATATATCGGAATACGATAAGCTGTATAAGGACTACGACACTGCGCGCAGAAAATACGAGGCCGCCTCAATTGAGAACGACAGGCTTCAGCGCGAATATCTCGTCAAAAACAAGGCTTTCCTGGACGCGCAGGCGGGCATACTCGCAAAGACCCTCGCCGAGGGACAGCCCTGCCCCGTATGCGGCTCTGCGACGCATCCGGATCCCGCCGTGCTTTCCGACGGCGCGCCGGACGAGGCGGAGCTCAAAGCCGCAAAACAAATATCCGACAGTCAGAACGAGAAGACCGGCCGCTTCAGCAGCGCGGCGGGAGAGCTGCGCGGCAAGACCGAGGAAAAGTCCGAAGCGATAAAGGCGCTTTCGCTCGAGCTCACGGGAGAGCCCGACGCGCGCAGCGGCATAAAAAAGAGGCTATTAGACGCAGACGGATTTATCACGGAAAAGCGGAAAGCGATCGAAAGCGAGCAAAAGAGCGTCGACAGAAAGGAAGCTCTCGAAAAGAGCATCGCAGCAGCAAAAACCGATATCGAAAAGGAAGACGCGGCATTGCCCGAATTTGAGAATATTACGGCAGCTATGCAGGGCAGGCTCGAGGGTAAAAAGGCCGAGCATGAAAAGCTCAAAGGCGAACTGGCTTTTGAAACAAAAGAACAGGCACAGACTCATATCTCGGAGCTGGAGAAAAAGCTCGACGGCATGAAGGCGGCTTTTGAGGACTCAAGGCGCGAGCTGGACGCGCTCAAGCTCTCGCTCGGAGAATGCAGCGGAAAGATAAAGGCGTATACGGAGCAGCTCGAAAATACCGAAAGGTACGATATCGACGCGCTGTTAAAGGACGCCGACACGCTTAACGAACAAAAAGAGAAGCTTACAAAAGCTCTCGGCGAGTATACGACGCATATCAGCATAAACAAAAATGCCTTAAACGGACTCAATACAGCCGTAAAGGAGCTCGGCGAGGCCACAAGAAGGCATATTTCCGTAAAGGCGCTTTGCGACGCTGCAAACGGCGATCTCAAGGGTCAGGAGCGCATTTCGCTCGAGACCTATGTTCAGACCGCTTTCTTTGACCGCATCATAGACCGCGCCAACGCACGCTTTGCCGTCATGACCGGCGGCCAGTACGAGCTTATACGCCGCGCAGTCAGCGGGGACCTGCGTTTAAGCTCGGGGCTCGACCTCGACGTCGCGGATCACCATAACGGCTCCGTGCGCGACGTGCGCACGCTCTCGGGCGGCGAGTCCTTCAAGGCGTCGCTCTCCCTCGCACTCGGGCTATCAGACGAGATACAGTCCTCATCCGGCGGCATAAGGCCGGACTGCATGTTTGTGGACGAAGGCTTCGGCTCGCTCGACGAAGAATCCCTGCGTCAGGCTCTGCGCGCGCTCTCGGCGCTCTCCTCGTCGAACCGCCTCGTTGGCGTGATATCTCACGTATCCGAGTTAAAGGAGCGCATCGAGCGGCAGATCTCCGTCACAAAAGCGCGCGACGGCTCGAGCCGCGCGGAGATAAGGATCTGAGTACAGAAATATCATATCAAATTATTTTGATGTAAAAAATATCGGTCATTCAAGCGCGAATATGCGTGCAGAAAAAGGCATAAGCTCAAGGCTCATGAGCTCATGATCTATAGGTACGGCCTCACCGGAGAGCATATCCCTTGCGGCGGTGTATTTTTTCTCGCAGATCCCCGCCTTGTCGTCCTCTGTCATGCATACCGACGTTCCGACCATATCAAATACAAATCTGTGGTTTACCCCGCCTCTGTTTACGAAAAGAAGCACTGCGTCGTCAGACGCATATCTCAATACTGCGGCGATATCCTCACCTATATAACGAAAGCTCGATTTTCCGTCCATAAGCGAGTGATGCGTGTGTCTGAGCCCGGACAGCGTGCGGAAATACTCCCTCATGCCCTCGTCGCAGACCTTATACGGCGCGCGGTTGAACGGATCGAGCATGCCCGTCATGCCCGTCTCGTCGCCGTAATATACCGACGGCATGCCCGGCAGGCAGAAAACTATCGCCGCCGCAATTCTAACGAGCGCGCCTGCGTGCGCAAGGCCCTGCTCCGTATACGCATGCTTTGCCTGCTGCTCGCGCGTGAACGAGCGTGCATCCCGCTTTAGCGCGAGCGCCGTCATGATGCGCTCCGTATCGTGCGAGGATAAGAGGTTCATGAGCGAGCAATACATAGGCGCGGGATAATTCTGCCACTGAGATATCAGAAAGTTCACAAACTCCCCGGAGCTCATTTCAAATCGCAGGAACGCTATTATGGCGTTTCTGAGCGGATAATTCATTACGCTGTCGAGACCTCTGCCGAACGCATAGCTTCTCGTTCTGCCATAGCTCTTTTTTGTGGTCGCGTCTTCCCATACCTCGCCAATGAGCGCATTATTCGCACTCTGCTGCTTGGCGGCGGTGCGCATAAGCTCTATCACCTCGTCGGGCAGCTCGTCTGCGACGTCGAGCCTGTAGCCGCTCACGCCCGCACATAGCCAGTGCTTTATAACGCTGTCTCCGCCGGTAATAACAAAATCCCGCCAGCTCTCGTCGTTTTCGTTGACCTCGGGCAGGGACTTGAAGCCCCACCAGCATTTATACTCGTCGGGATAGTCCGTGAAGGAATACCATTTAAAATACGGCGAGGTCTCCGACTCGTAGGCGCCCTCTCCGTCATAGCGCGAGTATTTATCGAAATACCGGCTGTCGTCGCCGGTATGAGAGAATACTCCGTCCAATATGACGCGTATGCCGAGCCCTCGCGCGCGCATGACAAACTCCTCAAATTCCCCGTTCGTACCGAGCAGCGGGTCTATTTTCATATAGTCCGCGGTATCGTATCTATGGTTCGAGGCCGATTCAAACACGGGATTCAGATATATGACGTCCGCCCCGAGCTCCTTAAGATACTCGAGCGAGTCGGATATTCCTGCAATATTCCCTCCGAAAAAATCGTTCGGCGTATAGTCCTTTTCTCCGTCGCCGGGCAAATATTTAACGTCCTCGTCCCATGAGTCGTGCAGCTCGATCCTTCTGCCGAGCGCTCGGTGATGCTCCGCGCCCTCCCCCACGCCGTTGCCTTTCTTAAAGCGGTCGGGAAATATCTGATACATCACCGAAAAGCGCATCCACTCCGGCGTCTCGAACTCTCCGTCATAGACCGTGATCTGAAACGCTCCCGAGGGCGAGGTCGCGAGCGAGCCCGCTCCGCAGTGCAGCACAGCGTCTCCGCAGTAATATACCGGTTCTGCGGCGTTGATGCGGAAGTAATAAAAGTATGCTCCGATCTCATCAGGCACCGTCGCATCCGCATACCATAACGGCCCGTCGCTTTTCATGGGGATATCGAGTGAACAGCTCTCTTTGTAAAGATGCAGATACACGCCTTCCACATCGGCGTCGGTTATTTTTATGCCTAAATACACGGCAGCCCCGGCGCGCAGCGCTCCCGGCGGATATCTGTATCTGCAATTTGCGGAATCGTGATATACCTGCATCATGTCCCCCTGTTTCTACGCCTTACAAGCGCTCAAGACGCCATATTTCTCGGTTGTACTCGCTTATTGTTCTGTCCGACGAAAACACGCCCGAGCACGCCGTGTTATATGCCGCCATGCTGTTCCAGCCGTCGCGGTCTTTCTCATAAAGCTCTATAGCCCGATTAAACGCATCGCAGTAGGACGCAAAATCGTATAGCACAAAGTATTTATCCGCGCCGTCGTAGTCTCCGAACAACAGAGAATGGTATATATCCGCAAACTGCTTATCGTGCGCGGCGGGCAGCGAGCCGTCCATGAGCCTGTTCATAGCTCCGCGCAGCGCGTTGTTCTTTGCGAGCACGTCCGCAGGCTTGTATGTGCGGTAGGTCTCCATATAGTGTATGTCCTCCGCACCCGCGCCGAATATGAACATATTCTCTCGTCCAACGGCCTCGCTTATCTCCACATTTGCGCCGTCCATAGTGCCTATAGTTATCGCTCCGTTCATCATGAACTTCATGTTGCCAGTGCCGGACGCCTCTCTGCCCGCTGTGGAAAGCTGCTCGCTTATGTCCGCCGCGGGTATTAGCTTCTCGGCGATGGAAACGCCGTAGTTCTCCACAAACACGACCTGTAAAAGCCCGCGTGTCCTCTCGTCCGACTCTATGAGTGCAGACACCGAGTTTATGAGTCTTATTATGTTCTTCGCCTTTGTGTATCCCGGCGAGGCCTTTGCCGCGAACAGAAATACGCAGGGCGTGCGCTTTTTATCCGGGTCGGCGATTATGTCGTTATACAGGCTCAGTATTTGCAGCACCTTCAAGAGCTGACGCTTATACTCGTGCATGCGCTTTGCCTGCACGTCGAATATCGCGTTCTCGAGCAGCTTAATGCCCTGGGTCTCAAAAATATAGTCGGCGAATCTCTTTTTATTTGCCTGCTTTATGCGCGCAAACTCGCTTATAAAGTCCGCGTCGCCGACGTACTTTTTAAGGTCGCCTAACTTCTCGCTGTCGCCTAAGAAGCCGTCGCCTATCTTGCTCTTTATGAGCTCCGTTAAAAGCGGGTTCGCCGCCGCGAGCCAGCGGCGGTGCGTTATGCCGTTCGTGATGCCGGAGAACTTTTGCGGGAACACGACGTAAAAATCCCGGAACACGCGCGTCTTTAAAATCTGTCCGTGAAGCTTTGATACGCCGTTTACATGCCCGCACACCGCCGTGCAGAGATTTGCCATGCGTATCTCTCCGTAGGCTATTATCGCCATATCCGATATCCTGTCAAAGTCGCTGTGGAACGTGTCCGCAAGGCTGCGGCAGAATTTTTCGTTTATGGTCTCTATTATGCGGTATACCCTCGGCAGCAGCTTTGAAAACATATCCGCAGACCACCGTTCGAGCGCCTCGGACATAACGGTATGGTTTGTATAGTTGAAAACGCGCGTGCAGACGTCATACGCGTCCTCCCACGAGAAGCCCTCCTCGTCTATGAGTATGCGCATGAGCTCGGGGATGGCGAGCGTCGGGTGCGTATCGTTTATCTGTACGACGGCATAGTCCGGCAGCGTATGCAGGTTGCCGTAAAGCGCCTTATGCCGCTTTACCATGTATTGCATTGTCGCGGACGTAAAGAAATAGAACTGCTTAAGGCGCAGCTGCTTGCCCTGCTCGTGGTTGTCCTCGGGATAGAGCACCTTGGATATGACCTCCGCGAGCTCCTTTTCCTGCATAGCGCGCAGATAGTCGCCCCTGTTGAAGTATTTCAGATCCAGCCTCGAGACGGCCTTTGCGCTCCATAGCCTGAGAGTGGCGGGCATGTCGCTCATATAGCCCGCTATGGGTACGTCATACGGCACGGCGTATACGCTGTAATAGTCCGTGTGCTTTATTTTCAGTCCGTCGCTTTCCCACCGCTCCTCTATATTGCCGCCGAAGCGCACCTCGACCTGCTCCTCGGGGCGGGGTATCTCCCACGCATAGCCGTCCGCCAGCCAGTTGTCCTCCACCTCGACCTGCTCTCCGTCCAGTATGCGCTGCTTAAAAAGCCCGTATTCGTAGCGTATGCCGCAGCCTGTTGCGGGCAGCCCGAGCGACGCCAGCGAGTCTAAAAAGCACGCCGCGAGCCGTCCGAGGCCGCCGTTGCCGAGGCCTGCGTCTGGCTCCTGCTCCTCCACGGCTTCGAGCTGTATGCCTAACTCGCCGAGCGCTTCTCTGTACGCTCCGAGCATGCCCATGTTTATCATATTGCACGCGAGCGCTCTGCCCATCAAAAACTCGGCAGACATATAGAAAAGCCGCTTTTTTCCGAGCGCGTCGGCGCGCGCGTTCGAGTCCACCCATTTCTCCGCGAGCTCGTCGCGCACGCACAGCGCGCACGCCTTGTATATCTGCTCCGGCGTCGCATTTTTGAGCGTCGTACCGAAGCTGCTCTTGAGCTTTGAAAATATCTCCGTCTTTATGCTCTGAACATCCTGCATTTAATCACCCTTATTTGACGTCATGGCGTCAAAAACCTCTGCATATTTTTTGGCCGAAGCCGCAAAGCCGAAATCCTCGCTCATTGCGTTCTTCATCAGCCTCGCCCGCGCGACCGTATCCTTAAGCACACGCAGCGAATAGGATACAGTATACAGCATATCGTGCGCGTTGTAATTATCGAAGGAAAAGCCGTTGCCCTCGCCGGTGTATTTATTATACGGCTTTACCGTGTCCTTGAGCCCGCCCGTCTCGCGCACGATGGGCAGCGCGCCGTAGCGCATGGCTATCATCTGCGATATGCCGCAGGGCTCGAATTTCGAGGGCATGAGAAAGAGATCTGCTCCGGCATAGGCCGCGCGCGCCCTTGCGTCGTCATAGCCTATGTATACTCCCACTCTGCCGGGATATTTACCCGCATAAAACGAAAACGCGTCGCAGTACCTCTGCTCTCCGCTCCCTAACAGCACGAACGCGACGTCCATGCGCATTATGGAGTCGAACACCGCGCAGACGAGATCGAGCCCCTTTTGCTCCGTGAGCCGCGTCACCATGGCTATTACGGCGGTGCCGTCTCTTAGCCCGAGCCCGTATTCCTCCGCGAGCGCCGCTCGGTCGGTGAACTTGCCCTCGAGCGAATCGAAGTCATAGCGCGCCCTGAGGCTTTTATCCGTGCGCGGGTCAAAGCTCTTCATATCCATGCCGTTCAGTATTCCCGTGAGGTCGTCCCTCCGCGCGTTCAGTATGCCGGTCATGCCCTCGGAGTAATAGTCGTACATTATCTCCTGCGCATACGTCGGGCTCACGGTTATGAGCCTGTCCGCAAAGACGAGTCCCGCCTTTAAAACGTTCGCGCAGCCGTAGCTTTCGATATACTCCGGCGTATAATACTTTTCATCTATGCCGAGCAGATCCTTCAATACAGCGAATGCC
>CAYVOZ010000124.1:2422-8541 GCA_964453325.1 uncultured Christensenellaceae bacterium | reverse complement strand
CACCCTAAGTTCGGTCAGGGCAGGATAAAGAGCATAACTCCCGCGGGCAAGAACAAGATAGCGGTCGTGGGCTTTAAGGACGCGGACAGAAAGATGGTGCTGGAGCTTGCTCCGCTAAAGATAGTCAAGGGATAAGAATATAAATGGAAGACAGAATGAGCGAGCTCGTAGGAATACTCAACGTGCACGCGTATAAATATTATGTTTTGGACTCCCCGGTCATAAGCGACGCGGAATACGACGCGCTGTATGACGAGCTTTGCGCACTCGAAAAAAAGACGGGTACGGTACTGCCCGATTCACCCACTCTGCGAGTGGGCGGCGAGCCTCTGTCCGGCTTTGAGAAGCACACGCATACCGCACCGCTCTACAGCCTTGACAAGGCGAAGACGGCGGAGGAGATACGCGAGTGGGAAGCCCGCATCGAGAAACTTGCGGGCAGACAGACCTACTCTTTGGAGTATAAATTCGACGGACTGACGCTCAACCTGACCTATGACGGCGGGAGCCTCGTCGGCGCGGCTACGCGCGGCACAGGCTTTGTGGGCGAGGAGATACTTCCGCAGGTGCGCACTATATCCTCTGTTCCGTTGAGCATACCCTTTAAGGGCAGGACGGAGATACAGGGCGAGGCCATAATGCGGCTTTCGGTGTTGGAAAAATACAATGAGACCGCAAAGGAGCCGCTTAAAAACGCGCGCAACGCCGCGGCGGGCGCTCTTAGAAATCTCGATCCGGCGGTGACCGCGGAGCGGAAGTTAGACGCGTTTTTTTATAACGTGGGCTATATAGAGGGCATGAGCTTTTCGGATCACTCCGAAATGATAGACTTTTTGCGGGAGAACCGCTTCCGCGTGAGCGACTATGAGCGTCGCTATGACAACATAGAGGACGTGATAACCGCCGCCGCAGAGGCGGGGGAGCATCGCGGCGAGCTCGACTTTCTCATAGACGGCATGGTGATAAAGGTGACGGACTTCGCCGCGCGCGAGGCCCTCGGATATACGCAGAAATTCCCGCGCTGGGCGATAGCGTTTAAGTTCCCGGCGGAGGAGTTGACCACCGTGCTCACGGGCGTAAAATGGGACGTAGGCAGGACGGGCAGGCTGACGCCTACGGCGGAGCTCGAAAGTGTGGATATAGGCGGCGTGACCGTGAGGCGCGCGACGCTCAACAACTATGACGACATTTTGAGAAAGCGCGTGCGCATGGGCTCGCGCGTGTTCATAAGGCGCAGCAACGACGTGATACCCGAAATACTGGGCGTCGCGGAGGAGGACGGTACCCTGCCGCCTGTAGAAAAGCCGACGCACTGTCCCGCGTGCGGAGCGAAGTTGGAGGAGAACGGCCCGAATCTGTTCTGTCCGAACTCGCTTTCTTGCAGACCGCAGCTCGTGATGCGCATGACGCACTTTGCATCGCGCGGGGCTATGGATATAGAATCGCTGTCAGAAAAGACGGTCGAGCAGCTGTATAACGAGCTCAACGTTTCGGACATAGCCGCTCTTTACGAGCTCACGCCCGATCAGCTTTTGACGCTCGAGGGCTTTAAGAGCAAGCGCGCAGAGAATATAATAAGCGGCATACAGGCGTCGAAAACGCCCGAGCTCGCGAACTATATATTTGCGCTCGGTATAGGCAACGTAGGGAAAAAGACCGCCAAGGATCTCGCGGAGCGATACGGTACGTTCGACGCCCTGCAAAATGCGAAATACGAGGAGTTAGTGGAGATAAGAGACATCGGCGGCGTCGTCGCGCAGTGCATAGTCGATTTCTTTGCCGATCCGGGCGTGAGAGGCGTGCTCGCGAGGCTTAAGCAGCACGGCATCGAGCCAAAGCCTTTTGAGGCGCACGCGGGAGCGCTCGCGGGCAAGAGCTTTGTCATAACCGGCACGCTCGAGGGTATGACGAGAAACGAGGCGGGCGCGCTCATAGAGGCGAACGGCGGAAAGCTGCAAAGCTCCGTCGGCAAGAGCACGGACTATCTTTTAGCCGGGGAGAACGCGGGCAGCAAGCTCGAAAAGGCGGCGCAGTTAGGAGTGGAGGTCATTTCTCTGTCGCAGCTAACGGAGATGATAGCATAAACGACATAATAAGACAGTAAAATGCGCGCGCAGACGTCACCAATCGACGTTTCCCGCGCATTTTTGGTATTACACTATACACAGAAAAGAGGGAAAACACTTAGAGAAGAATCGAAAAGCACAGGAGGCGGAGAGATGAAGCTCAATTATTTGGGGCAAAGCAAGAACACGCCCGCTGACCCGGAGGACATAAGAAAGGAATACGAGGAGGTGCTCCGCGAGCAGAGACAGCGCATAACGAGTCTGCGCGATGAGAACGCCGTGCTCGAAAAAAAGCTTGCGGAATACGAGAGATATGCCGGAGAGATAACCGGAGCGCTCGCCGACGCAAGGATAAAGGCAAACGACGTTATTGCGGCGGCGAAGAAGCGCGCGGCGCAGATAGTCGCAGAGGCGGATAACGCCAAAAAAGAGAACGACAACACCATGCAGTATTACAGGAACGCTCTTAAAGAACTGGAGTGCAGGAGCGAGCGGATCCTCACGTCCATACAAAGCGAGCTCACGCGCGAGAGGACGAGAACGATAGCCTTCGCGGAGGAGAGGCAGAGAGACGTTTCGTAAGGGACGGAAAAAACGTCTCGCTTATAAACAGGCAGCAACTACCTTATATATCTCATTAACTTCCCGGGCGGAGCCTTTATAGGCTCCGTTCGCGGTGTTTTTGAGGCTAAAAAACGGCGCAGCCCCGTAAAGGCCGCACCGTGTTTGTAAATATGCTATTTTTACAGCATCATACCTTATAGACCTCTGTTATGCTTTCGCCGGAGCCCGGGAAGACGAGCTGCATGCCCGCGGAGGTGCGCGGCTCCAACGGCACGTCCGCGCCCGTCACCGTAGAGGTCTCGCCGGAGCTCATAACGGCGGTGAAGGCGGCGGGAACGGTCGTATAGAACGCCGCTATGACTCCGCAGCTCATGCCGTCCTTCTTGCGTGCGAATACCTTGATGCCGCGTCCGCCTCGGCCCTGAAGCTCAAAGTCGGCAAGGCGGGTCTTTTTAAACAGCCCGGAGTCGGACACGGAGATTATATCGCCCTCCGTATCCACCTGTGCGGCGAACACGACGCGGTCCTGCGGCGCTAACTTTATGCCGCATACGCCGGTGGCCGTTCTGCCCTGAACGGGTATATCGTCCTTTTTTACGAGTATGGAGAAGCCGTCCTTTGTGATGAGCAGCAGATTTGCCGACCCGGAGAAGGGCGCGGCGTACATGAGATGATCCCTGTCCTTTAAGCCGCAGGCGGCCATTATTCGCTTGCGCGTGACAAAGTCCGCCATGTCCGTCTTTTTGAGCTGTCCGTGCTCTGTGACGGCGAGAAGACAGCCCTCCGAGGGCGTGGTCAGGTAGACTATGCGCTCTCCCTTTGAAAGCCCCGCGAGTATGGTGCTGACAGCAGCGCCCGCATCCTTGTATTTCGCCTCCTTTATGAGAGAGACGTCTATGCCGAGCAGGTTGCCGTGCGTCGTGAACGCTTGCAGCCGTGCGGCGGTGTCCGTCTCTATCATTATGAGAGGCTTGTTCTTTTCCTCGGGCTCGCCGCTCTGGCCTCCGAGAGCATATGCCTTCTGGCTCATGCGCTTCAGCCCGCCGCCGCGCGTGAGTATCACGACGCAGTCCTCCACGGACTTAAATTCCTCAAGGTCGATAACGACCTGAGCGCTGTCCCCGGATATAGCTGTGCGGCGCTTGCCGCCGAATTTCGATTTGATACGCTTCATCTCTTCGGTTATGACGTCGTCCAGCTTCTCGCGCGAGGCCAAAAGCTCCTCGAGGTATTTCAGCAGGTCGAGCACCTTTTGATATTCGAGCTCGAGCTCGTCTATCTCTAACTTTGTCAGCTTTGCGAGGCGCATGTCGAGTATGGCCTGCGCCTGAACGCCGGTCAGCCCGAGCGCGTCCATGAGCTTCTGCTTTGCGTCGCGCGTGTTTTCGGACGAGCGAATGAGCTTTATGACGAGGTCTATGTTCTTTACGGCGATAATGAGTCCGGCGAGCTTGTGCTCCTTTTCCTGAGCCTGCTCGATATCGTAGCGCACGCGCCGCGTGAGCACCTTTCTCTGATGTGCGATGTAATAATCGAGTATGGGCAGTATGCCTAACTGCTTGGGCTGTCCTTCGGCTATGACGACCATGTTTATGCCCACGGTTATCTGCATATCCGAGTATTTGAACAGGCAGTCGAGCATTTTTTGCTCGTTCGTGCCTTTTTTGAGCTCTATGACCGCGCGTATGCCGGTTCTGTCCGTCTCGCTGCGTATGGCGTCTATCGCGGAGAACATCTCCTTTTTGGTCTCGCGCAGGGACTGTATTTTTTTTAACATAGCGCCCTCCTTGACCTCGTAGGGCAGCTCTGTTATGACTATGAGCGGCTTTCCCGCTTTTGTGTATTCTATATCGGTCTTGGCGCGCAAAGTGACCTTGCCGCGCCCGGTGGTATACGCCTCTTTAAGCCCCTCCATATCGAAAAGCACGCCGCCAGTCGGGAAATCGGGCGCCTTCAGATACCGCATTGCCTCCTCAAGCGTGCAGCGGGGATTCTTCATGCGGAAAACGGTGCAGTCTATGACCTCCGCGAGGTTGTGCGGGGGTATGTTCGTCGCAAAGCCTATGGCTATGCCAGACGCGCCGTTTACGAGCACGTTCGGATACCGCGATGGGAGAAGCTGCGGCTCCTTTAAGGTGTCGTCAAAGTTGAGCTGAAAAGGCACGGTGTCCTTCTCGATATCGCGGAGCATCTCCATGGCAAAGGCGGAGAGCCTTGCCTCGGTATATCTCATGGCGGCGGGGCCGTCTCCGTCGGTGGAGCCGAAGTTGCCCTGACCGTCTATGAGGGGGATGCTCATGGAAAAGTCCTGCGCCATTCTCGCGAGCGCGTCGTATATGCTCGTGTCGCCGTGGGGATGGTATTTGCCCATCGTCTCTCCGACTATACGCGCGCACTTTTTATGCTTTGTGTCCGGGAGTATGCCCATGTCGTGCATGGCATAGAGTATGCGGCGCTGCACAGGCTTTAAGCCGTCCTCAACTCGCGGCAGAGCGCGTTCGAGTATTATGTATTCTGAATAGGGTATTATGCTCTCGTGCATGACCTCCTCGAGCGGGGAGGTCACTATATTGGCTATCTCTTTGTTCATGACAGTACCTTCGCCTTAAAATTATCTTTCTTATTGAAGTTGGCGTATTCGCTTATATAGAGCTTTCTCGGCTCGACGGCGTCGCCCATGAGCGTGCCGACCATCTCCTCCGCCGCCGCGGCGTTTTCAAGAGAGACCTGTAAAAGCACGCGGTTTTCCGGGTTGAGCGTCGTGTCCCAGAGCTGCTCCTTGTTCATCTCGCCGAGACCCTTATAGCGCTGCACGTCGCAGCCGCGCCCGAGCTCGTTCTTGGCGTTTTGCAGCTGCTTGTCGTTATGCGCCCAGATATGCGTCTTGCCC
Source organism: uncultured Christensenellaceae bacterium (assembly GCA_964453325.1). Lineage (GTDB taxonomy): Bacteria > Bacillota > Clostridia > Christensenellales > Christensenellaceae > JAZRGP01. The sequence continues at coordinate 3,021 of CAYVOZ010000124.1, read as the reverse complement.
TTGGATATGCAGTAGAGCGGGGGTTGGGCTATGTATATATGCCCGTCCGTGATGAGCTCGCGGAAGTAGCGGAAGAAGAACGTCAGAAGTATGGCGCGTATATGAGCACCGTCCTGGTCCGCGTCCGAGAGTATTATTATCTTATGGTATTTGAGATTTTCGATGTTGAACGACTTATCGAAGCCCGCGCCGAGAGCGGTTATTATAGAGCGTATCTCCTCGTTGGCGAGCACCTGCTCCACATTCTTCTTCTCGACGTTCAGCGGCTTTCCGCGCAGCGGCAGTATCGCCTGAAAGCGTCTGTCCCTGCCCATCTTTGCGCTGCCGCCTGCGCTGTCGCCCTCGACCAAAAACAGCTCGTTGTTGACATAGTCCTTGCCGGTGCAGGACGAGAGCTTGCCCACGAGCGGCGCGGCGTCCGCCTTTATCTTGACGCGCTCTAACTTCTTGGCCTTCTTTGCGGCAATGCGCACGCGTGCGGCAGTGAGAGCCTTTTCGCATACCTTTGCGCTGAGGGCCGCGTTATTGAGGTCGGAGAAGAAATGCGTAAGCTCCTCAGAAACGATGCTGTCCACGGCTGTGCGCGCCTCTGCGTTTCC
>CAYVOZ010000124.1:0-2412 GCA_964453325.1 uncultured Christensenellaceae bacterium | reverse complement strand
CTGAAGTCCTCGCTCTCAAACTCTATCTTGTCCTTTACGGCCTGCTGATTGTTCTTTATGAGGTCGTTCATGACCTTTGTAAGCGCGGATTTAAAGCCGGTCTCGTGCGTGCCTCCGTCGGGGGTGGGTATGTTGTTGACGAAGGAATATATGCTGTCTGACTCGGAGTCGATGTACTGCATTGCTATGCTCACAAATATGCCGTTCTTCTCGCCCTCGAGCATTATCGGCAGGGGATGCAGCGCGGTCTTGTCCTTGTTGATGTCTATGAGGAAGTCGGATATGCCGCCGGAGTACGAAAAGGTGAGCGTCTTGTCCTTCTCGCCGCGCTTGTCCGTGATGGTTATGGTGACGCCCTTTAAGAGAAATGCGAGCTCCTTAAGTCTGCGGGATATCCTGTCAAAGTGCAGACTTATATCGTCGAATATCTCATCGTCCGCGAGGTATGTGACGCGCGTGCCGCGCTTAATAGTGCTTTCTAAGGCAGTCAACGGAGCCTTGGGCTCGCCTGCGTGCAGCTTGCCGTGCTCATCGGTGAATGTGCGAAACTCCTGACGGTAGTGCTTTCCGTCAAGAAAGACCTCTGCGGTGAGCCATTTTGAAAGCGCGTTAACGACGCTCGCGCCGACTCCGTGCAGTCCGCCGGAATATGCATACGCCTTGTTGTCGAACTTTCCGCCGGCGTGCAGCTGCGTAAAGACGACCTCCACGCCGGAGACCTTTAGGTCGGGATGTATTCCCACGGGAATGCCGCGTCCGTTATCCTCGACGGTGACGCTCATATCCTCGTTCAAGGTGACGTCTATGCGGTTTGCGTAGCCGTTCGCCGCCTCGTCTATGGCGTTGTCCACTATCTCCCAAAGCAGGTGATGCAGCCCTCGTGAGCCGGTCGTGCCGATATACATGCCGGGGCGTTTTCGCACTGCAACGAGTCCCTCGAGCACATGAAGATCCTTTGCGGTATAGCTTTCAGACATTGATTATTGACCTCTGATCGATTTTTTAATGATATTTGGAGTCGGGAGGACATGGCCCGCACGGGAATATGCATGAATGCAAATACCGCTTCGCGGACGCTCCTGTGCGCACGGCAACGATCGCTCCGACTATAAGATAAGTATACCAAAAATAACCGAAGCAATCAAGCCTTGGTATGGTAAAAATAGGCATGTTACAATATATAGTGTGATAATAAAGCTAATAGCTGACCGCTAATAGCTGACCGCTAATAGCTGACCGCTAATAGCTGACCGCTAACCGCTAACCGCTAACCGCTAACCGCTAACCGCTAACCGCTAATCGCTAACCGCTAACCGCTACCCGCTACTCGTTGACCGCTAACAAAGCTTCTATTACGGGCAGAAGGAGCTTGCTTTTGATATCTATGGGGTTTCCGTCCGTATCGGTGACGCTCACGCTGTAGCCGAAGCCGTCGAAAAGCCACTCCGCGAGGCAGACGCCGTTTTCGGTGGAGTATATGTTCACGCTCGTGCCGTCTACGGTGATGTCGTCGGTCTGAGGCAGCTCGACCGTGAACAGACGCGCGGGATATACCGAGCCCTCGCTCTTTATGAAATGCAGAAGCATGTCCATTTTCTGATAGACTAAGACGGGAGTGACGCCCTTTCGCGCGTACATGCGCACTTTTTTAAAGCCGTCCGGAATATGCGGAGGCTCCGTCACCTCAAAGCCTACATAATAGGACAGCGTCTTTATGGAGGCATAATCGCGGGAGTCCTCGCCGGAGCGGTATACGCTGAACATGGCCGCAACGGCCGCGCTCATTTCGTCATATGTGAGAGCGGGCTCCGAGAAGAGCTTATAGGTATCCGCGTTTTTTATCCACCATGCCGTGGAATAGCCGTCTCTGTCCCCGGTCACATAGACTGTGTGTCCGCTGACGGGGATGCGGGCGTCATAGCTTTCCGGCTCATGCTCTCCGTCGAGAAACGTATACATGAGAACTCCGCCGCCGCCCTCGTATTTAAGCGCGCCCTCGCCGTGCCCGTCATAGCCTATTGAGGTAAGAGTCATGCCCGGCACGGGCTCGGACGGAGCCAGTATCTGCACTCCGATGAGCTCTGAAAGCTCCTCGACTGTATCGGGGACCTCTACAGGCGGGGGAGTGGGCTCGGGCGTGGGAGTCGGCTCGGGTGTGGGCGCAGGCGTGGGCGTAGGTACGGGCGTGGGGTCGGGCAGCTCGACATGAGCAATGGACTCACAGCCGGCAAGGAAGACGCATATTGATATGAGTATGAATGCGCAAAGCTTTTTCATGAGGAGTATCCTTCTTTATACGTCGATCTTACCGTGAAATTCTACCATAAAGTGCGCTGCAATACAAACGAAACGAGAAAAAGACCGTGTCAAGTTGTTATGGAGTTTTAGAAACCAACAACAGCATTGTGAACA
>CAYVOZ010000123.1:0-8553 GCA_964453325.1 uncultured Christensenellaceae bacterium | reverse complement strand
CGAGATGGATATCGCGCGCGCGGAGAGAGCCTTTGCGCCTTTCCCGGATATGCAGAGGGAGATGGAAAAGGCGGGCATACCGCTGTATTCGCTCGAGACGTATACTGCCGCGGCGGAGTTCGACATCATAGGCTTTAACCTGTCCTATGAGCTCTGCTATACGACGGTGCTGCGCATGCTTAAAATGGCGGGGCTGCCGATAAAGGCGGCCGAAAGAGACGGCGGGCTCCCGCTCGTGATAGCGGGCGGTACGTGCACATATAACCCCGAACCGCTGCATGAGTTTTTCGACCTCTTTGTAATAGGAGAGGGCGAGGAGATAACCGGCGAGCTCATAAGGCTTTATGCCGAGCATAAGAAAAAGGGCTACGTCAAGGCGGACTTTTTAAAGGCCGCCGCGGAGATAGAGGGCATATACGTTCCGTCCATGTACGATGTGAGCTATGACCCGGACGGCACCGTTAAGGAGATAACGGGAAAAACTGTTAAAAAGCGCTTTGTGGACAGCCTTGACGGCGCGTATTTCTTTGACCGTCAGATAGTGCCGTTTTTCGGCATAGTGCATGACCGCATAACGCTCGAGATAATGCGCGGCTGCTCGCGCGGGTGCCGCTTCTGTCAGGCGGGCTATGTATACAGACCCGTGAGGGAGCGCACGAGAGAGACTATAGCAAGGCAGGCGGGGACGCTCATAGCCTGCACGGGCTATGACGAGATAAGCCTTTCGTCGCTGTCCTCGGGAGACCACTCCGAGATAACGCCCATGGTATGCGGGCTTTTGGATGAATTTGAGAGTAAGGGCATAAGCGTGTCCCTGCCGTCGCTTCGAATAGACAGCTTTGACAGCGAATACGCAAAGCGCATGGAGTCGGCGCGCAAGTCGAGCTATACGTTTGCGCCGGAGGCCGGCACGCAGAGGCTGCGTGACGTGATAAACAAGAACGTCACGGAGGAGGACCTTATAAGGAGCGTGAAATACGCGTTCGAGAGCGGCGCGACGAGCATAAAGCTTTATTTTATGATAGGCCTGCCGACCGAGACGTACGAGGATCTCGACGGCATAGCCGAGCTCGCGAAAAAGGTCATTCGCGCTTTCCACGAGACGCCCAAGGAGTTAAGACAGGGCGGGCTCAATTTGCATATTTCCACCTCGACCTTCGTGCCGAAGCCGTTTACGCCGTTTCAGTGGGAACCGCAGGACGATGTTGAGGATATCAGGAAAAAACAGGAATATTTGCGCGAAAAACTTAAAATGAAGTATGTGCGGTATAACTGGCACGACAGCGGCACGAGCGTACTGGAGGCCGTGTTTGCGCGCGGAGACAGGCGGCTTTCGCGCGTGCTCGAATATGCGAGCGAGAACGGAGCGATGTTCGACAGCTGGCACGAGCACTTTAAGCCGGAGGCCTGGTCGGACGCGTTCACGCGCGCTGGCATAGACCCGGCGTTCTATGCGTGCCGCCGCAGGAGCACGGACGAGGTGCTGCCGTACGATCACATAAGCTGCCGCGTCGACAAGGAGTATCTGAAGGCCGAGCTTATGCGCTCGCATTCGGAGGAGACTACGAGGGATTGCAGACAGGGCTGCAACGGCTGCGGACTTGAAGGGTGGTGCCTGAAATGAGGATAGCGGTAAAATTTTCCAGAACGGGCGGCACGCGCTTTATATCGCATCTGGACATGCAGAGGACCATGGGCAGGGCGTTAAGACGCTCGGGTCTCAGACTCAAGATGTCCTCGGGCTTCAACCCGCATATAGTAATGTCCTTCGCGTCCGCGCTCGGAGTGGGCATGGAGACGACGGGGGATTATCTCGAGTTTTCGGTCACGGAGGACGCGGAGAGCGGAAGCGTAATAACGGCCTTAAACGCCTGCCTGCCGCCGGAGATAAGGATAACGGATTGCTATATAATAAAAGAAGGCTCTGCGAAGCTAATGGCGCTCGTAAACACCGCGCTCATAGAGTTTGTGCCGGAGAAGGGCGCGGAGGAGCGGTTTTTGCGCGCGCTCACGGAGATAACGGACAGCAAGGAGTATTTTGCCGAGAAAAAGACCAAGAGCGGCTTTAAGACAATGGACATAAGGCCCATGATAAAGCATGTGAGCACGGACGGAGGCATATTCGTCACTCTCATGCTATGCGAGGAGGCGACGCTCAGCCCGTCTCTGCTTTTAAAGGAGATAAGAAGGCTCGCGGACGCGGACATAAACGTCAGGACGGTACGCAGGGAGCTTTATGCGGCGGACGGAAGACCGCTGTATGAGTGCATTTGATTCTGCCGGAAGGGGAGAAAGCATGAAAAAAGAGCTTATCGCCGATGTAAATCAGCACGAGATACGCGTGGCGCTCATGGAGGATGGAGAGCTTTCCGAGATATTCATAGAAGCGCGCGGACAGGAAAGACTTGTGGGCAATATATACAAGGGCAGAGTGGAGAACATACTGCCCGGCATGCAGGCGGCGTTTGTGGACATCGGGCTGGCGCGGAACGCTTTTTATACGCCGGGGATATATTCTCGGAGGACTCGGATATAGAGGCAGCGGTAGAGGACGACGAGCTCACGCAGACGGAAAAGCATGTGCCGTGTATACAGGAGCTTCTTAAAAAAGGTCAGGAGATAATGGTGCAGGTCCTAAAGCAGCAGGGCGGCACAAAGGGCGTGCGCGTCACGACGCATATCACGCTGCCCGGCAGAAATGTCGTGCTCATGCCAACCGTCGAGCATATAGGCGTCTCGCGCAGGATAAGCGACGACGAGGATCGCGACAGACTCAAAAAGATGATAGCGCGCATAAAGCCCGAGGGCATGGGCGTGATCGTCCGTACGGCGGGCGAACGCGCGACAGAGGAGGACTATGCGCAGGAGATACGGTTTTTATACCGTATGTGGGAGAGGATAAAGGCAAAGGCGGAGTATTTAAACGCGCCGAGGCTCATACACTCCGAGGAGTCGCTGCTTTTCCGCATAACGCGGGACTATTTTACCGACGACGTAGGCAGATTCATTATAAACGACGAGGATCAGTATCAGCGCGTGCTCGCGGACGTGAACATCATGCAGCCGGACATGTCCGACAGGGTCATATACTATGATAAGAACGACTGCATTTTTGACGCATACAATATCGAGAGCAAGATAAACAAGGCTTTGCAGAGGCGCATATGGCTCAAGAGCGGGTCTTATCTCGTGATAGACGAGGCGGAGGCGCTGACCGCTATAGACGTGAACACGGGCAAATATACCGGAGATCACGATCTGCAGGAGACGATACTAAAGACGAATTTAGAGGCGGCGCGCGAGATAGCGCGGCAGCTGCGCCTGAGGGACATAGGCGGCATAATAATAATCGACTTCATAGACATGGAGTCGGAGGAGAACAAGTCGCGCGTAGTAAACGAGCTCGTCGGAGAGCTCAAGAAGGACAGGACAAAGACGAACGTTATAGGCATGACGGAGCTGGGGCTTGTGGAGATGACGCGCAAAAAGCTGAGAAAGACGCTGAGCGCGACCGTGATGACGTCCTGCCCGTGCTGCGGAGGTACGGGACGCGTGATATCCGCGGCGAGCTCGGCGATGCGCCTCCGGCGCGAGGTCGTCCGCTTGGTGGAGTCTACGGAGCAGACTGCGTTCATCGCGGAGATACCCTGCGACCTCATGAAATACATACTTGCAAAAAACATGGCCAACGAGGCTATATTGCCAAAGTATGACGGCATACGCTTTTATATGACGGGCAACAGGTTTGCGCAGCCGGGCGAAATAAAGCTCGAGCCTATTATAGATATGCGCTCCATAGTCAAGCTCGGCGGAGAGGCGCAGAGCTTCTATTGAGAACGGCCGGCGGATAATTCCCGGGAAGCCCGTAAATCGGCAAAAAAAGGGTTGCTTTTAGCCTGCGGGTATGTTATCGTGTAGGTCAGTAAGGTTCGAGGAGCTCGGACGGTCGCAAGGTTGTTTTTATATCCTATGGATTTTAAAAAACATGTCAAAGACATGTTTTTTTCAATGTATAGGGTAAACACGGAGGGCTTTATGCCGAGCAGGATCGAGAAAAGAGTTATGGAAATAGCCGCTCCCTTTGCGGCGGAGCTGGGATATGAGCTCGTGGACGTTGAGTATCAGCCCAAAAAAGGGATGGACAGCGAGCTCGTCATCTACATAGATAAGGAAGGCGGCGTCACTCTTGACGACTGCGAGGCGCTTTCGAGAATGATGGACGCGCCGCTCGACGAGGAGGACCCCATACCGGACAGCTATGTGCTGTGCGTGTCCTCGCCGGGGATAGACAGACCGCTTAAAACCGACAGGGACTTTGAAAAGGCTCTGGGCAGCGAGGTGGATATTAAATTATATATGAAGCTCGACGGCAGCAAGGAATTTACCGGAGAGCTTGAGAGATACGACGGTGACAGCGTCACGGTCGGCATAGGCGGAAAAGCGATGACGCTCGACAGGAAAAACATAGCGCTTATAAGACCGCATATAAGCTTTTAGGAGGTTTAAGGAATAATGAACGTTGATTTCATAAGTGCTCTCGATGAGCTCGAGAATGAAAAGGGCATACAGAAGGCCGTTATATTAGACGCGATAGAGAACGCGCTCATATCCGCGTATAAGCGGAACTTCGGCATAACGCAGAACGCGCGCGTGACCATAGACGACGAGACCGGTGAGATAGTCGTATATGCGGAAAAGAACGTGGTGGACGACGTCTTTGACGATACCTTCGAGGTCAGCCTTGAGGACGCGAGAAAGATAAATCCCGCCTATGAGGTCGGCGACACCTTAGAGGTCATAGTGACGCCCGAGTCCTTCGGCAGGATAGCCGCTCAGACGGCGAAGCAGGTCGTTGTGCAGAGACTCAGAGAGGCCGAAAGAGGCGTTATATTCGATCAGTATATCGACCGCGAGGGCGAGATAATGACCGCTGTGATACAGCGTCAGGAGCGCGGGGCATATTTTGTGGATCTCGGCAGGGCAGAGGGCATTCTTCCGCTCGGAGAGACCATACCCGGCGAGAAATACGAGCAGGGCATGAGACTCAAGGTGTATGTGCTCGAGGTCAGAAAGACCGCAAAAGGGCCGCAGATAGTCACGTCGCGCTCGCATCCCGGACTCGTAAAGAGGCTCTTTGAGATGGAGGTACCCGAGATCAGCCAGAACACCGTCGTGATAAAGAGCATCGCGCGCGAGGCGGGTCAGCGCACAAAGATATCCGTATACGCGGAGGATGACAACATCGATCCCGTGGGCGCGTGCGTGGGAACGCGCGGCTCGCGCATAGACCGCATAGTATCCGAGCTCGGCAGCGAGCGCATAGACGTCATCCCCTGGAGCCCGGAGATCGCGGAGTATATAGCCAACGCTCTGCGACCCGCAAAGGTCATAATGTGCCAGGTGCACACAGAGGAAAAGGCTGCAAAGGTCATAGTTCCGGACTATCAGCTGTCACTCGCTATAGGCAAGGAGGGCCAGAACGCCCGCCTCGCGGCGAAGCTGACGGGCTTTAAGATAGATATAAAGAGCCAGTCGCAGATCGTGGACAACGTATTCGGAGACAGCGACGAGGCGGAGTTTGAGGGAACGGTGGGTGCAGACGAGCTTTACGGCGGACGGGACGCCGACAGCGATTACGAGCTTGCCGATCCGTATGACGTGGGATATATACCCGACGACGAGAGCGATAAAAAGGACTGAGGAAAAGATAATTGATAAACCGCAAAAAGCCTGTCCGCATGTGCATCGCATGCCGGCAGCCGCGTGAGAAAAAAGAGCTCATAAGGATAGTCAGGACCGCCGACGGCGCAGTGAGCGTGGATACGACGGGAAAGGCGCAGGGCAGAGGAGCGTATATATGCCCGTCTGTGGAGTGTCTTGAAAAGGCCTATAAAACAAAGGCATTAAGCAGATCGCTCGAGTGCGCCATGACCGAGGAGATGTTTAACGAGCTGAAAAGGGTGATATTGCGGCGTGAGATCGGAAAATAAGTTTTTTGGCTTTTTGGGCCTGGCCGCTAAGGCCGGAAAATGCGTATACGGAGCCGAGGCGACCGAGAAGGGCGTGAAAAGCGGGCGCGTTTTGCTCGTGATAGCGGACGCGGGACTGTCGGAGCGCTCCATGAAGGACGTAGGGTGCATGTGCGATTACTACGGCGTGCCGCTCATAACGGCGGAGAAGGACAGAGCGGGCGCAGCCTGCGGAAAAAACAGCATAAAGCAGATCGGCGTGACCGATAAGGGCTTTTCTGATAGATTGACAGAGCTAAGCAAAACAGCGGAGGTGTAACTCTTGGCAAAAAAGATAACGATTTTGGACGTAAATAAAAAATTGGCGGATCAGGCGAAGGAGCTGCTTAGGGACGTGGAGAACGCCCAGACGCAGTCTCAGGAGCAGATCAGGAATGCAAAGCATCTTGAGAGCGAGCTGATCGAGCGCATAAGAGAGAAAAAGCTTCGCGATGAGCTTAACCGTCAGGAGCAGGAGCTCCATGCCGCCGCAAAGGCGACCGAGGAGCCGGAGCAGATAAAGCCCGCAGAAGCAAAGCCCGAAGCAAAGCCCGAGGCTAAGCCCGCCGCGGAGCCGGAGAGGCCGGCCGCAAAGGCGGAGCCGGCGGTCAAAGCCGAGCAGCCGGACAGTGAAAAACAGGCAGCTCAGGCAAAGACGGAGAAAAAGCCCGAGCCCGAAAAAGCGGAGCCCGTTTCAAAGCCCGAGCCTTCCGAGCCCGCGAGAGCAGCAGCTCCCGCCGCCGAAGCAAAACCGGAAAAGGCGGAAAAGAAGCCCGAGCCCATAGCGGCGGAGCAGCCTAAGAGGGAGCCCGTGAAAAAGGAAGCGCCCGTTTCGGAAAAACCGAGAACAGAGCAGCCTAAGCCTAAGGCCGCTGCCCCGGAGCCCGCAAAGCCGGAGGCAAAGCCCAAATCCGAGCCCCAGATATACAGGAGCTCTCCCGAGGAGCTGGCAAGGCAGGAGAGAGAAGCAAAGCAGAGAGCCATAGAGCGCGTCGCAAGAGAAGCGAGCGAGAAGCGCGCCAAGGAGCAGGAGCGTTTTGCGCATCTCAAGTCCCGGTCCGAGGAGGTAAGCACCTATCAGCCGCGCGAACCCAGGCGCGAAGGCTCGTATGGTCAGAGACCGCAGGGAGACAGAAGACCGTACGGTCAGAACAGGCCCTATGACCAGAACAGACCGCCGTATGATCCGAACAGGCAGCCATATGACAAGGACCGCGCACAGCAGAGGCCCTACGGCGACAGGCCGAGAACGGATCAGAGACGTCCCGCAGCAGCGGGAGGGGATAAGCTCGTGACGGAAACGCCCGTGCAGCGTCCGCAGAGACGCGCGCCCGAGGCGGGACAGAGCAAGGACAAGGCGCATGAGAAGAAGCGCAGCACATATATCGACGACGCGGCAAAGAAGAAGCGTCCCGCTATAAAGCAATACGGAGTGAGCGGAGAGGACGACGAGTTCGTACGCGGCAAGAGGAAAAAGCGCAATGCGCCCGCGCCCATGCCCGAGCCTATAAAGATCGAGAAGGCCGTAATAACGGGCGACACTATATCCGTTAAGCTGCTCTCCGAAAAGATAGGCAAGCCTGTACCGGAGATATTAAAGAAGCTCATGCTGCTCGGCATGATGTATAAGATAAACTCCGAGGTGGACTTTGACACTGCGAGCCTTGTGGCGTCCGAGTTCAATATAGAGCTTGAGCAGCGCTTTGAGCAGACCGCCGAGGACGTGCTCATAGCCGAGGACAAGAGCGACGAGGAGAGCGAGCTCATAACGCGCGCGCCTGTCGTCACGATAATGGGTCACGTCGACCACGGCAAGACGTCGCTGCTCGACACGATAAGAAAGACAAAGGTAACGGAGGGCGAGGCCGGCGGTATAACGCAGCACATAGGCGCTTATACTATCGTAATAAACGGCAGGCAGATAACCTTCCTCGATACGCCGGGACACGAGGCGTTCACCGCCATGCGTGCGCGCGGCGCACAGGCTACGGATATAGCGGTGCTCGTGGTGGCTGCCGACGACGGAGTCATGCCGCAGACGATAGAGGCCATAAACCACGCGAAATCCGCTGGCGTGCCTATAATAGTCGCCATAAACAAGATCGACAAGGCGGCTGCAAATATAGAGAAGATAAAGCAGAGCCTCACGGAATACGACCTTGTATGCGAGGAGTACGGCGGCGATACCGTCATGTCGCCCGTATCCGCGGTCACGGGACAGGGCATCCCCGAGCTTTTGGAGATGATACTTCTGGTAGCCGACGTGCAGGATCTTAAGGCCAACCCCAACAGGATGGCAAAGGGTACGATAATAGAGGCGCGTCTCGACAAGGGCCGCGGCCCTGTCGCGACCGTGCTCATACAGAACGGCACGCTGCGCGTACACGATACCATAGTCGCGGGTACGTCCTACGGCAGAGTCCGCGCGCTTTTGAGCGACGAGGGCGAATCGCTCGATGCGGCAGGCCCCTCGACTCCGGTTGAGGTCATAGGCTTCTCGGAGGTGCCTAAGGCCGGCGATGTGATGTATGCTGTGGAGCAGGAT
>CAYVOZ010000122.1:6044-8574 GCA_964453325.1 uncultured Christensenellaceae bacterium | reverse complement strand
TGGATTTGCCCGCGCCGTTTTCTCCGCACAGCGCGTGCACCTCGCCGGTCTTTACTTTAAAATTAATGTTATCCAGCGCCACAACTCCCGGAAAGGTCTTCGTGACGTTATCCATCTCTAAAATGTACTCGCTCAAATCAGTTTTCCTCCGGTCGGTCTGCCGTTATTTCGGAGCGGTCCGCTTCCTAATTATTATCTGTGTGACTCTTTAGGCTGTATTCTGTAATACTCTTCATAAATCAGTGAAGAAGAAGTATACGCTTCTTCTTCACTTCAATATGTTTTAAGATGCCGCGCAGATACTGCTCCGTGCGGCAGTCTCAGTTTAGAACCATGTATACTTCTCTACGTCGTCCTTCGTGCAGATGACCTCGGGAATGGGTATGTACTGAGCCTCGGGCTCTTCACCGTTTATCATCTTTACCATGGTCTGAACTGTGAGGTATCCCTCCTGATACGGCTCCTGAGTGGAGGTCGCATACAGCCATCCGTCGATTATCGCCTGCTTTATGCTCAGGTTTGAGCCGGCTGCTATCATGTAAAAGTCGCCGGGATTATAGCCCGCGGACTGCAGAGCCGCTACGGTGCCATTGACCATGTCCGGGCCTTCTGCTATTATGAGGTCTGCATCCTTGCCGTACTTCGTCAGCATATCACTTGCCTTCTCCATACTGGTGTTGGAGTCGAAATTACCGTCCTGCTTGTCAAGGAACACATACTCGGATCCGAGGTTCTCAGCATATGCAGCGTCGAACGCTATGGTCTGCGCATGGCCTGCTGTGCCCTGTACGGCGATAATGTTTCCTCCGTCGGGAAGAACGGTCTTTATCATCTCGCACATGTTGACGCCGTGCTGAGCAACGTCAGCGCCCACATAACAGGGTACATCGTACTCTACAACAGCTTCATAGCTGTAGTTGTTGGTTACCATGAAGGGCATATCCTCTGATTTGAGATAGTCGATTACAGCTACAGAACCCTCTATGTCGGCAGGGAAATAGATAAATGCTGCAGCGCCGTTCTGTACGGCCAGCTTTGCATGCTCAAGAGCTTTTGCCTGATCCTGCTCAGCATTAAGGATCTCTATCTCATAACCGAGCTCCTCGGCTGCCTTTGTCGCACCCTCATGATAAGGTACACAGTAGGACACGCGATAGAAAGCGTTGGACAGTATTATCTTGCCCTTTGAGCCGGAATCTGCGGGCTCCTCGGCTGCAGGCTCTTCGGCTGCGGGCTCCTCGGCTGCGGGCTTTTCGGCTGCAGGCTCTTCTGCTGCGGGCTTTTCCGCCGCGGGCGCCGCTGGCGCCGTACATGCGCAGAGCGCAAAGATCAGAGCAAAGCATACCAGACAAGTTAACAGTTTCTTCATTATCATCTTCCTCCTTAATATATATTGTGATGTGTCATCACAAAACTCATCCTATTTCCGCGCTCATGCACAGTCTCTGATAAATATCAGACGCGAGCGCACATTCCTCAATCGGCACGAATTCACATGCCGAATGAGCATATTTGATATCTCCGGGGCCAAGCACTACAGAAGGTATGCCTGCCCTTGAAAACTTTGTTCCGTCGCAGCAATAGCCTACGCCGTAAGGCTTGTCGTCAAGGCCCATCTTCTTTGCAATTCCGCGAAGGCATTTCACAACATCGGAATCCGTGTCCGTCTCCATAGCCTCGTCGTATAAAAGCTGCTCGCTTACGGATATTCCGTCTATACCGTGATTTTCGGCAAGCTGCGTGATCTCGGCCGTGACCTTATCGTAAGTCTCTCCCGGAAGAAGCCGCCTGTCTATATCCGCGTGGCATTCGTCAGGCACTATGTTTACGAGGCTGCCTCCGCATATCACTCCGGGGTTCACCGTGGGCGAGCCCAAAAGCGGATGTACTGTCTTTCTGTAGTCCGTACACAGCTCGTTATCGATAAGGCTCATGAGCTTTGACATACTGTAAATCGCGTTTATGCCCTCGTCAGGTCTGGAGCTGTGCGCGGCTTTTCCCTTTGCGCTCACTCTGAATCTCGCCACGCCCTTGCAGGCTGTTACTATGGCCAGTGATGTGGGTTCTCCGATCACCGCGCTGCCTGTCATAAAACCGGTCTTCATGAGATGCTTTGCGCCTCTGCACATAAACTCCTCGTCCACTGCCGCCACAAAATACACATCCGTCGGCGGAGTTTGCCCACTTTTCTTTATCGAGCAGACTGCATGGAGCATCGACGCCAGGCTCGCCTTTGTATCACAGCTTCCTCGTCCGTACAGCATTCCGTTTTTTATTTCAGGAGTAAAAGGCTTTATCGTCATACCGTCTGTGCCGACGGTATCGGCGTGAGCCTCAAGACATATGCCTCTGTCCGTTTTGCCCTTTATGCACGCTATAAGGTTTGACCTGCCCGGAAGTACCTCCTCGAGCCGGTATTCTATACCGTGCTCCGTAAGCACACTGCCTACATAATCGATAAGCGCCGTCTCGTCGGTTCGACCGCCAGTATAATCCGGGTTGACGCTGTTTATTCTTACGAGTTCGCAAA
>CAYVOZ010000122.1:5463-6034 GCA_964453325.1 uncultured Christensenellaceae bacterium | reverse complement strand
ATGTCCTTTATATTCATGGCTGCCTTTCTTCGCCTATCCGAGGCACCTTTTGAGTACAGCGTTGTCTATGTTTCCTCCGCTGCATATCACGACCGTCTTTTTATCAAGGTCGACCTTCTTCTCAAGTATCGCGGCCATTCCCAGCGCTCCGGCACCCTCTAAAACAAGCTTTCCGTAAAGCGCGCTGACTTTCACTGCGTCCATGATGGACTGTTCCTCGACGGTCACTATCTCGTCGACATACTTTTCAACATAGGGATAGAGATAATCCTCGACGGTCTTTTTCAGCACCGCATCCGCTATCGAAGCGGCCTTTGTCAGCTCCACTATCCTCCCCGCTCTTCTGCATGCTGCGTATACGTCCGAGCCCGCGGGCATTGAGCATACTATCTTTATATCCGGCTTCAGCGTCTTTGCTGCAAATGCCACTCCTGTTGTGAGCCCCGCTCCCCCGAGCGGTATCACTATCTGTTCCGCATCGGTGAGCTGATCTATCACCTCTACGCTTATAGTGCCTTGACCCGCTATGACATGGACGTCGGATACCGAGTGCACATAATACGCGCCCGTC
>CAYVOZ010000122.1:0-5453 GCA_964453325.1 uncultured Christensenellaceae bacterium | reverse complement strand
TCCTCCGACAGCCTGCAGGCCTCCGGGAATGTTTCGTCATAAGTGACTCCGACCTCCACCAGCTCTGCGCCGAAGGAGCGTATAATGTCCTTCTTTGACTGCGGGGCGGGTACCGGCACCGCGACTGTGGCCTTTATGCCCGCGCACTTTGAAGAGTACGCCACGGCCATCCCGTGATTTCCCGAGGATGCGGTTATAACGGATATATCTCTGCCGTACTTTTCAACGAGGCTACATACAGTGTTGTACGCACCGCGGATCTTGAACGCTCCCGTAGGCAGAAGGCTGTCGGCCTTGAGCCATACCTTACTGCCAAGATATCCGTTAAGAGCCTCCATCGATATCAGAGGCGACGGAGCAAAAATGCCCCTGAGTCTGCGTTCCGCCGCAAATACGTCGCTGATCTTTAATTCGGAAAGGTCCTGTCCTTTAAGCATTTATTTACACCGCCCTCTCAGCGAATTCTCACTATAACTTCCACTTCGGTGGGGATGTTTGCGGGCAGACTGTTTGTGCCGAGCGCGCATCTCGTGTGTGTACCGGCTTCGCCGAATACCTCCACCATCAGATCCGAAACGCCGTTTATGACCTTGGGCTGATCATAAAAATCATTTTCGCATGCAACAAATCCCTTGAGGTGTACGATCTCCGCCACTCTGTCAAGATCACCCAGCGCTTTTCTCATCAGCGCTATGAGGTTCAGCCCGCACAGACGTGCAGAGGCATAGGCGTCCTCAAAGGAAACCTCTTTTCCGACCTTGCCAATGTATTGCGGCTTTCCGTCGACCATCGGACCCTGTCCGGAAATATAGAGCATATCACCGACTATTTTGTAGGCTATATAGGATGCTACGGGTACAGGAGGATCGGGTAAAACAATATTCAGTTCATCCAAATGCTTTTCGATTTTCATAAACGTCTCCTTTTTTGTGTATGGACTATGTTGAATTATTAATGCTGCTGTTTACGGTTACACATTAACACGGTTTCCAAGAAATTGCAATAATAATTTTTTATTATTTTAGACTAATTTTCTTTTACACGCGTATTTGCCCTTTTTAAGGGATTTGTACGGACGTGAAAGAACTTACAATTTGATACATTGTACTATTTTCTCTTTACAAATTTGGATTTTTGGTATATATTATTAGCAATTATGTAATAAGGAGCCGTATGAGCTTGAATCGTGCCGAATCCATAGATGATTATAAAAGGGTGATAAAACTGATAGCCGCTCAATTCGGTCCCAACACCGAGGTCGTGTTGCACGACTTTACCAACGGCTTTGACAGTACGATCATCGCCATAGAGAATAACCATGTTACCGGCAGAAACATCGGCGGCTGCGGCACGAATTTGGGCATCGATATACTCAACAACAACGGCCGCGCAGAAGATAAGTACGGCTATATCACAAAGCTTGCCAACGGCAAGACCTTGCGTTCCTCCACTCTTTTTCTGTATGACGATAATAACAGAATGTGGGGCTCTATCTGCATAAACACCGACATATCCAACACCATCCGGCTTGCAAACGAGTTCAATTATCTTACGTCCGGTCTGAACGGAACTTCGCCGAATGAGATATTCGTCCATAACGTCAGCGAGCTCATAGATCACTATATAGCCGAATACGAAAACATGTATCCCCGCAACGAGAACACCATGTCCAAGACGGATAAGCTCGAGGCGATACGCTTTTTCGACTCCAAGGGTGTTTTCCTTATTTCCAAAGCGGGCTCCAAGCTCTGCAAGTATCTTCGCATTTCAAAGGGAACACTGTATTCCTATCTTGAAACAGTGCGCCAGCCGGCAGAGCTGATATCCGAGAACGGTGAAACGACGATACTGTGATCGCCATTCGTCTTTGTAAGATAAAGGGGCCGCAAACAGCGGATAACGCTTTTGCAGCCCCTTATTTTTTCATATTATACAGACCTTACATACCGGCAGGAACACCCAAACCGTCAAACGCCTCACAGGCCGCCTCCACGGCCTTGTATCCCCTCTCCAGCATAAAACCCGCATGCGCGCAAAAGAGCGAATTTATCTTCAATGCTTTGATCCTGTTCATGCTTTTCGCATGTTCGGGTATTCGACAGTCCCATATGTTCTGCAGTATCACCCTGCCGAACGGAAACACCAAGTCCCCGCCGAAGAGTATACGTCTGCCGTCATGTTCCGAATAATAAGAAGCATGTCCGTCGCAGTGTCCCGGCGTCTCGAGCAGCTTTAGCGTAAGATCACCGACATGAATATCGGCCTCATCGTCAAGCGGAGTCACAGGGCAGGCATGGAACTCGTATGCCTGCTCATACGCTCTCGCCTGTTTTGCCTCAAAAAGAGCTATTGCATGCACATCGCCGTCAGTGACGAACCTTGCTGTATCGGCCGCGGCAAAGACCTCCGCGTCAAGCGCTCTGCTCAAAGCCCATGCCCCGCCGGAGTGATCCGCATGTCCGTGAGTGAGGAGTATCTTATTCACTTTCTTTGGATCGAAGCCTTCCTTTCTGATGTTATCTATAATTTTTGTATAATCCTCTCCTATCCCGGCATCGATTAAAGCAAGCTCGCTGCCGCCGTCCACCAAAAACACCGTGCAGTCCCTGTAATGGCTGATCGAAAAGCCCGCATCTCCGCTGCCAACAATATATACTCTGTCGCAGATCTTCATTATTATGTCTCCCGTATTCCTAATTTGTATTAATTTTATTCTATTCTATACTTTTTGTCAATATTCACAGGTCAGCTTTTTCATAGCTGTTAGCACAGAATTATGTTACACTTGCTGCAGACTTCCATATAAGATTTAAGGATCATTGTCCTCACACGACAAAGATCACAAAACAAATGCGGATAAGGATATGTCAGCGCCGCATGCCGCGACGTATTTATCACTGACAATACCAATATTCTGTTTTCTGGAATCTGCCGAAGGGGCTCTTGCCAAATAAAGTGGGTTATAGAGAATAAAGATAACTAAGTCAGGGGGCACGCACAGCTTTTGAGAGACAGTTTGAACGGTTTGTTTTCAGGCATATTTGTCCTTGCTGGAAAAGGACGAACAGTCCGGATCGCCGGCTTTATTCGATTCATTGCAAACAACACCCGCTGCCCGACATCACGGATCGGATCGCGGATGTTGACACGCTTCAGCTTCTTTTTTGTCCCAAAAAGCTCTTTAAATTTGCCGCAATACCCACCAGAATACCTCCCGCTGCTATAAACAACCCTATATTGCAGCCGTTCGTTATCAGACCTATTACAGCAAGAACGATCATAACGATCACTGCATATATAAGAAGCACCAGCCGTTTGAGTTTATTCGTGTTTTTCCATACCAACGCGAAAACAGCATAGAGCAATGCAGCTCCCAACACGAACCAATGCCACAGGCAGGACACGGCAGCTTTTTCTGCCGCACGATATGCTATGGCATAGGTAGAGAAGCAATTCGTCTGTACTGTAATCGTCTCCGGATCGTTATCGGTGTCGCTCAGCAATGCATATTCGCCGTCGTGTGAGCGTATAAGGGAGAACTCGGCTGTATCCTTGCGCAGCTCCCCGGGAATAACGAGCTGTACATCAAGCGGAGCGTTGGTCTCCCGGACAAGGCTCCAGTCCCCGCCGTTTATGCGTTTTTGGAGCGTCACGTCAACATACGCACCAAAGGTGAAATTCGGGATCTCCCGGCCGATATCCGAGCATGCAGTTTCTATAATGTCCCTGTCTTCTTCAGGCACCGAATCTCTGATAAGCTCCACATCCATCCGTATTTCAACAACATCGCCTTTTGCGACGCCGCCCAGCTCCTCTAATGACAATACAGATTCTATTGCGGCTTTTCTGTTTGGCAGGTCTGCCGGCAGGGTACCATCGTGCACAGGTATTATGATTACTATCTGCCCTGCACCGAAATCGAACGGAATAGCAACCGAAGCTTCTTTTTCTGCTTCCTCCCGAACGGCAGGATCTTTTATTGTATCAGTCGGGATCAGACCAATACCGGATATGCTTTCAGGCTCCGTTGCCTCCCCAGGTTCTTCAGCCGGAAGCGGTTCTTCTGTGCCGCCCGGTTCAGGAGTTTCGTCAGTATCCGGATCCTCTGTCGGTCCCGATGGGATTTTCACGCTAACCGTCGCTGACGCATTCGCGCGGTTGCCAAGAGCATCCTCTACAGTCACGATATATCCGGTCGACCGAACCGGCGCAACGGTTATTTCCTGCACAGTTTCTGTCGTGCTCCAGAGATATGTATACGGAGCCTTTCCTCCGGTAACGTTCGCCGTCAGTTTTGTCTCTTGACCCTTTTTAATACTAAGATCCCCGCCGATCATTACCGTGGGCGCGGAGTATACAACAATGGCAACATCCAACGTTTGAGATGTACCCTGTGGTGTGGTCACTGTCACAGTCGCAGTATGCCGACCCGCAGCCAACCCCGCCACAGGCTGTACTGTAAACGCAGCAGTTTCGCCGACGGCTATTGCCGCAGAGGTATAGGCTGCAATAAATTCGCTGCCGGATACCGCCACATCAAACCCCGACAGCGGCCTGTTTCCTGTGCCGGTGATCTTCACGGTCTCGGCAGCCGGCAGTTGAGTATAACCCATCGTTGCCTCCCATACCACCGAGGCGCGGTCAAGCGCAAACGTATAGTCCTCCGGCGCAACGTGCACATAAACACTCGTTTGCACTGCCGAGCCGGAGCTGTCTGTTGCGGTCACGGTGTACTCGGTGTCTGTCCCGGGAGAAACATCGATAACTGCCGCAGCGTCATTGGTGTTCCATAGATATGCAAATCCACCCGTGCCGCCGCTCGCGGCCGCCGTCAGCCGAACGGAATCTCCCGAAACTATAGATGGCGCAGCGGGAGTAATATTCACTGTCGGCGCCGGCAAGACCTCGAAAGCGGCATTAACGCTGGCGCTCGTACCGTTTCCTGTGAAAACGGTGATGGTTTCCGAATGTGTGCCAACGCTCTGCGACGTCAAGGGCTGTACCGTAAAGGTCGCGGTTTCTCCGGGAGCGAGAGAAGTGTCGGAAAGTGCGCCCAGAGTAAACTTTGACTGTGACGCTCCGCTTGCGGGGGCGTCAAGCATGACTGTCCAGTTGCCCGTATTCCTTATGGTCACAGTCTGCGACGCCGGTATAAGCGTATATCCATGCGACCTCTCTCCAAAATCCAGACCGGAGGGCGTTGCCTCGACGGTATACGTCTGTGCGGCAGCCGTGACGCGCACTGTCCGGGTCGCCTGTACCCCGGATGCATCAGTCACAGTCACAGTGTAATCTGTATCGACAGCCGGACGTGCCGTTATGCTATCTGACGTATCGGCACTTCCTCCGCTCCACGCATATGATAAAGGCTGCGTACCGCCGGATACCGACGCACTCAGTAGGCTTGCAGGCTTTCCGTGCTCATGCCCGTCACGGTAGAGGCGGTGAGGATT
>CAYVOZ010000121.1:0-8577 GCA_964453325.1 uncultured Christensenellaceae bacterium | reverse complement strand
CTGTTCACAATGCTGTTGTTGGTTTCTAAAACTCCATAACAACTTGACACGGTCCATACCCGCAAAGCTGTTTACTTTCCCGGCAACGTGTGATATATTAAATACATGAAAGTCCCGCGCCTTTGGATACGCTCCGGAGGCAAGGGAGATATACATAGTTTGTTCTGACCTCGAGGGGTTTCCCGGGAGGCAAGATCGTGCGAAATAGTGGCGATTTTTACAGTCGCACCGTTATTCTGTCATTTGATCCTGTGCTCCCGGCACAGGATTTTTTTATCGGGAGGTATGCGCATGAAGAGGATAGCGATATACGGCAAGGGCGGCATCGGAAAATCCACGACGGCGGCGAATATAGCCGCTGCCATGACGCGTATTGGCCTTAAGGTAATGCAGATAGGCTGCGACCCCAAGGCCGACTCCACGATGCTGCACATGCGCGGCGAGCGTTGCCCCGCGGTGCTGGAGCTGCTGCGCGCGGAGGGCGGTGACGTGCCGCTCGAAAGCATGGTGCGCATTGGCGCGGACGGCGTTATATGCGTGGAGTGCGGCGGACCCATGCCCGGCACGGGCTGTGCGGGCAGAGGCATCGTCACGGCGTTCGAGGAGCTTAAAAAGCGCAATGCATATGAGATATATAAGCCGGACGTGCTGATATACGACGTGCTCGGAGACGTCGTTTGCGGAGGCTTTGCAATGCCATTGAGGCACGAGTACGCAAAAAACGTTTTCGTGGTGACGTCGGGAGAGAAGATGTCGCTCTATGCCGCCGCGAATATTGCCTTAGCGCTCGACCATTTTAAGGGCCGCGGCTATGCGCGGCTGACCGGGCTCATACAGAACAGCCGCGGTGTAGCGGACGAGCGGGATCAGATAGCCGAGTTTGCCGCCGAGGCGGGAGTGCCTGTGGCGGGCATAATACCGAGAGACCCGCTCATACAGGAGGCCGAGGCCATGCAGATGACGCTTGCGGAGGCGTTCCCGGACTCCCCCACCGCCGCGCTCTATGCGGAGCTCGCGGAAGAAATGCTCTCGCTCTGCGGGGAGGCCGACGATGAAATGTGATTTTCCGGACAGCCTGCGCTTCTCCGTGCCGTCGAACGGCGGATGGAACCTTGCGCACATATGCAGACTCATACCCGATTCGCACGTGCTTTTTGCGACTCCGCAGGGCTGCTCGCGCATCATAATGCTGTCCGCGCTCGAAAAGGGCATGGCGGGACGCTTCTCAGCACTGTCGATAAAAAGCGGCGACCTTATAAACGGCGACGTGGAGAAAAAGATAGCCGACGCAGCGGCGTCCGTCATAGACGCGCTCGGCAAAAAGGGCGGGGCTCCGAAGGTGTTTTTGATATTCACGAGTTGTGTGGACGGCTTTATAGGCACGGATCACGACGTTTATTTAAACGAGCTTAAGACAAAATACCCGGAGATACGGTTTCTGGACTGCCGCATGGACCCCATAAACCGCGAGGACGGAGTGCCGCCCATAGTCCGAATGCATAAGGAGATATGCTCACTCTTTGAAAAAGCGCGGAAGGACAAAGCCGTGAACGTGATAGGCAGCTTTTTGCCGCCGAAGCGGGACGGAGAGCTTGCGGCTTATCTGAAAGAGAACGGATATACGGTAAGACACGCGTATTCCTGCAAGAGCTATTACGGGCTTAAGGCGATGGGCAACAGCGCGCTTAACCTCGTCGTGCACGATAGCGCGCTGCCTGCCGCAAAGGAGCTCTATACAAGACTTTCGCAGCCGTATGTTTCGCTCGTCACGGGCGATATATTCCGGGATATGCCGGAGAAATACGGTGAAGTATGCAGCCTGCTCGGACTGCCCGCGCCCGATACGGACGCCATGGTACGGGAGACCTCCCGCGTGCTCGACGCGGAGGCAAAGAGATTGCGCGGCAGAAGCATAGTCATAGACGACGGGGCGACGAGCCGCCCGTATTCTCTCGCGCGGACGCTTATTGAGCATGGCTTTAACGTAAAGCGGCTTTTCTGCTGCGGCTGCCCGCGTACTGAAGCTGATGCGCTCGCGGCGCTCTCGGAGGATATGGAAATTATAAGCGGCGACGCGCCGTCTCTGCACTCCGCATATGCGGAGAAGAGATATTTCGACAGCGAGGCCGTCGCCATTGGCGAGACCGCCGCATACCTCTCGGACACGCGGCATTTTATAACTCCGCTCGTGTTTGACGGAGCGTTCGGCTACTCGTATCTTGCCGATACGGCGCGCGGACTCGGCGCGGCGGCGGATAACGAGCGTCCGCTCACGGATATACTCGAAACGGCGAGGGGGTGCGCTGCGCTATGAAGGATATCTCTATGCTGCTGCCGACCCCGGCTCCCGATCTCGTCGGCGCGTGCTCGCTGCTCTTTGAGCTCGGCGGTCTGACGGTAATACACGACGCGGCCGGCTGCATGGAAAACTATGCGGTCTTTGACGAGCCGAGGTGGTATAAGGGCAGCGCTATGACATACAGCTCCGGGCTCAAACACATGGACGCCGTGCTCGGAGACGAGGACAGGCTTATATCGCAGCTCGCAGACGCCGCAGAGACGGAAAAACCGGCTTTTATAGCAATAGTCGGCAGCCCCGTGCCGTATACGCTCGGCATGGACCTTGACGGCGTCGCGGCGGAGGTCGTGTCGCGCACGGGGATACCCTCCTTTGCGCTGCAATGCGGGGGCTTTGCGCCGTATGACGCGGGAATAGCCGATGCGCTGCTGCATATCGTGAGGCTGTTCTGCAAAAAGAGCGCACACACCGAAAAGAGAAGCGTAAACCTGCTCGGAGCCACGCCGCTCGACCTTTCGGACGCGGAGAAGGAGGGCATGTGCTCTCTGCTCTCGGACGAGGGCGTAAAAGTAAAAAGCCTGCTCTGCATGGGCGCTTCCGTGGAGGACATACGCCGCGCGGGCGAGGCGGAGGCGAACCTTGTGATAAGCTATGGTGGACTCGCCGCCGCGAGATATATGAGGACCGCTTTCGGTATTCCGTATGCCTGCGGTCTGCCGATAAACGCCGCTCACGCGCGGCTTTTATGCAGCAGGCTTTTCGACGGAGCGCAGTCCATGCCAGCAATGATAAACGGTGCGCGCTGCCTCGTGCTCGGAGAGCAGATATATGCCGCGAGCATGGCGGAGGCGCTGCGGCTCGACGGCATAGACGCCGCGGCGGGCGTGACTATGAGCCTCGACCGCGCGGAGATGAGCCACATACCGGCGCTTTATCTGCCGGAGGAGCAGGACATTGCGCTTACGCTCAACGGCGGCTATGACGTCATAGCGGGAGATCCGCTTTACGGGCTGCTTTCAGGCGATAAAACAAAGTCAAAATATGTGAGCCGTCCGCATACGGCGCTTTCATCAAGGCTGTATGCGAGACCGGCGGAGCATTATGAAATTTTCTGCAATAAGATAAAGGAGAATGTATCATGAAAAAGCTATTAAGATCATCGGCACTTTTACTGGCGCTGCTAATGCTGCTCTCGGCAGCGGCCTGCAATGCGGCCGGCGGAGCGCAGACCGCGCCCGAGGCGACCGCGACCGAGCCCGCAGCGGAGGAAACACCCGCAGAGGAGCCCGCAGAGGAGCCCTCCGAACCCGCAGAGGGAGATACGCATACCGTGACCGATAATTTAGGCAACAGCGTGACGCTCCCGAATGAGATCGACCGCATAGCCATAATATCCACAATGCCGCTTGCCTCCGTTTACGTCATGGTGGCGGGCAGCGGTGAAAAGTTAGTCGGCCTCACGCCGTCGTCCAAAAACGCGGCAGTGACGTCGCTGCTTTACCGCGTCGCGCCCGAGCTCGAGAACGTATCCACGGCCTTTGCCGAGGGTGAAACGGTGAACGTCGAGGAGGTCGCGGCCTTAAAGCCGGACGTAGTATTCTTTAACACGAACGCACCCGAGGACGTGACCGCGGCGGAGCAGCTCGCTGCGCTCGGCATACCCGGAGTGGGCTTCTCCACGAGCATAGCAAACGGCAACACGATAGAGACCGTGAATGCATGGGTAGAGCTTTTAGGCCAGGTCATGGGGAGCGAGCTTCAGGCGGACGAGATAATAAGCTACGGGCGCGAGGTTGAGGCTATGGTAACGGAGCGCGTGGCGACTGTCCCGGAGGCAGAGCGCAAGACCTCTCTCATACTCGCAAACTATACCCCGAACGCAATAGTCGCGGCGGGCAACACATTCGGACAGTACTGGCTCAAGACTGTGGGTACGGACGACGTGGCTATGGAGATAGAGTCGGCGATATCCCCGGTGAACCTTGAGCAGATATACACATGGGATCCCGACGTAATATTCTTAAACAGCTTCAGCGCATACACCGCAGAGGACATAAAGAACAGCACCGCCGGAGAGGGACACGACTGGAGCGGGCTCACCGCGGTCAAGAATGGCGAGGTCTATAAAATGCCTCTCGGGATGTACTACTGGTTCCCGCCCTGCTCCGATACTCCGCTTGCGCTGCAGTGGATGGCAAAACTCGTTTATCCCGAGCTGTTCGAGGATATAGACATCGACGCAGAGATAAAGGATTATTATCAGAAGTTCTACGGCATAACGCTCAGCGACGCGGATCTTGACGTGATATACAATCCTCCGGCAGAGTCCGCAATGGAATACTGAGCATGAGGCTCCGCGCCGCATCGGGCGTGCTGACGTCGCCCGGCAAGAAAGCAGTGTTTATCGTCAGCCTTATACTCGTGCCGCTCGTTACGGCGTTCATTTGCCTTGTCATAGGCAGATACGGCCTCACGCTTTCCGACGCCGCAGGCGTGATCGGAAGCAAGCTCTTCGGTCTGCCCTATTCGGCGGACGACGTCGCGGTGAATCTTATATGGTCCATCCGCCTGCCAAGAGTGCTGCTTGCGCTCCTCGTGGGCGGAGGGCTCTCCGTGGCGGGAGCCGCGTATCAGAGCCTTTTTGCAAACCCGCTCGCTACGCCCGATACTCTGGGCGTGGCGTCGGGCGCGAGCTTTGGCGCGGTGATAGCGCTGTTTTTGGGCTGGGGGCTCATGGCGGTGCAGGCGTCCGCGCTCGTGACGGGCTTTTTTGCCGTGCTGCTGACTTATTTTGTGGGGCGGCGGCGCAGCGGCGGCGGAAAGGGCATGGCGTCCGTCATATTGGGCGGCATGATAATATCCTCTCTGTTTTCCGCGCTCGTCTCGCTCGTAAAGTTCGTCGCGGATACGGACTCGCAGCTGCCGACGATAACCTATTGGCTCATGGGCAGCCTCGCGTCCGCGAGCTATAAGACGCTGCTCATGGGCGCGCCTTTTATCGTCGTGGGCTGCGTGCTGCTCTTTGCGATGCGCTACAGGCTCAATATCCTTCCGCTCTCGGAGGACGAGGCGCGCGCGTCCGGGACGAATCTTACGCTCTTAAGACTGCTGACCGCGCTCGGCTCGACTATGATAACCGCGGCGTGCGTGTCCATGTGCGGACAGGTGGGCTGGATAGGCCTGCTCGCGCCGCATATATGCCGCATGCTCTTCGGCAACGACAATCTCTTGCTCGTACCCGCGAGCATAAGCTTCGGTGCGACGTTCATGGTGATTATAGATACAGTGGCGCGCGCCTCGACCTCCGCGGAGATACCCATATCCATACTCACTGCGCTCATAGGCGCTCCGTTCTTTATAGCGCTGTTAAGAAAAACGGGAGGATGGAGCCTGTGATATTCACTGTGGAAAAGGGCTGCTTCTCATACGAAAAATCTGCGGAGAGAGAGCAGTATATTCTTAAAGACATAGAGCTTTCCGCAAAAAGCGGTCAGCTTATAGCGATACTGGGCCCGAACGGAGCGGGAAAGACCACGCTTTTGCGCTGCATGATGGGCTTTCTTAAATGGAACGAGGGCAAAAGCGCCATAGACGGCAGGGACATACGCTCCATAGGCACGCGCGAGCTTTGGCAGAGGGTGGCATATGTGCCGCAGGCGCGCGGACTCGCGAGCGCGTATACAGTGGAGGATATGGTGCTGCTCGGACGCAGCAGTCATTTCGGCATGTTCGGTCAGCCGGGCGCGGAGGACAGACGGATAGCGAGGGAAACGCTCGACGGGCTCGGCCTCTCCGCCATAGCCGGCCGCAGCTGCTCCGCTATAAGCGGCGGCGAGCTACAGATGGTGTTGATCGCACGAGCGATGGCGTCCAGGCCCGAGCTTTTGATATTAGACGAGCCGGAGAGCAATTTAGACTTTAAGAATCAGCTCATTATACTCGATACTCTGCACAGGCTCGCGGATTCGGGCGTGCTGTGCATATTCAATACGCACTATCCCGTTCACGGGCTGCGCCATGCGGATCTTGCGCTGCTGCTCGATAAGCGCGGCGGCTTTGCATACGGTACTGCGCGCGAGGTCATAACCGAGGATAATCTTGCGGAGGCCTTCGGCGTGCAGACCGTCATAGGCGAGATAGAGACAAAGCACAATACGTATTACGACGTGCTGCCGCTGCGCGTGATACCCAGGGAAAAGCGGGAGGAAAGACCGATAACGGCGGAAAGGAAGGACGATATGGAGACGAGGATAGCGATCATAAGCATAATAATCGAGGATCGCGAGGCGGCGGAGAGCATAAATTCGCTCCTGCACGAGTACGGAAAGTACGTCGTCGGGCGTATGGGCATGCCCTATGAGAAAAAGCAGCTCTCTATAATGAGTATTATACTGGACGCGCCCGAGCAGGCCATAAGCACGCTCTCGGGCAAGCTCGGTATGCTCGCGGGCGTCAGCGTAAAGACGACCTATTCAAAGAGGTGACGGCTATGGCGGGCTTAAACGAAGCGCCGCGCGCGGAGCGGCTGCATATAGGCTTTTTCGGACGCAGGAACAGCGGAAAGTCCTCGCTCATAAATGCTTTTGCGGGTCACGACGTCGCGCTGGTCTCGGACGTCGCGGGTACCACGACCGACCCGGTGTATAAGACCATGGAGGTATACGGGCTCGGCCCCTGCGTGCTTATAGATACGGCGGGCTTTGACGACGAGGGCAGCCTTGGAGAGCTGCGCGTCGAAAGGACGCGCGAGGCGCTGGAAAAGACGGACGTTGCGGTGATGCTCTTTTCTGCGGAGTACGCGGCTGACGATGAATTTTTACAGGAAAAGGAATGGCTCGGGCTGCTCGCCGCGCAGAGCGTACCCGTGCTCGCCGTGATAAGCAAGGCGGATCTGCGCGCGGACGTGTCGGCGCTCGCAGCCGCGATAAAGACGCGGTTTCATTTAGATGCGCTGAGCCTGAGTGCGAGCGGCGAAGGCGTGACGGAAAAGCTCCGGCTCGCGCTTTTAAGGCTGCTGCCCGAGGGCGCGGACAAGCGCACCATCGCCGCGCATCTCGTCTCGCCGGGGGATACCGTGCTGCTCGTAATGCCGCAGGATATTCAGGCGCCCAAGGGACGCCTCATACTGCCGCAGGTGCAGACCACGCGCGATCTTTTGGACGGAGGCGCGGTCATAATATCCGCGACGGCGGACAGGATAGACGATGCTCTTGCCTCGCTTAAAGAACCGCCGAAGCTCATAATAACCGACTCTCAGGTGTTTCCGCTCGTGTATGCAAAAAAGCCAGCAGAGAGCCTTTTGACCTCCTTCTCGGTGCTGTTCGCGGCATATAAGGGCGATATAAGCGCATATGTAAGGGGCGCGGAGGCGGTCGATACGCTAACGGAGTCCTCGCGCGTATTGATAGCAGAGGCGTGCACGCACGCTCCGCTTTCCGAGGACATAGGCAGGGTCAAGATACCGCGCCTGCTCCGAAAGCGGTTCGGCGAGGGACTCAAAATAGATATGGTGAGCGGTGCGGATTTCCCGGAGGATCTTAAAAAATACGACCTCATAGTGCAGTGCGGCGCATGCATGTTCAACCGGAAATATGTGCTCTACCGCATAGCCGCCGCAGAGGCCGCGGGCGTGCCCATGACCAACTACGGCGTGCTTCTGGCAAAGCTATCTGATATACTCGGAAAGGTCGTCTACTGACGCTTGTGTCTGTAAAAGATATTCTATTGTTCTTTCTTGGCGCGTTTCATGGAAAGTGAAATGCGCTTTTTTGCGGTATCGACGGCAAGCACGGTCACATCGACTATATCTCCTACGGATACCGCCTCGGACGGGTGCTTCAAGAAGCGGTCGCATATCTCGGAGATGTGCACAAGGCCGTCCTGATGCACGCCTATATCCACAAAGACGCCGAAGTCTATGACGTTGCGCACTGTGCCCGTAAGCACCATGCCCGGCTTTATGTCCTCAAGCTCCATGACGTCCCGGCGAAGTATGGGCGCGGGCAGCTCGTCGCGCGGGTCGCGTCCGGGCTTTAAAAGCTCCTTTATAACGTCTTTTAAGGTAGGCACGCCTACGCCGCATTCCTCGGCGGCCTTTTTTTCTCCGTATTCCTTTACCCTCGCGGGCAGATCGCCAATGCTCCCGCACGCGGCGTCCGCGAGCTTATATCCGCAGAGCGCGAGCAGCTTTTCCGCGGCGGAATAGCTCTCCGGGTGGACGCCGGTATTGTCGAGCACGGACTTGCTCTCCGGCACGCGCAAGAAGCCCGCGCACTGCT
>CAYVOZ010000120.1:4423-8624 GCA_964453325.1 uncultured Christensenellaceae bacterium | reverse complement strand
ATAGATATGTTCTTCCGCTCACTCGCCGAGGAGGCGGGCCCCAAGGCGATAGCTATAGTGCTCTCCGGAACGGGCTCGGACGGTACGAACGGCATAAAGGAGATAAAGGACCGCGACGGCATGATAATCGTGCAGGATCTCGACAGCTCCAAGTTCGACGGAATGCCGCGCAGCGCGATGCGCACGGGGCTTGTGGACGCGCAGCTCTCTCCGGAGGAGATAGCTCTCGAGATGCAGCATATCTCACTTGCCATAGAGAAGAATATCGAGCCGTTAAAGACCGAAAAAGAGATAGATGAAGACCTCATGAAGAAGATATATATCATTCTTAAAAAGGTGAGCAATATCAACTTCACTCACTATAAGCAGACCACGATACTGCGCAGGATCGAGCGCCGCATGATGCTGGCGCGCAAGGAGACGCTGGCGGAATACGTCGACTATCTATACGAGGCCCCCGAGGAGGTAAAGACGCTCTCAAAGGAAGTCCTGATAGGCGTAACGAGCTTTTTCAGAGAGCCGGATTATTTCCAGTGCCTTAAGGACAAAGCGATACAAAGCATACTCATGCACAGCACTCCCGAGGAGCCCATCCGCGTATGGGTGGCGGGCTGCTCCACAGGCGAGGAGGCGTATTCCATAGCCATACTTTTCAGCGAGGAGATGGACACGCTGAAAATGAGGCGCACGGTAAAGATATTCGCCACGGATCTCGACGTCGAGGCCATAACCACGGCGGGCAAGGGCGTATACGGCGACAACATAATCGACGCAGTCTCGCCCGCGAGACTCAGCCGGTATTTCTCGCGCAAGAACAACACCTATGTAGTGAACCGCGATATACGCAAAATGATAGTCTTTTCACCGCATAACGTCTTTCAGGACCCGCCCTTCGGGCGTCTGGATCTTATAAGCTGCCGGAATATGCTCATATATTTCCAGCCCGTGCTGCAGAACGACCTGTTTGCGCTGTTCCATTCCTCGCTCAAAAACGGCGGTTATCTGTTCCTCGGCAAGTCCGAGGCGATAGGCGCGTTTACCGACGCCTTCCCGGTGGTTGACGCCGCGGCAAAGATATTCTCCCACTGTGCCGATGTAAAGATACCCGGCCAGAAGACTATACCGTATTTACAGACTACTTTTTTGGACGACGATATATCGAACGAAGCCGACGGAAGATATCAGCGTCACGGCTTCGACCAGCCGGTTCAGCCCGGTGAAAGAAGCGATATAGACACAACTCTCATGGAGCAGTTCATGCCCGCGTGTCTCGTCATAAACGAGAAGAACGACGTTGTGCATATTTACGGCGAGAACGGAAATTTTGTGCATCTGCCCGTAGGGAAATTTACGAACAACGTATTCGAGCTCATAACAGAGGCGCTTAAGATACCCGTGTCCACGCTTTTGAAGGATTCCAGAGAGAAGAAGGCAAAGGTGCAGTATAAGGACATAGCGTTCCACGGCGAGCGCGAGGACGGCGTAATAACGCTGACCGTGCTGCCTGTCACCAAAAACCAGGACGATCAGGACGGGCTTTATGCGATAGTGTTTGCCGATAAGGCGCAGCGCGGAGAGATGCCAGAGGCGATACCGTACGATATCGATCGCGTATCCTCGAGGCGCATAATCGACCTTGAGCAGGACCTCGGAGAGGTGCAGGGAAAGCTGAACAGGAGCATAGCGGAGCAGGAATGCGTAAACGAGGAGCTGCAGGCGGCAAACGAGGAGCTTTTAACGGCGAATGAGGAGCTTCAGAGCTCTAACGAGGAGCTGCAGTCCGTGAACGAGGAGCTCTATACCGTCAACTCCGAGTATCAGCAGAAGCTTTCTGAGCTCGCAGACCTTAACGACGACATAGCTAACTTCCTGTCCTCGACTCTGACCGGAATAATCTTCGTCGACAACAAGCTCAACATACGCCGCTATACGGATTATGTTACGACTGAGTTCTCGGTCATGGATCACGATATCGGCCGCTCGCTTAAGTTCATATCCTATCATTTCCCGACCGTGGATATAACAGAGATATGCGACAATGTCTTAAAGACGCTCATACCCGACGAGCGCGAGATAACGACGAGCAAGAAGAAGGTATTCTTTATGCGAGTCGCGCCCTACCGCTCAACGGAAAATAAGATACTGGGCTGCGTCATAACGCTCATGGATATTACCACGCAGAAGCAGGATCAGGTGCAGCTTGAGACTACGGAGAAAAAGCTCTCCATAGCCAGAGAGGCAATGGAGGCCAAGAGCGATTATCTGTCTCGGATATCTCACGAGATAAGAACGCCCGTCAGCGCTCTTATCGGACTTTCCAAGCTCACAAGGCAGCAGGAGGACGATCAGGAGGCTCTCAGGGAGAATCTCGATAAGATCGAAGAGACGGTGGGCTATCTTGCGGCGATAGTGGCCGATATATCAGAGGCTTCACGGCTCGAAAACGAGGCATTTGAGCCGGTATATGAGCCGTTTGAGCTTAAGAACGTGCTGGACAAGACCTATGCGATGGTCATAAACAAGGTCATAGACGCCGGGCTCAAGATCGACATTAATGTGGACGAGGGCTTCAATCCGTGTTATCTGGGGAACAGTATATCCGTTCAGCAGATACTGATAAACTATATAGGCAGCGCGGTAAAGAGCATGCTGCCCGGCGGAGAGATAACGCTGAGCGCATTTGAGGACCCCGCGCTCAAGACGAAGGGCGACGACCGCGTGGCTCTGTGCTTTGTGATAGCGGACAACAGCTCCGACAACGGCGGCAATGTAAACCGTCCGCGCGCCTTTCAGCATGAGAGGTCCCTTCACGAAAGCGTTAAGGACAGCGGCATAGGAGTAGGGCTTTCTATAGCCCAAAGCCTCATAGTGGCTATGGACGGCGATATAAAGATCGATAACGAGGACGGCGGCGGCAGCTCGGTCACTATAACGCTTATGCTGCAGAAGTATACCGGCTCGGGCAGCCTTGCGGATACGCCTGCACATAAGGACAGCGGAATCAGCTTTAAGGATAAGCACGTGCTTGTAGCCGAGGACAATCCTCTTAACAGGACGATACTTTGCGCTCTGCTCACGTATGAGGGCATGAAGGTGACGGAGGCTGTAGACGGAGAATCCGCCGTAAAGGAATATATGGATGCGCCGGACAACAGCTTTGACTGCATACTCATGGATATGAGGATGCCCAAGCTGGACGGGATACGCGCCACGATAATGATACGCGATTCAGAAAAGCCGGACGCCGAGAAAATACCCATAATAGGAGTATCCGCAAACGGCTTTGCCGAGGATATAAAGAAGGCCAAGCTGGCGGGCATAACGGACTATACCACAAAGCCCATAGACAGAGACAGACTGCTCGTTTCTATGAGAAACGCCATGAATATGGACTGAGCACCGTTTTGGGGAGGCAGTTTTATGGACACCGATAGTATCATCAGGCGGCTGAGGGACAGCGGAGCCGATACCGGAGCCGCGCTCGAACGCTTTGTTGACGACGAGGAGCTGTATTATTCCTGTCTGATATCGTTTTTTAACGATAAGAACTACGGAATGCTCAAGGAAGCACTCGCAGCAGAGGACTATAACGCGGCCCACACTCTTAAAGGCGTCGCGGGAAATCTCGGCCTGAACCCGCTGTATAAGGTGCTCTGCGCGCTCGTGGAGTCCTTGAGGGCGCAGGAGTATGACGGTCTGACCGACGAATACGACGCTGTGCAGCTGCAAACAGAGCTTTTGAAAAATCTGATAAAGCTTTGAACCGGACCCGTAAAATAGCCTTAAATATTTGCCATAATAAAACGCGTATAAGAACACGCCTCGCTTTCAATAATAAAGCAGATTGAAAGCGAGGTGTTTTTTATGCGCGGATCCCGGTGGAGACTGCTCGCGCTGCTGCCCGCGGCGGCGGTATGCGCGGGAATTTGCACAACGGCGATAAAGCTTGCGGCTATGCCGGACGATATTTTTCTCACGGGCGGTGCGGAGCGCACGCTCGATTTCGGGCTGCCGTTCGATGCCGAGCTCAACGCAGACGCTCAGGATGTGCTGAGCTTTAACGGAACGTCGCTCAAGGACTGCGACACCTACAGTCTTTCTCAGCCCATAACGCTGAGCCCGGAGTCGGACGGCAGCGTGAATATATCCTTTGAGCTGTTCGGTTTTTTGCCTGTAAAGAGTATCAATGTAACAGTCGGCG
>CAYVOZ010000120.1:3227-4413 GCA_964453325.1 uncultured Christensenellaceae bacterium | reverse complement strand
ATCCCGGAGGTCAGAGTATAGGCGTGATGCTGCATACAGAGGGTGCGCTTGTTGTGGGAAGCTCTCTTATCGAGACCGAAAGCGGAGAGCTTAAGGATCCCGCGCAGCTTGCGGGGCTGAAGCCGGAAGACGTTATATTAGAGGTCGATTCGACGGGCATAGACGATGCAAAGCATCTGTCAAGGCTTGTGAACGAGGCGCCGCCGGGCGCGATGACTCTTATCATATTGCGGGACGGTGTAAAACGCAGACTGGAAATAGAGCCGGTAAAGGATGCGTCGGACGGCCTTTATAAGCTGGGCGTATGGGTCAGGGACAGCACCGCAGGCGTAGGAACGCTGACGTTTTACGACCCGGAAACAGGGGCGTTCGCAGGCCTTGGGCATGCCATAACCGACACGGATACGCAGGACATACTTTCTGTAAAAAACGGGGAGATAATCGAGTCGCGCATTATAGAGATAGTTAAGGGCGCGGAGGGGGAGCCCGGCGAGCTAAAGGGCATGTTCGACCCGATATCGCAGGTGATAGGCAGGATAGATAAAAACACACAGTTCGGTATATACGGTCACAGCGAGGAGCAGATGTCAAACGGGCTTTACTCCGCGCCGCTGCCTGTAGCGTTCCGCGACGAGGTAAAAACGGGAGATGCAAGCATACTGTGCTCTATCGACGACCGCGGAGTAAGAGAGTATGCCTGCAGGATAATACGCACCGTGCGGCAGAGTACGCCGGAAACGCGAAGCTTTGTAGTGGAGATAACCGACGAGGAGCTTTTGGATATTACCGGGGGTATAGTGCAGGGCATGAGCGGCAGCCCTGTGCTGCAAAACGGAAGATTGGTGGGTGCGGTGACGCACGTTTTTGTGAGCGACCCCGCCAACGGCTACGGCGTCTATCTTGACTGGATGCTTGAGGAGGCGGACGCGATGGAGGACGCGGCTTAGGCGCTCGACGAATATCGACACTGTCCATAAAAACGTACAATATATCAAAATAAATTTAATTGTTTGATATATTGTCAAATAACAAGAGAAAATTTGTAACAAAAATGCATTTTTTACTGGCATGCTCATCAAATATAATGTATACTGTAAACATCAGAAGACTTATATCAACAGGAGCAATTCATGGGAAGCATCGCTGACGGGAAAAGTGTAGTTATCGCGGAGAGTGACAGAGAGTA
>CAYVOZ010000120.1:843-3217 GCA_964453325.1 uncultured Christensenellaceae bacterium | reverse complement strand
TATATGCATGCTGCGCGATTATGTCAGGAGGATGAACATGTTTGAAAGCTGTGAGCTCGCTTTCGACGGCAGAGAGGCGGTGCAGTACGTTGAACGCATGAAGCCCGATCTCCTGATAACATCCGTGGTGCTGCCCGGTATAGACGGCATAGGAGCCATAAGCGAGGCAAGACGCAGCTGCAAGGATATAGCAATTGTGGTGTCCTCGGCTGTGCAAAGCGGGTATGTCATCGATCTGGCCTTCAAGAAGGGCGCGGACATGTATATCACAAAGCCCGTGGAGTACGACGTATTCAGCGAGCGCCTGAGGGCATTGCTCAACGACAGACCGTCGTATACCGGCACCGTTATCAGACAGGACAACGGACAAAAGCGTATCATGGCCATCATTACCCGGGAAATACAGAGGATAGGAATAAGCGCGGGCATAAAGGGCTTTAGGTATGTACGCTATGCGATATGGCTGACGCTCGGCGAGGACAGGAAGAAGAGCATGATGGGCTATATCTATCCGGCTGTTGCGCAGCAGTTCGGGACAACATGGCAATGCGTCGAGAGGGATATCCGCCATGCTATAGAAAGCGCATGGATACACGGAAGCATAAGCTATATAGACGAGGTATTCGGATTTACCGTATACGCCGATAAGGGAAAGCCTACGAACGCCGCATTCATAGCCACTGTGGCGGAAAAGATAAGATTAGAGCTGCCGTGACGGAGGTGTAAGTTTTTTTGGCGGACTCGCGTACCGCGCCGGGCAATATTTGCATGCACTGCCTGCATATACTGCTTCCGGGGAGGTTCGCCTTGTTCACTGAATGGAAGCTGCGCATATACTCTGA
Source organism: uncultured Christensenellaceae bacterium (assembly GCA_964453325.1). GTDB lineage: Bacteria > Bacillota > Clostridia > Christensenellales > Christensenellaceae > JAZRGP01. The sequence goes on along the minus strand of CAYVOZ010000120.1, from coordinate 2,375 downwards.
ATTAAGAGAAATGAGGCTCGCATATATTGCGGCGCTGTTTATAGCGCTCGCTTTTTTTATTGCGGGAGCGCTGTTCGGAGCGAGGACGGGCGGGGCGATGGGAGACAGGTTTCTGTCAGTTGCCATAAAGAGCGAGGGAACGGTGTTTGCCGTCTATCTGTCGCTCGTATGGAGGAGGACAGCTGCCCTGACTATACAGTGCGCTCTTAGCATATACGCGGCGTCGCTGCCTGCGGCGATAGCGTGTCAGCTTGTCTATGAGCTGCTGTTCTCTATGCTTTGGGGCAGTCTTTATACGGATTTTTGGAGGGGAGCGGCACTGACGCCCTTTTTGATCGTGCCTGCAGCCGTATATATGCTTGCAGGCGCGCGCATCACCGCACATACCTTTGACAATGCCGCAAGGCAGATAAAGCTGAGGCATATACCGCGCACAGCCGCGGAGATCGTCTTTTCATCCAGGAAGATGGCAAAAGCATATTTTTCGTCATGGCTGATATTGCTGCTGACTGCGGCTGTAGAATCGGTCGTGGCGCATTTCGCCCTGTAATAAGCGCGCAGTTTATAGCATAAAAGATAGAGAGTGAATTATTCTTTACGAGGTCAAATATGAAAAAGCTGCTCTGTGCCGCGCTTGCCGCGATAATAACTATGATGGCCGTGACAGTCCGCACCGTGCTTGCGGCGGATGCTGCGATATGCACGGCGGAGGCTGTGACCGGAGAGACGGTATATGAGGATAACGCCGACGAGGCGCTTTTTCCGGCCGCGCTAACAAAGCTCATGAGCTATCTTATCATTTTTGAGGCTTTGGACAGCGGCAGGATAAGCAAAAACGATACGGTCACAGTGTCGCAGCATGCGGCGGATAAGGGCGGAAGCAGCGTGTTTTTAGACGCGGGAGACAGCTATCCGCTTTCTGAGCTGCTGAGAGCGGCTATAGTCAGCTCGGGCAATGACGCCGTGACAGCATTGGCGGAGCATACTGCGGGCAGCGAGACGGCGTTTACGGAGCTCATGAATGCGCGCTCGGGAGAGATGGGTCTTGACGCGGTGTTTTGTGACTGCTCGGGGCTCGATCCGGGTACAAGGGCGTCTGCGAGGGATATAGCATTGATAGCGGCGGAGCTCTCGGCGCATAACGCTTTCTTTGCGGACAGCTGCATATGGACCTATACCTTTACGCACAGCTCGGGCAGGCAAACGGAGCTCACAAACTCGAATAAGCTCATAAAGAACGAGCTGTACGATGGCATGGCGACGGGCTCGTCGAGCACGGCGGGGTATTGCCTTGCGGCGTCTCAAAAGAGCGGCAGTGCGCGCTTTATATGCGTAGTGCTCGGCGCGGACAGCTCGGAGAAGCGCTTTGATACGGCAAGAGAGCAGCTTTCGCAGGCGTCGGGAACATATTCGGTATACGAGGCCGCCCGCAAGGGCGCGCGCATCAAGGCGGCGGATATAAAGGGCGCGAGGGAAAAGACGGTGGATATATACGCCTCGGACGATCTTGCGCTTATCGTGCCGAAGTCCAC
>CAYVOZ010000120.1:0-833 GCA_964453325.1 uncultured Christensenellaceae bacterium | reverse complement strand
AGTCTGACGGTATACGAGCTGACCGCGCCTATGAAAAAGGGCGACGAGGCGGGCGTTCTGACTGTGAGAATGCCGGACGGTACGGAGAAGAGCGTCTCCCTTACGGTGAACGAGGACGTCGAGGAGTACGGCCTGTTTACCGGCGCGAGGCGCATAATAGAGCTGTGGCTGTTCAGACGTGAGGCTTGATAACGCCGCTGTGCAGGACGGCTTAAACGTATCTGAGAACAGACCGAAAACAGTCTGCGTGCGCGTTGATAAGGCGCCGCAGGCAGCCCGGATATAAAGCAAAGAGATAGCGGACAAACTGTGCGGAAACATGCATGACGGTGTTGCTCAAAATCTAAAAATACTGCTTGCAATCGTATTTGACGCGTGATATAATCCCATAGTACGTTATGCAGGAGGGTATGAAATGGAAGTTTTAGGTTGGATAATAAAAATAGTGCTTTGCATCTTTGCGGTATTTCTTATAGCTGTCGTCTTGCTCCAGTCGGGCAAGGGCGGCGTCGGCGGAGGCGCGCTGGGCGGCGCTGAGATGGTGGTCGGCAAATCAAAGGCGAGGGGCATGGACGTTATGCTCGGACGCCTGACCAAGATAGCCGCCATTGGCTTTATGGTATTATCGGTCGGTCTGGTGCTTTTAGTCAGATTCGCAGGCTGATTTAAACAAAGAATGCAGAAGCACCCGCAAAACACGGGTGCTTTTTTGTCACCTGTCAGACGTATCAGAACAGCGGCGTATGGGCATATGGATATATGTATACGTCCGTTGATATAAGGGAGAAGCTATTGGATCAACGGACGTATACATATATCCATATGCCCATACG
>CAYVOZ010000119.1:0-8634 GCA_964453325.1 uncultured Christensenellaceae bacterium | reverse complement strand
AGGCGGGCACCGATTCTCTTCCCATCTGTCGAGGCCCATCGTGATGACGGACAGATTCGGAAGGTCGATCAATGCCCCGGGTCCATAGGTCCAGAGCAATTGACTGGGTCGCGCGGTTCCTACTGCCGTGGTGGTCATTCCGCACCTCCCGTCTTTTCCGCTTTCGGAGGTTTGACCTTCCATGCCGGACCTTCCGGCAGATTGTCTGAGTTCATGATCAGACGGACACCGGCCTCGACTTCGCGCAACGACAGGGGCACGGTGAATCGATCCCATGGTTGAAGGCCGGGCCTCTTGAGAAGAGCGGCGATGTCGTCTTCGCCCACCTTTCGCTTCCGTCCCGCTTCATAACCGAGTCTGCGACCCCCGCGGGTGGCCTCTTTGACCCACTCATCGCAGCGTTCGCCAACCATGGCCTCAGTTAGTTTTCCGACGCTGGTAACTCCGGTAACCCGGCCCCCACGCCGCGAGACGATCTGCTTGATGCCACCGACTTCAGGCTTGGAGACGCTGTCCATGCGGCCCGCGCCGAGGTTCGGATTGTAGTCTTCATTGCAGAGACGCAGGCAGCTCACCATGGTGCCCGTCAGTCCACGGTCGAGCGCCCGTGGGGCGAACGGCGTGACGGATTGGGCTTCCACATGCTTGTAGAAGGTGGCGTGGTAGTGCTCGAACGTCTCGTAGTGGGAAAGGTCGCGAGGGCGCGACCATGTCAAAACGGTGCAGACGAGCCCCGGGAAGAACCGTCCGACGCGACTGGTCGCCTGGATGTATTCGGCAGTGCTCTTCGGCTGACCGTTCACGGCCATGAGACCGAGGCGGAGAACATCCACGCCAACGCCCAGCATATTCGTGGCAAGTACCACGTCGATGGCCCTGGTCTCGTCCTTGCCCCACGACTGCTTGATGCGGCCGGTCGCGGGATCGACTGCGCCACGGAACATGATTTCGAGCTGATCCAGTTTCCGGGGAATGTCCTTGCTCGGCACACGAGACGTCAGCTCGTCAACGATCTTCACGCTGCGCTGGGCCAACCCTGGACGGGCGACGCGACTCATCTGCACGCGGAACGACCGCGTCTGGACGTCGTCCTCTGCCAGCCGACGCATGCCGCCCAGTTCCCTAAGGGAATTGAAGTACCCCACCAGCGTCATCCACGGATCGGCGGCAGGGCCGAACCGCTCGAACAGAGCCTCCGCTGCCGTAAGCAAGGCCGTGTATAGACGGATCAGAACGGCGGGCCGGGCGCTTCCTGGCGAACAAATTCCTAGGTAGCGCCTCCCGGGCTTCTCGCAGACAAGACGCTGGATGGAGAAGAAGTCGTCGCCGATATCGAGGCCATGCGGAGGGAATACGGCGACGCTGCGAAGGAAGATGTTGTTCACTTGATCGCCCGCTTTGCGGACTGTCGCCGTGGATGCGATGACCTTCGGCCGAATCGCTTTGTCGTTCAGCTTCCATGTCGCCAATTCGTCCACGGCCGTCTCGTAAAGGGCGACCATTGTCCCCAACGGGCCACTGATAAGGTGCAGCTCGTCCTGGATGATCAGGTCCGGTGGACGTATCGGGTGGATGCTCTTCGCATCCACCGCGGGCAGACCGCCTTTCTTCTGATGCTTGCCGTTGCATTCCGCGCCCGGCCAGAGCAGTCCATGTCGCGGACACTCCTTGGCCGCGCGTCCGAACAGGGTGCGCACCTGGCCGCGCCAGGCCATCATGGCGAATTTGTCCACGGTGGCGATGAGCATGCTGGGCGGCCAGCGGTAGATCTCATCGTCCACGACCAGGACCGGCAACCCGAGGTCCTTCGACTTGGCGCGGCTGAAGTCGCAACGGCCGAGTTTGTCGCCGCAGTAGATGAATGTGCGGCCCATATCGTTGCCGAAGCGGCGCACCTCGATATCCCTGCCAGGCGCGATCTCGGAACCGCACCACGGGCAGTTCGTCAATTGCGCGGGGGTCGAACTCGTCGGGCGTTTGCCGGTGCGTTCGGCTTCGATGGCCTCGTGGCTATCCTCCGTATCGTTCGGTGTGACGCGTTGGCCGACCCACAGCCCGATGGTGAATGGCGCAGCTCCCCATGTCTTGGCGTCCGCTCGCCGAATCGTCTCCATCGCGCAAATGAGGGTTGTCGCTCGTTGAAACTGCTGAACAGTCAGCAGCCGAAGCGTATAGCGCATGATCACCGACAGTCCGCGACTCGCATCCAGTCCGCCCAAAGAACCTTGCAGCCGACGGATGGCCATCGTGAACGCAGCGACTCCGAGGTACGCCTCGGTCTTGCCGCCGCCCGTCGGGAACCAGAGGAGGTCGGCGACGGCGTCCACGGGCCGGGTTCGATCCTTGTGCATCGGATTGGAAAGGGAGGGGATGGACAACAGGATGAACGCCAACTGAAACGGACGCCAGGAGCGGTTCTTGGGGACATCGCACTCTTCGAATTCCGCCTTTCCGCCGCGCCTTCTGTTCAGCGCGAAAAGGCTACGGACGCGCTGAGCGGCCATCGCCCTGTTGGCGAATCGAAAAGCCGCGAGTGACTTGTCGTCCTTCTCAAGAACTGCCATTCCCTCGCGCAGACGTTCCAGGACGCCTCGACAGCGTCCCAGCGCCTCTCGAGCCGGAGTATCGCAGCCTCGAAGGTCGCCCTTGCCGATACGGCCTTCTTGTTCGCCGATCCACGCATCGTAGTCGTCGGTCAGGATGCGGAGCGTCTCGATCAGCCCCGGCCGCTCCATCTCCGCGAGTTCCGCCATGTCAAGGAGGCCATCACTCACCAGCCGCCGCATGGCGGGGCGATCCTGCGGATCGAGTCCCGGTGCTTCTGTCACAGGCACTTCGTATTGGGGCATCACGCGAGTGCGCACTTCGCCCGCCCGCTCGGGGGATTCCGACAGGGGCTCGGCGTGGACAGCGACGCCATGGCCGACGGCGAATTCCACCCGGCGGCGATAGATCATCTCCAGGGCGGCCCGTTCCGGGTCGCCGGACTCATCGCCGATCATGGGCCGACGCCGAAAGACGGCGTCGCCTGCGGGATGCCTCAGGATCAGTTCCGGCTGGAATACCCACGCCTCGTCCTGGTTCTGTTCTGGCTTGGGCTGGTCGTTCACGAGGAAGATCGTCACGAGACGTTCGCCGGATGGCAGCGGCGCGCGGACCGTACCCTGGACCAGCACGCGCGGGCATTCCGCATCCGGCGCGACGGGTTTGATTGCACCGGGCTTCATTGCGAATGCAATCTTCCCGCCGGAGGGGATTCGCTTCCAGGCGCGGACAGGCTTGCCGCCATCGCCGGTCTGCTCTTCGCTGGTCGTCCGCACATAACGACCCCAGTGGGCGACGAGTTCCAGCGTTTCGACGGAGCCATCGACGCATACGGTCAGACCGAGCGAGGACGGAACGAAGGACTGGTTCTTGGATGCATCCACCTCGCGCGCTTCATCGCCTTCCGGGTCGGTGGTTCCGGTGGCCGTGGCGAACTCCTCGCCGGGCAGGACACGGCGGCCGCCCTTGCTTCTTCCTTCGCCAGTCTCTTCGAGCGGCTTGAGGTCGGCTGGAGCTTTGGCGTCACCGACATCCTCATCCAGAGCCGATGGGCCGCGCAGTCCCTCGATGCATTCGTCTTTCTCGGCCGTTCGCGGGGCGAGCTTTCCCACGAGGTAGCGATCCCGGACGCTCATACCGACGATCTCTTCCTGTGGCCCTCCAGCGGGGCCGAGAAGGTCATCCATGACAGCGAATTGCAGGAGTTCTCGGATATAGGCCTGCTCCTGTGGTGTCTTGCCTTCGAAGACTGGTACACCTGTGAAATCCCTGCCTGTCGCCGTCTTCATGGCCTTCTTGAGCGTCGGCCAGTCGAGACGTGAGAAGACGTTGTCAGCGCTCGACGACGGTATGCCGAGGGATACAGCAACCTGCGGCGTTTTGAGGCGTATGATGCCGTCGAAGAAGAGCGTCGTCGCGTCCGATTCGATACGGACACGGTACACGCGTGCAAAAGCCACGACCGTCTGGCCCTCTTTGCTATTCTCGACGAATACAAGCGCGTCACCTTCGACGATAGAGCCGAACTCGCTAGTCTTGCCCGCGATCTCAGTCGTCAACTCAGCGAGCCGCACACGGTCGCCGAGTCGGACTAGCCACGCGTTGGGATCCCTGACCGCAGCTGCAGGAAGCGCTGTGGCATCAACCTTGGCCTGTCGCTTCATCGTCACATCTTCCTTTCTCGGCCGGAGCGGTCGACAGACGCCGTCGCATAGCACTGCGTAATGAGATTGTCGATCTCCGTGAACACCTTCGCGTCGTGGGTCGCGTTCCACCTGCGTACCAAGCTTGTCACTTTCGCTACAAGACTCTCCGCCGCCGGTGGTATACGTATCGCCTTGAGCATCCCTTGGGTAATCTGCGGAAAGAGCTTCTTCATGCTTGTGATAGGCTCAATGAAGAGCCTATTTGCTGTGGTTGAGATCAGAATTGCGCACAAGAACTCCATACTCAGTCCCTTCGCCTTTGGCGTCAGGTGAATGTTGTATGCCGACTGAAGCGTCACGAGGTTCTGAAGGTCTATTCCGGCCCTCACGCACGCCCCAGTCTTAACGGCAATAATCTTCGGAGAGGTGTAGTTAGACTTACTCTTGGCGACCAGAGTGGCAGACATGACGTGGGTCGCCTCAGGCTGGCCGAGAAGCGTGATAACGCCTGCTCCCGCCACTACTGGGACCATGCCGGATCTTCGGCCACAGGCGTGTAACGACGACAGATGCTTCTTGCCGACCTCTTCGCCGCGGCTGATGGTTACAGCATCCCCCATACACATCCAACCTTGCATGGAAGTAGTATCTGCAGCGTCAGCTGTATTCCATGCTCTGGTGGGGTTCGTCTGCATCGCTCCGAGCAGGATGCGGGCTGTCCCACCCGATGCCGAGCAGTATCGGTAGTAGGGCGCGGAATGAGGCCTGAGGCTGACACAAAGGGCAAAAACGCTTACCCCCGCTTTGAATACAGCGCCAACATGGTCGACGAGGACACTACTCGCACGTTGAAGAACGAAGGAGCGCAGCAATGCAGGCTCTTCGCGAGCCAGAATCGCGTCTGGTAATACGAAGCCTAACCCGCCTGTCGCGGCGATTAGAATCTGGAATGCGCGTTCAACGAAGAGCCAACACAGATCCCATTGCCCTATAGCCAGGCTGTAGAGGCCCAGGACAATCTGTGGTCGCAGTTCCCCGAATACATAGGGAGGATTCCCAACGACGGCATCGAATCCGCTTCGCTCGGCGCTAAAGACCTCTGGGAACTCAAGAGGCCAATGAAACGGCCGTCTGAGCAGTTTGTCATCAATCCCTTGAACCGACAAAGTCGTCTTCGCATCCAGAAGAAGTCGCTTCCCGGCATCTGCGTCGCCACTGAGAAACTCGCCAGCCTCGACTGCCAACGAATCAAGCGCCGAAGAGACTGTGCGGGGCTGTGCGCTCCTTGCCAAGACTGTGCCGATCATGGCGTCGGCTACGAGTTCTACGGCCTTCAGCTTCTTGCGTGCTTCGGCATCAAGGCGGGCCATTGTCTCGACATCGCGAACGTCGCGGATCGGGACATCGCGGAGTTTTGCCCGGATCGCTACGGCATCTTCGACAACCTTGCCGATATTCCGGCCGAAGAGTCGTAGCTGATGACCGGCATCATCGGGATTCATCGTCAGCTTCGTCAACTGGTCCAACCGGTGGATGCCGAGCAGGCTATCGCCGGAGCGCAGGTTGTGATCCAGAAATCCAAACGGCCTTCCCTTGGCCATGGTGACGAGCCAGATCGAGAGCTTGGCGAGTTCGACTGCTAGCGGGTTGATGTCCACGCCGTAGAGGCAGCGTTCGGCGACCAGCCGTCGTGCGATCACGAGGCGCTCATCGACCGATTTCGGCAGCGGATCGGACTTGCCAAGGGTGTCGAGGACGATGCCATCCGCCGTGATCGCCTTGCGTGCGCTCTCCTCCCGCGCCCAGGCTTCGACTAGCCGTTCGGCCAGATACCGGCAGGTCTGGACGAGAAACGCGCCGGAACCCATGGCCGGATCGCAGACCTTCAGGTCGAGGATCTCAGCCGGGGTCTTCAGTTCCCAGCGTTCGTGGGGATCGCCTTCGGCAGGACCGGAATAGACGATAGGCTCCAGCGTCTTCTCGACGATGCTCTCCGTGAGCGACTTCGGCGTATAGTGGGTGCCGGTCTCTCGCCGGTCCGAGCCGTGGACGACGGCGAACGATCCAGGCTTGTAGACCAGCATCGTGCCCCAACTGTCCGCCCGGATGAGGTCGGCGAACGGCAGCAGGCGGCGGGCCAGCTTCTCGTCGCCTCCGCACGCATGGACGAGCCGGACGAGCGTCTCGTCGTCGCCCGCTCTATCCAAGGCGCGACGTATCGCGGCAGGGGAACGTCCAGTCATCTCGGTCAGAGATTCAACGGCCTTATCGCCTCCATTGGACTTCAGCGATTCCAACTCGGTCAGGGCGATGGATGGGTGTCGAACCTTCTGCGAGCCGATAAGGCCGACGGTGACCTTATCCAGCCTGCCGACCGTGTATTCGAGCAGCCCCTCGTAAACGTGTCCGATCTGCTCGACATCGAGGGCGCGATAGGACAGGAGTTGCGCCCCACCTTTCTGTTCCAGCACCTGGAGCGCGTCCAAGAGCAGCAACACTGTCCGATTGTCTATGGGGAGGGGCACGGAGGGCGTGTCGATCCAAGATGTACCTTTGGCCCGGCCTTCGAGCAGGGGGAACCGGTCCGGGGCGAAGAGCGAGCCGCCCAGCGCGGGCATTCGGAGCGATTCATGCTCGACGCCGCCATAGATGGCCCGGAAGACCGCGAGCGTCCGCGACCAGGCATCGTGCCGCCGTTCGAGCACCTCGACGCCGTAGCGATCCGCATCCTCGCGCAAGCGCGCACGGAGCGTCGAGAGGGCATAGTGCTGGTCATAAACCGGATCGCCGAGCAGAAGCAGTCCACGCTCTTCGGCGCAGAGCGTGAATACCATCCGCATCATGACCGTCAAGCCCGCCTCGTAGAGCTCGGCGGGGCGGACGTCGTTCAGGAGTTCGCCGTTCCGATCCTGGTCGGCGCGGCCGAGGGACTGCACGAGAATCTCGACCGCCCGCCGGACCTGCTCGCCGAGGGTATCGGTCACTTCCTCCTGGAACTCGGAGGATTTCTCCAAAAGTGCGTCGAGGGTCTCCTCCTTCGGGCCGAAAAACCGACGGACGCCGAGGAGGGACTGGAACGCCTTCATGGTCACGGGCTCCTGCCACCATAGCCGGGCGAGCCAAGCGGCATAGCCGGAGGTTGCACCGACCGGAGCATTGACCAGCATCCATCGCTCGCCGTCGGTCACGAGCCCGAGGCGGGTATCGGCAGCGCGGCATAGGAGCGTCATGCGTTCGAGGGGAGAAGCGGTCCACGAGTCGCCGGATGGGGCCTTCTCCAGGTCTGTCTCGGGCGGCCAGACAGCAATGAGCAGGCGCAGATTTCCATCTGCGCCACGAACCGCATAGTCGGGCGCATACTCGACGCCGTGTTCGGGTGCTCGATAGATGCACTTGCCATCCAGCGATTTTCGCGGGACGAGAACCTCGTCCTCGTATTCCAGCATGTCCTGGAGGACCATGACAACCCACGCCGAATGCATCTCGCGGATCTGTGGATCATCATCGTCCACCGCATCGCGCCATTCTTCGTAGGCGGACCGGATGCGCTGCCGATGCGGCGTCTGAATCTTTTCCAATCCCTGCGGAAAGACCTGCTCCAGCACGGCGGGCACGAGAAACGGCCCGGAGATGTCCACGAGCGAGAGCCATTCGACCTGTTCGGAAACGCGTGGCATGGTCAATGGCCCTCCTTGAAGCCTTCTGGAATCAGAAACTCGACGGCGACCGGGAAGGTGCGGTCGGCGAGTTCCGAGTAACGTCGGCGAATGGCGGCGAGTTCCCGGTCGCGCTCCTCCGGTATGCGTTCGAGACGGCCGCGAAGCGCTTCCCGGTCCCGACTCAACTGCTCCCGCTCGTCTGTCGGGAACAGTTCCGCCTGATAGGGCCGTTCGTCTTCCGCGAGTTCCTTGCGAATCATCCTGTCCAGATCGGCGAGCACCTGATCGAGATCGGATTCTTCCGACTTGCGCCGCCGTTCCAGCGTGTTCGCCAGGTATTCCAGACGTTCCCGTGAGCGTGCTTCGACAGCCTTGAGAATCTGGGCCTCTTGATCTTTGAACCGTCTACGCAAGGCATCAAAGACGCTCTTCGATGGATCGGCGGGCGTGCTCGCACTCAGCAGTTCATCGAACTTGCCGAGTGTCCTGATTCGGGAGAAGCCATTCGCCTTCAGTTCGCCGCCTGCCGTGGTCAACTCCTCATGCAGCCGATGATGACCGCCTCCGGTGATGACAAGGCGCGACCAGACGATGGCGACGGGTTCCGTCAGCATGGCCGCAGGAACGGTTCTGACAGCCACACGTTTCAGCTTGCGACGATCCTCGTGGGTCCAGACCTCGGCTCGCAGCAAACGTAACGACATCTGTACAAGTCGGTGATTGAGATGGGCGAGGACGACGTCATCGCGCCCCTTGGCGACGCCGTGATCGAAGGTGACCGGACG
>CAYVOZ010000118.1:3491-8849 GCA_964453325.1 uncultured Christensenellaceae bacterium | reverse complement strand
GTATAGTATCATTCTTTACGCCAATACTGCTTTCGGCGCTGCTCAAACACATGGAGCTTGAGCAGGCTATGTATGTATTTGCGGGACTGCTCGGTGTGGCGACCATAGCCGGGTGCTTTGTAACCGAGACAGGGCCCAAGGCAAAACGAAAAAACACGGCGCATATCAGAAAAAGCTTAATAGCTTTATCGCACGAATAACGGAGGATTATAGTATTTCAAAACCATTTTCCAATATAATAAACGATATTTGATTTTAGTCTTAAGCTGAATGCTATATAGTTTAGAAGCTTCGGATCGGAAGCGTCACCGTAATTTTACTATAAGGAGAATGCTTATGTGGACTAAGGACCAATATCGCTGGTGTTTTATAGATATGCACATCGGCTACACAAATGACGAATATCTTTCAAAGCTCGACCCGGAAAGGATCGTAAAGCAGATAAAGGGCTGCGGAGCGCAGACCATGGTGGTAAAGTGCCGTCCGTGGTCGGGGTATGCATACTATCCCACTGAATTCGGGGAGATGCATCCCACTCTGAAAAAGAAAGAGCTCGACTACGTAAAGACTATGGTGGAGCTCTGCCGAAAAGAGGGCATCCATGTAAAGGCATATTTCGATCAGGGCTTTGATAACTGGGCATATGAGAATCATCCCGAGTGGAGAAGCATAAGCCCGTTCGGAACGCAGTCGCTGGATGTTTCCATGCCCGTGGACGGAGTGCATATGAGAAAATCGAGATATGCCAACGTCTGCATAAACAATCCTGAATATGTGGAGTATTGCAAAAACTGCCTTAGAGAAATGATATCGAAGTGCCATTTCGATTCTATTTTTCTCGATATGCCCTTCTTCCCGTGGTATGTGTGTCAGTGCAAGGCCTGCAAGGATAAATACCTGCGTGAGACCGGCAAGGAGATGCCGACGGCGGTAGACTGGGACGATCCCGAATTCAGGGAGTTTCAGTACAAACGCGAGGTATGGGCAGGGGATTTTGCAATGGAAATGTCAAGAACGGTAAAGGAGACCGACCCAGACTGCACCTGCGAGCACAATTTGCAGTCCGTGCTCGCTCCGTGGACGGCGGCCGAGACGGATCTCACCGCCGAGGCTAACGACTATTGCAGTGCGGATACGTATGACAGCTATTTTGAGCAGTCCTTCTTCTGCAAATACTTCAAAAATCTGTCAAAAACGCTGCCCTATGTTTTCATAAGCGGAAAGTGCAAGCAGCTTTCACTTCATACCACTACAAAGGCCACGGACGAGCTGGCGCGGCAGGGCTTCATCGCGCTTCTGCATAACGCCGCATTCTCGATATGCGACGGCATGAACCCCGACGGCACGCTGACGGACATAGTCTATGCGGACACGATCAAAAACTCGTTTGCCAAGACAAAGCCCTATGAGGAATACGTTAACGGCGATTTGATATCCAACGCGGCCGTGTGGTTCCCGAGCCATTCAAAGTATGACAGAGACGACAACGGAAAATCGATAGCCGAGGCGTGCATGAGGTTCGGCGGCATGAAGTTCTACGGCGCAAAGGTCGCGTCGGGCAGGCTGCTCAACATGCTGAATATACCGTATGATACTATACCGTCCAAGAAGCTCGGGTATCAGAAGAACGACCTGCTTATCATAGCCAGCGTCGCAAACATACGCGACGAGGAGATGAAGGAGATCGAGAGCTATATCATGAACGGCGGCAGCGTATACATATCCGGCAAACCGGGGCATACGAGAATTCTCGAGCTGTTAGAGGCAGAGTATGTCGGCGATACGGAGCATTTTACCACTTATATGGATCCTACGGAATCGGGCAAGCGCTTCTTTAAGGAATTTGACAGACAGCAGCCCGCGGCCTGCGGCATTCAATCGAGGTTGTCCTTCAAAGCAGGCAGTGAGTATGAGACGCTGGCGGAGCTCGTGCTTCCGTATACGCTCCCCACTACGAGCGAATTTGCGGCTATACATTCCGATCCGCCGGGCGTATATACGGGCGAGCCCTGCGCGGTGCTCAAGAATGTCGGAAAGGGAAAGATACTCTGGGTCGGCGGAGAGATGGAGCTTGCGGACTACTATAACGGCAAGATAGCCGTCGCGCGTATGTTTAAGGAGCTCAGCGGCGAGCTGAAATACGAGGCCTGCGCTCCCAACCAGGTAGAGGTCATGTCCTGGATGAAGGACGGAAAGCAGTATGTCGCAGCCGTTAACGAGCTCGACGACATGCCTGCCGCGCCTATGTGCGGAGTCAGCGTGACACTGCCTTACGAGGCGAAGAAGGTGACGCTTCTTAACAGCGATAAGGCCCTTGACGTGACGGTAGGCGGCGGAAAGACAAGGATCGGATTCCCCGTGATAGAGCTCTTTGAAATGGCCGAAATAGAGAGATAAGAACAGCGTTATATTAAAAGGCGCAGCGTATCGGGGATCCGGAACGCTGCCCGGATATGCGGATATCTTGCAGTGATACTGATACGATAGTTTCAGCTATTCACGGGAGCTGCGACGAATGAGAGCTTCAGCGCAGCTCCTTAAGAGGCTTGCCGGTGTATTTTTTGCATATTTTGGCAAAGTAACTGAGGTCGGAATAGCCAAGGCACTTTGCCATTTCCGTAAAGTCCATATCCGTAAAGATCATGAGCTTTCGCGCTTCCCTGAGCTTTTCTCTGTGAACAAACTCTATGATACTCATGCCGGTCTCGGACTTAAAGGCTTTTGATAAATACGAGGCTGACGATCCGAGCTTACAGGCGATTTCGTTGACGCTTAATGCAGAGTATATGTTATTGTATATAAGCTCGACGGCCTGTTTTATCGTGGGAGAGTAGGGTATAGACCTATACTTGCATATAAGCTCCATATAGACGGCGGTTATATCTTTGCACATCGACTTCAGCTCGTTGATATTCTGCTGCGATTCGGAAGCGTTTATATAGTAATCGGAAATGGAAAAGGCCAGCTCGTGATCCACGTTTTGCAGCACTGCGGAATATGCAAACAGGGCAGCGATGACCACGACTGCGTTTTGATAGCTGCGGACCTCGCTTTCGGACATTCTGCCGCTCTCACTGCTGCCTGCGGAGAAGATGCTGTCGATACCGGCTCTGTCCCCGTCGAGTATTGCGAATATCATCGTCTTATAATACTTGGAAGAGAGATAATAGCCCTTGCAGTCCTTTCTGAAGATCGCCATCAGGCAGTATATACTGTTTGCCCGTTCTTCTTTTTCCGGAAGGCTTGCCCTGAGCGCTCCGGGAGAAAGCCCGGTCACCTTTTTGCATACGCGGGAGAAATGGCTGAGGTCAGTATATCCGAGCATGGCGGCGATATCGGTAAGGCTTGCGCCGCTGTAACGCATCAGACTTCGGGCTTCGTTCAGCTTTTGAACATGAATGAAAGTATTAATGCTCATGCCCATTTCTGCTTTAAACATTTTGGATAAATACGATGCGTTCATCTGCAAGCTTTGGGCGATGTTTTCGACAAATACCGGCGAGTATATTTCGTCGTAAATGTACGTTACGATCCTCTTTACGGTACGGGAATACGGCATGTCTTTATACTTGCATATCAGATTGCAGAAGTATTCACCGACCTGTGCGCCGAGTTCTCCGAGCTCATACGGATCGTCGAGCTTTTCCGCCGCCTGCATGAAATAGTCGGATGCGGATAAGGCGGTCTCGGAGCTGATGTTGTTGAGTATTGCGCAGTAGCTGGCAAGAGTGCAAATGACAACGACCATGTTCTGACGGTGACGGATATCCGAAAGCGAAAGACGTGTCGTCCTTCTGTCGGCGGGCAGCTTCATATCGTCGAATACACTTTTGTCGCCGTCCATCAGGGCAAGCACGAGCCTTTTATAGTAGTCCGCACTGGGATAAAAGGGCTCACCGGCGTCTCGTATTCTTGCAAGATAGCTGTACAGCGATTCGGTCTGCATCTCTGTCCTCCGATGTATGGGGCGTGACTGGCAGGCATAATACATAATATATAGTAATAATACCAGAAACATAAGAAATATACAATCGCATATCCTTGCTATTGTTTATGATGAAAATGTGTTTTCATATAGAAACTGCATACAAATACTATATTATCAGGAGGAACTTATGAATAAGCTGAAATTCCCGGACAATTTCTTATGGGGAGTGGCTACGGGCTCTTATCAGATCGAGGGAGCGTGGAACGAGGACGGCAAGGGCGAGAGTATTTGGGACAGGCTCGTCCATATGCCCGGAAAGGTAAAGGGCGGTGATACGGGCGACCTAACGGTGGACTTCTATCACCGTTATAACGAGGATATCGACATGATAGCCGGTCTCGGGTATAAGAGCTTTTTATACACTATAAGCTGGCCGCGCATACAGCCCGAGGGCACGGGAGAGGTAAACAGAAAGGGTATTGAGTACTATAGAAGCGTACTCAAAAAGTGCAAGGAAAAGGGCATACATACCGTGCTTGCATTGTACCACTGGGACCTTCCGCAGGCCCTGCAGGACAGAGGCGGATGGGCGAACAGGGAGATAGTCGGCTGGTTTGAGGATTATGCGAAAATATGCTACCGTGAGTTCGGAGACCTTGTGGACGACTGGATAACCTTTGTGGAGCCGTATACTATAGTGTACATGGGCTACTACGGAGTCCCCGGCTATATGAATTATGCACCCGCACACTGCGATCTTTCCGAGATGCTTTTGGCAGGCCATCATGTAAGCATGGCTCACGGCGCGGCGGTAAAGGCATTCCGCGAGACCGGCCTTAAGAGCCGTATAGGCATAAAGGAGATCATTGGAATGGGCTTCCCCAAGGACCCGTCATCTCCCGCAGACGTCGAGGCTGCGCGCAAATGCACTATGCAGTCCGTCGACTACTATCTGTCTCCGATATTTAAGGGCGAGTATCCCGCGGAGCTTATGGACGCATATAAGGCCATGGGCGTGGTAATGCCCAGGATAAAGCCCGGCGATATGGAGCTTATGTGCCAGCCCATAGACTTTTTGGGATTCAACAGCTATCTGCCGTCGATATGTACCGCTGCTCCGACTCCGCTCGGCTTTGCGCAGCTCCCGTTCTGTGCCTCCGACTCCGACATACCTCTTACGTCCTACGGGTGGGCGGTGCACAAGGATTCGTTCTACAAAGGTCTTAAATACGTTAACGAGGTATACGGCTCCGCCTTTAAGGAGATCGTCGTTACCGAAAGCGGATGCGCATCGAACGACTGGGTAGCGCCGGACGGCACCGTCAGCGACCCGAACCGCATCATATACTTGCAAAACGACTTAAGACAGGTGCATCAGGCGATCTCCGAGGGCGTCAACGTCACGGGCTATCATACATGGTCGCTGTTTG
>CAYVOZ010000118.1:0-3481 GCA_964453325.1 uncultured Christensenellaceae bacterium | reverse complement strand
ACTTTGAGTGGCTGGAGGGATTTTCGCAAAGATTCGGACTGGTGTATGTCAATTTTAAGACGCTCGAACGCATCCCCAAGGCGAGCGCATACTGGTATTCCGATGTGATTAAGAACAATGCCCTTGAGGTGTAAATATCAATACGGAAACAGAAACCGGTGATTTTTGTCTCGGGAAAGCATGCTTATACGACTTGCTTGACAGATAGAAATGACGTGGCAGGTTAGGGCTTGTTTGTAGAATTAAGTATGACGACAACCACCTGAGCATCAGCGCAGTGAATGCAGCAAGGAAATAAGGAAAACCGACTTGCCGAAAGGAGGCTCTGGTATGAACGCACCGACCATTATTATAGCCCTTGTGGTACTTGCAGTATTTGCTGCGATCATCATAGCTGCGATCCGCAACAAGAGAAAAGGAAAGGCTTCCTGCTCCTGCGGAGGCGGCGGAAGCTGCGCCGGATGCCCTATGAGCGGAAAGTGCCATCAATAGAACACAATGGGGTGTGGGCAAATGCCCGCACCCTCTGCGCGTCTGAAAAACGATGTCATAGTAAGAAGAAGCCGGGCTCGGACAGATATCCTCTTGTCCGGGCCCGGCAGTCGATTCAAGAGCGCCGATAACGCTTCTTTAATTATTTAACAACATAAGCCATGTGCAGGCCGTCTTCGTTCAGTACGGATTCGTATTCATCCCATACGCCCGGCTCGTGAGAGAAGAGCACATGGTGCAGATCTCCGCCGACATAGCCCTTTATAGCCTGAATTGCGTTGACCGTGTCGAGCGTGCCGCCGATGGAAAGACCTATCGGGAGAACTACGCCGTTATCGGCTGCGCCCGTGAAATTCTTTTTGATGAAGGCTATGTCGCCGATAAAGGAATATACGCCGTCCGCGGTATTGATGAGAATGCAGCTGGAGGCGAAGGTGTGACCGTAACGGGCAACACGAATATCGATGCCCTCAAAGAGATCGTCAACATCTCCGTCGAGCAGAACAAGCCTGTGGTCTCTGGTGAGCTTTATGCACTCTTCCATATCGTCATGAAGGACCGCACCGTTGATACCGGAGTATTCAACGGGAAGAGCGAGAGCCTCGACCCATTTCAATATTTCTTCCTTCTGTACATAGACCTTAGCATTCGGGAAATAATGCAGACCGCCCATGTGATCCCAGTGAGCGTGGGTAAGAATTATATGCTTTACATCCTCGGGGTTTACGCCTGCTTTTTTGAGAACGTCGACCGGGCATCTGTAATTCTCGTGCTGCTCGCGTTTTGAGAACTCCTTTGAATCGGGACGGGTGATGTCATAGCCCGTGTCGATCAGAATAATATCGCTGCCGCTCCTTAGAAGGCACATAGTGTAAACTATCGAGCCTGCTCCGTCGAGAGCATAACGGCCGTCATAAAGCCATGCGTTGGGGAATTTGGGGATCCTTGCGTATTCCAGCATAGTTACGGAGTATTGCTTTGTTTTGTTCATAATATTACCCTTTCCTGTTTTTCAGCGGCTATTTTGCTGCTGCATAGCCGTTTAAACGTTTTTTAACCGAAAATCAAAAAATATGAATACAAAAACTTTTGTATTTCCGAAAATATTATATGACTTTCGGCCGGTTAATACAAGACTCACATTGATAATTAAACGCTTTGCGTCAATACAAGAATACCGTTGTTTCACGCAATCATTGCTTCATCCGTTTTGACGCAGGCTGTCCTTACGTCTCCGTCTCTTATCGCTCAAACGGCATTGCGCGGTTTTAACGGAGAGTTATTTTGCAGGAGTGAGCGCTCCGGGCGCTCACTCCGGGTCCACTGCCGTTATTATATGGCTGTTCGTTTGTGCATATCAATTTCCTTTACCGTCCTTATGAGGACGGACAAGAATAGGCGAAATAACACCATGCTCCTTGACGCTTTCGACCATCTCGGCCATCTTCTCTTCCGTATACATATGGAAGGGATGGCCTTCGAAGGGCCTTAGCTCGTCTACGGGCAGGGTTTTGAGCGCTTCGCCTTCATTCTTTTGCGGGAGAGTAGGCTCGAACAAATTATCGAGCGGTTTCAGCGGCACGTTCATGGCGCTGTTCTTTCTCTCTGCCATTCTCGGCTACCTCCTTTGCAAGCTGGGCATAGGCTTCAGCGACCTTGCCCTTGGGATCGTATGTGAAAATGCTCTTCCCATAGGCGCCGCTTTCCGTCATGCGGATGGAGGTCGGGATCTCGGCCTTGAAGACCGTGACCTGACTTCCATATGCCTCGCGCAGGCGAGTCACAAGGTCTTTGGTGAAATTCGGACGCTTGTCCATCATTGTCACCAGCACACCTTCGACACGCAGGTTAGGGTTTATCTTTCTCTGAACTTTGCCGACTGTCTGGAAGAACATCTGAAGTCCGGCGGTGGAGAAGTACTGCGGCTGTGTCGGGATAAGCACGCTGTCCGCTGCCGCAAGCGCATTCACTGTAAGAATGTTGAGAGACGGCTGACAGTCTATAATGATGTAGTCATAGTTGAGCTTGACTGCATCGACATACTGTTTCAGCATGGCCTCACGCCCGTATTCGTTTACGAGAGAGGCTTCATATCCGGAGAGCTGTATGCTTGACGGCATCAGATCGATGCCTTCTTCTGTAGTCAGAATCCCTTCTGTGGGATCGATAGGCTCTTCACGCACAGCTTTTTGCAGTACATCAGAGATCGTATACTTCATCTCGTCCGGGTTCTGGAATCCCAGAGCCATTGTGAGATTAGCCTGGGCATCAAGGTCTATCAGGAGGACATCATAGCCCTCACGCTTGAGACCGACGCCCAGATTGACTGCGGTGGAGGTCTTTCCAACACCGCCTTTTTGGTTCGCTATTGCGATTACTTTGGTCATTAGGTGTTTCCTCCATATATAAGGGGATAAAAAATATCTCTTCAAACTGCCTTCTGACTGTTGAAGGCACATATCCGTTATGGATCCCCGCATTCCTGTGCCAGGCCGCCCAATGCAGTGACGCGTTCAAGGCGGAAGTATCATTATCCCTCTATGCTGTCATTGCGCTCCGGGGAGTCACCTCGGATTGTTGCTCCTGCTGACTGATTGCCACTCAGCCTGATAGCCGCTTTTACATAGGGATCGTTGTTTGATTTGACTATGAAGTTTTCAATGTTCAGAAGCGGTTTGAAAAACCCTTCACCTGTAACGCACGAAAGAGGCACTTTTTCAACCCACCTTTCTAAAAAAAGTTTTAAATTATTTTGAGCTGATAAAATGAAAGCAAAAAAGCCCGCCACGCGAATGAAGATTTCATCCGCTGACGGGCTGTCTTACAGTCGGTTATTATGTTATACTCAATAGGTTAAAGGCAGTCAGTGCCATTGCATATATGCAAAAAATAGTAGTAAAAATGTAGTGAAATCAATTCCAAAAAGTCACTTAAATAACACTCCTCGACACGGCAGCGGTTCAAAGGGATGGCAGGATTGTGTTCCGAT
>CAYVOZ010000117.1:0-8864 GCA_964453325.1 uncultured Christensenellaceae bacterium | reverse complement strand
ATATACAACTCGCTCACCGGCATAAAGTATCTTAATTTCATAGCAGACGTTTTTGCGGTCCCCGCCGCAGAGAGAGAAAAGCGCATAAAGCACTATTCCGGGCTTTTCGAGCTTTCCGCGCATCTGGGAGAAAAGATATCCTCGTATTCCCACGGCATGAAGCAGAAGCTCGTCATAATCTCCGCTCTGCTGCACGAGCCCAGGCTGCTCATACTCGACGAGCCCTTTGTCGGGCTCGACCCCAAGGCGGCGTTCACGGTCAAGAACGAGTTAAAAGAGCTCTGCTCCCGCGGGAGCGCGGTGTTCTTCTCCACTCATGTGCTCGAGGTCGCGGAGAAGCTTTGCGATAAGATTGCCATAATCAAAAACGGCCGCATAGTTACCTGCGGGCCGACGTCCGAGGTCACGGGCAACGAGACGCTTGAAGAGATATTCCTGGAGCTTACCGAGCAATGAAAAACATATGGCGCATCTGTAAAATAAACCTCGGCGAGACCTTCTCCCGGTCGGGCAATAACACCAAAAAGAAGGCGCGCGTCAGCGGCGGATGGGCATATCTGCTCATTTTAGCCGTAGCCGCGTATATGATATTCAGCTTCTATAACACGGGCTCCGTGATAGCCGCGTCCTTTAAGGCGGCGGGCGAGCTGCCCGTCATGCTCTATGTGCCGTATTATATGTCGTTCATACTCGTGCTGTCGCTCAGCATCTTTCAGATGCCGGCGTATCTCTTCGGCTCGAAGGACTATGACATGCTGGCGGCTCTGCCTATAAAGAGCAGTCATATCATCGCGGGCAAGCTGCTGCCGCTTTATCTGACCAACCTCGGCTATTCGCTCGCGTTCTGCATAGGGCTGTTTGCCGCATATATTGAAGCGTCCGGAGACGGCGTGCTCTTCTGCATAAAGGCGTTCGTCTGCGTGCTGTTCATACCGCTGCTGCCCATGGCGATAGCGGCGCTTCTGACCTGGCTCTGCGAGAGGATCGCCGCCAAATTCAACGCACAGAACGTATTCAGGCTGATATCCTCGGTGTTCGTCATGCTCGCGCTCATGTTCGTGATGTTCTATATCACGGGCGGCAGCTTTGCGAACGTTCCCGCGTCCAAGCAGATATATACCTCCATAGGCTCCGTGCTCGTCACGGCGCGCTTCTTTGCGGAGGGGCTCGCGCAGGGGAATATACTTCATATGCTGTGGAGCATACTCATATCCCTGGCGGCGGGAGTGATATTCGTCGTACTGTTCGGGCGCGGCTATAAGAGCATGACCTCCGGGCGGATGGCCGCGGGCAAGAGCCGCGGATATACGGCGAACGACTTAAAAACGGGTACCGTGCGCTCCGCGCTCGTTAAAAAGGAAATATCCTACTTTTTCAGCAACACCAACTACGCTCTCAACTCCGGCATAGGAGTAGTGCTATTCACTATAGCCGCCATAGCGCTTGCGATATTCGGCGGAAAGCTTTTAGGAGGCATGGGCGTTCCTCCGGAGGCCATAGCCGCGGCTGTCGCGGCAGCCGGCGCGTCGTTCACGACCATGATGTCCGCAGTCACCGCGCCCTCGATATCCCTGGAGGGACCCACGCTCTGGCTCATAAAATCCATACCCGTCAAAACGCGCGAGATATTCCTCGCAAAGCTGTGGTCTGCCATCATCATCGTGCTGCCTCTTACGGTCATAGACGGGCTCGTGATATGCATAGCGCTCGGCGCGGGCATTTTTGACACGCTGGCGCTCGTATTATATCTCGTCTCGCTGTGCTTCTTCTCGCAGCTGTTCGGACTCTCGATAGGCATAAAGCACGCCAACGTGACATGGCTAAACGACATAGTACCTATAAAACAGGGCTCTGCGATAATGCTCACGGTGCTTTTGGGCATGCTCATAGGCTTTGCGCTCATCGCGGCAATACTGTTCCTGTCCATAAGCTTCGGTGCTTTTATCCCCGTCACGCTCGGTTTTGCCGTAATAATGGCTGTCATATCCGCGCTTTTATGGAACTCGATATGCAAGAAGGGCGTAAAGCGCTTCGCAGCGCTGTACAGATAAAAATAAAGCAGGAGGTCATACCCATGTCCGAAAGGATCAACGATACATTTTTGAGCACAGACGGGGTCACCACCATCACGTCATACTGGTATATCGCGGAGGACCCGATAGCCGTTATGAGGCTGTGCCACGGCATGAGCGAGTATTTAGGCAGAGACGGCTATGACGCGCTCGGCAGCTTTCTCTCGGAGAACGGCGTCACTGTCTGCGGACATGACTATATCGGTCACGGTCTCTCCGCGGGCGGCAAGGAGGACCTCGGCTTTTTCGCGGAGCAGGGCGGCGTGGAAATGCTCTTGGGCGACGTGGAGAAGATGGGCAGGATCGCCGCAGAGCGCTTTCCCGGCGTAAAGCAGGTGCTCTTCGGTCACAGCATGGGCAGCCTCATAGCGAGAGAGTATCTCGCTATCCACCCCGGCGAGGTCGACGCGGCCATTATAATGGGTACGCTCGGGCCTATACCCGTCGCCGGACTCGCAAAGTTTTTGGCAAAGACCGTCTGCGCGCTCAAGGGCAGCAGAGGCTACAGCAAAATGCTGCATAAGCTCTCGTTCGGCTCGTATCTCAAGCGCATCCCCGACGCCAAATCAAGAAACTCCTGGATATCCACCGACGAGGCCATAGTAGAGCAGTACGACGCAGACCCGCTTTGCGGCTTTATGTTCACGAACCGCGCCATGTACGACCTCATTGACGTCTATTCGCGGGTATCAGAGAAGAGCTGGGCGGATAAGCTGTCCCAGACGACGCCCATACTCATGCTCTCCGGCTCGGAGGATCCCTGCGGAGGCTACGGCGACGGAGTAAAGGAGATACAGCGGCGAATAGGCGACGCGGGAGTAAAGGACGTCACCTTAAAGCTCTATGACGGCGCGCGCCACGAGCTTTTGAATGAATTTTGTCAGGCGGCCGTCCGCAAGGACATCCGCGATTTTATAAAGGAGAAACTGTCATGAGCGGAATTTCATACAGAATGCCCGCGCTGATATTCGGCGTGGGCGCGATAGACAGGCTCGCAGTCGCCGCCGAGGGCAGCGGAAAGCGCGCCGCGCTGTTCTATTCGGGCTCCTTCGGGCGCTCGGGCGGGCTCGATTGCCTCATAGACTCGCTTTCCGGCGCAGGCATTGCATCCTTCCCGAAAAAGCTCTCGCTCGGGGACGAGCCCACTCCCGACACTGTGGACGATGCGGTGCTCTTTATCAGGGAATGCGGAGCCGACACGGTCATATCCGTGGGCGGCGGCAGCGTCATCGACGTGGGCAAGATAGCCGCGGGCGTTGCCGTGAACGGCGGGCTCACGCATGAATATGTGGAGAACATAGGCGACCGCTCCTTCACGCTCCGGCCTCTGCCCTTCTTCGCCGCTCCGACGACGTCCGGCACGGGCAGCGAGATGGCGAAGAACGGCGTCGTATACATAAAGGGGCAGTTCAAAAACAGTATACGCTCGGACAGGCTGTTTGCGAGAGCGGCGGTCGTCGACCCCGCGCTCACGCTCACCCTGCCGCCCGCAGTCACCGCGTCCTCGGGTGCGGACGCCCTTTGCCAGCTCATAGAGAGCTATACCACAAAGCCCTGCACGCCGTTTACGGACGCCATAGCCTTAAAGCATATCGCGGGCATGGATGATGCGCTCGTGCGCGCCGTGCGCGACGGAGAGGATATAGACGCGCGCACGACGCTCTCGCTTGGCGCGACCATGAGCGGCATATGCATAGCCAACTCCGGGCTCGGGCTCGCGCACGGCATATCCGCGTCCTTGGGCGCGGTAAAGGGCATAAAGCACGGCATAGGCTGCGGCATACTCATGCCCCACGTCGCTCGCTTTAACGCCAAAAAGGGCGTCACGAAGTACATAGACGTCGCCGCGCAGCTCGGCGGGAGCTACACTGACGCCATAGCCGCGGGAGAATACGTCGCGGAGACCATCACAAGGCTGAACGACGATATAGACATACCCTCCGACCTCAAGAGCTATAAGCTGCTGCCCGACGAGCTCGATCAGGTCATAAGCCTGACCGCAGTATCCTCCTCCGCGAGAAAGAACCCGGTACCCGTCAGTGCGGACGAGCTGAGAGAGCTTTTATTACCGTTGGTATAATTTAAGCATATCCGGCAGCCTCATAAAATAAAAGTGATAGTGCAGAAAGCTATCACTTTTTTCTTTCCCGGAGGTAGTCCATGCCGTATGAGAAAACACATATTATAAGGCAAGGCGAGAGCGCAGAGCAGCTCTCCGCAAGATACGGTCTGCCGGTCTGCATGCTCGCGAGAGCTAACCGGGCGCTCTTTGAGCGGGGACTCAGACGGGGCGACGTTCTTAATATTCCTCCGCGCAGCTTCTGCGCGCTTCGCAGCTACACAGTGCAGACCGGGGACACGGTATATTCCATTGCAAAGCGCTGCGGCAGCACTATGCGCGAGCTCATGCGCATAAACGGTCTCTCCCACTCCGCTCTTAAAGAAGGCAGCGTGCTGACGCTCCCTCCGCGAAGGCGCGTATACGTCGCGGGCGCGACGGACACTCTCGAGTCGATATGCCTCTTTGCGGGCGCGGATATCCGCACTGTGCGCGAGCTCAACGGAGTTGACGAGGTATACAGCGGAATGCAGCTTTTTCTGCCATAGAGCTTCGGCCATATACTGACGGTTTAAAATTATACTAAACACAAATTGTTAGCACTCTATGCCGTTGAGTGCTAATATTAACATTTTGTTCATATTTTTTCCGACTAAAATTACCGGACGGGTTTATCTTAATAGCAGAGAGAAAAGCGGAGACAAGGCGGCGACGCACAGGCTTCCGCAGAAAATATTTAATCGGAGGTACAAAACAATGTTGGCACTTACACCCTATGGTTACAGACGCGGATCGGTATGGGACCCCTTCAAGGCATTCGACAAGGAATTTTTCAAGGACGCCGACATGCCGGAATTTAAGACGGACATCACGGACGAGGGCGAAGCATTTCTGTTAGAGGCCGACCTTCCCGGCTTTAAGAAAGAGGACATCGAATTGAGTCTCAAGGACAACTGCCTCACCATCACCGCCCAGAGGAACACCGAGAGCGAGGAAAAGGACAAGAAGGGCAATTATATCAGGAGAGAGCGCTCCTACGGCTCCTATACCAGAAGCTTCGACGTGACCTCGATCGATACCGAGGGCATCTCCGCCGAATACAACGACGGCGTGTTAAAGCTTCGTCTCCCGAAGGAATCGAAGAAGCTGCCCGAGGGCAGAAAGATAGAAATATCGTAAGCAAGCAATATCTATAGTCTGTCAGACGACCCTGCCGCGTTCATTCTGCGGCAGGGTCGTTTCAGTATCAGAGCCTGCCGTTCTCATATATGATACCGTTCCCAACGGTGCCGATCTGTAAAATTACGAGACGTGGCACGATTATTTTCTGTTTTTGTTAAAAATGTTGACTTGCCCCCTTGGGGTCGACTTATAATGACAATACATCAATATGTACAAACTGGCAGTGTATCTATGCCGTGAATTGCACGTTGTATCATGATATGCGGAGGAAAACTCTATGAAGATCAGGAAAATACTGGCCATGCTTTTGGTGCTGGCCTTGGTCTGCGCGCTGCTGCCCGCCACGGCGCTGGCGGCGGGAGCCTCAAACGTTACAGTCAACGGCGTGACGCTGGCGCCGGGACAATATCTTGTAAACGGCGCAAGCACAGCAACAACTGTTGCTCCCACAGGCGATACCGGCTATGCGTATTTTACATCAGACGCGACCACGTCCACACTCACGCTGCACAACTACAACGGCGGCAGGATAAATGCTGCCGGTGCTTTGACGATTTCACTTGACGGGAATAACACGATCAGCTCGGGAAGCTACCCCTCGGTCACGCTTTCTGCCGGTGACCTTACGATCAAAGGCCCCGGTAAGCTGTCTGCCTCAGCAATGGGCACCTGCATCTCCGCTATAAACAGCGTTGATGCCGATATTATTATCACCGACCGCGCGACGGTGGAGGCGAATTCAAGAGCCAGCGGATCCGGCATGTATGCCAGAACCAATGTTACTATAAGCTCTAATAGTACGGTGACGTCATCCGGCAGAGTCGTTGGCATCGGCGTCGATAAAGGTAACGTTGCTGTCAATGACAGCACAGTAACCGCAATGGCGCCGATCAACGCCGGTTCCGGTTCTTATTATGGCATCAAAGCCAACAGCAGCTCCGGCACGATAACTCTGAACAACAGCACGGTCAAGGCCATTGGCGCAACGTCCGCAATGAACATAGCGCCGACTCTTACATATGACAGCAACAGCTATTCGTGGAAGACAGAAAGCACGACCGCGGATTCCGGCGGCGTATTTACCGACAGCTCTGCCAGCCCGTACAGCTATAGCGATGCTCATAAGCTCTTCGGCATTGTTCCCGGCGGCAGCTCCGGCATTTCATCTCAAGTGACCTATGATGACAACGGCGCGACATCCCCTCATGTCGGCGGGGACAACAGTTATACTGTTTCAACCACGAGCTTCACGCTTCCCGCCACAGCTCCATCGAAGAACAATTACTCCTTCACCGGCTGGAAGGTAACAAAGCCTGCTTTATTTGGCAGAGGCTTTGCTCTTAACAATGTTTACACCTCTGGTTCCACAAGCCTTAACAACGCATACGGGGATGTCACGCTCACCGCACAGTGGGCTCCTTTGCCAACGCAGCTTGATGCACCGACCGGCCTCGCATGGGGCAGCGGCACGGCTGCTAAAACGGCCTCATGGAGCGCAGCCTCTAACGCGAGCAGCTATCTTGTGCAGCTTTACAAGGACGGCACGGCGGCTGCGAACAAGATAGACGTCGAATCCTCCGCATCGGCCTTAAGCCACAGCTTTGACTCCATTATTCCGGAGAACGGCACGGGAACGTATTACTTTGCGGTAAAGGCAGTCGGCGACGGCACTTCCTACAGCAACAGCGATTGGACGACCAGCGGCGGATATGACTATACGGCACCGCCCGCAGTGACGGCTGTTGCATTTTCAGGTCTCACCGCCAACGGTTCCGATACCGCCTCCACCACCGAACTCACACTGACCTTTGATAAGGACGTGACGGGGCTCGCTGCGGGCGATATCACGGTAAACGGCGCGAGCAAGGGCGCACTGACAAAGGAAAGCGGCACAGGCGTTTACAAGCTCGCCATATCGGACATCACCGCGGAAAACAACGGTACGGTGAACGTGGCTGTTTCAAAGACGGGATTTGCCTTTACACCGGCGAACAAGAATGTGACGGTAAAAAAAATCACCGTTGACCCGCCCGCAGGCGGCTATGCTCCGCCCGCACCCGTCACCGTATATAACGACACAAACATCCAAAACGCCACCATCCGGCTGACGGGAAGCGGGCTCTCCGCAGACGATCTGCTCATTACAAAGCGGCTCTCCTCGGGAAGCGACTACAACGCCATGCTGCGTCTGGCGGATAAGGGCGACGTATTCCGGGTATATAACATTACCCTTAAAAGCGGAAAAAGCTCCACCGGCAGCGCCATGTATCTCAGCTTTGACCTTGCCGAACGCTACGCCGGGAAGGCCTTTACGCTGGCGCATAAGAAGGCGGACGGCACATACGAATACTTCTATGCCACGGCGGACGGCGACGGGGATCTCACTTTCGGCCCCTTTTATTCCCTCTCGCCCTTCATGCTTGTGAAGGGAACGCTTGCGCGGGATTCTGTCGGTGCTCCCAAAATGGGCGACAGCGCCACGCCGGGGCTATGGATAGGTCTATGTATAGCGGGGCTTTTGACCATCGGGCTGGCATACGGCATCAAAAAGCGGAAACAGGTGCGAAAGTAACTGCACTTCAAAATAAACACAAGACGGAGGACATTATAATGGGTATATTTTCCAAAAAGAACACCGCCTGTCCCATCTGCGGCGGAGAGCTCTCGGGCCTTTTCAAAACCAAGCTTGCCGACGGACAGGCACTTTGCAGAGATTGCGCCGAGCGTATTTCTCTGCCCAAGGACATGCTTAAAAAGGCCGATGTTGAGCTTATCAAAAAGAATCTTGCGTATCGCGATAAGCAGGCGGCTATGCTGGCCGAGATGAACATCGACTATGATTTCAGCTATGGCGGAGTGCACATCAAGGCGGACGACAATCTCGGCTATGTGGCCATATTCAGCTCCGATCTGAACTGCTACAGAGCGCCTCTTGTTTTTAAGTACGATGACATCAAGGGCTATCAGTTCTACCGTATAAAGAAGCTTGTGGACGACGATACGACGTCAGGCAAGGGCGCAAGCGAAACGCTTTCCGCTATTTTCGGCTCCACAAACGCCAACGACACCTATACCGTCAAGCTCTCCATCCCCGGAGACGAGTTCTGGAGCAATTTGGAGCTTCTCTTTGTCGCTACGCTGCCCTATCACACCAAGGGCTTTGACAGCAACATCAGCGGCATCGGCTATTTCTTCAAGTGTGTTGCCCGTAACGAGGCCTTTGATCCCACTGTTATAAACTGAGTATCATGTATTAATGACTTGAACCTCACAGGCGCAGGGCGGCATGTACGTCCTGCGCCTTATGCATTATGGTCCGGGAACGCGAGCCAAGGGCAAAGTGCGGCCGGCTGTAATAACGGATGCATGCTTGCAAGCGCGTCGTGTTTTACCGGGGTAATGGCTGCCTCCGGGCACGCTTTCCGACATTTATTCGCCATTCCCGCAAATTGACCCTTGACGCTTTGTTTTTTGCTTGCTATAATCAAGAACGTTGACGGGAGCATAGCTCAGCTGGGAGAGCACTTGCCTTACAAGCAAGGGGTCACAGG
>CAYVOZ010000116.1:7223-8949 GCA_964453325.1 uncultured Christensenellaceae bacterium | reverse complement strand
ACTTATCAAAATTTTAAGCATCACTTTGGTGGTGCTTATTTTTTTATAACTTAAGTACGTTTTTTCAAAAAATCTTTCACGCAAAAAAGGCTCCCTCTGAAAAGCCTCTCAAAAAGAAGCTGTCCAGAAAGGGCGCTATAATACTCTTTTCCGTTCTCGGCGCGGTACTTATTGCCGCTGTCATATTCGGCATATACCTCAATAACATTATCTCAAACCCTCATGTATTCTTCGATGATATTGCATCGTCTGCCGAAGAACCTGCTCCTACAGAGGAAGCGCCCGCTATTGAGCCTGCCCACGAGGAGGAGCTCCCCGAGGATGGAGCCGTCGAGGAAGAGGAGAGCGAGTATGATAAAATGCTTTCCGCGGCGGATAAGTCCCTCATGGACGGCATAGTAAATATCGCCCTCGTCGGAGTGGATCATGCAGAGGAACGCGACAGTGAGGAATGGAACGGAAAGACAGCCTTTCATGCAGACGTCATATTGATACTTGCCATCAATTTCAACGAGAATACAGTCGATATGATATCCATACCGCGCGATACATACGCAAAAATTCCCGACGTCAAGGGAATATACAAAATAAACGCCTCACTCGACCTCGGCGGCGGCATGTATGACGAGAACGGCAACGGCTTTAAAAAGGTCTGCGAAACTGCGGAGTGGATGCTCGGAGGGATTGACGTGGATTATTATGTCGGCGTCGATATGAACGCGGTAAAGGACCTCGGGGACGCTATAGGCGGCGTGGAATTTGATCTTGAAACAAAATTTAATATTTCCGGCCGTATCTATGTCGCGGGAAAGCAGCATATGGACGGTCAGGGTATTCTCGACTATATGCGCGTACGCAAGGCAGGAAATATCGATAAATCTCTGACCGGCGATCAAAACAGAGTTGACCGCCAAAAGAAAATGCTGCTGGCGATATTTGAAACTATGAAGAGCAAGGATATGCTCCTTCGCATACCCGATATACTGGCTGCCTTCGACGGCAATATGTTCACCAATTTAAGTACATCGCAGTTCACTGCACTTGCCGTCTTTGCATATAATCTCGATCCCGAAAGCATCAGCATGCATTCCATGAAGGGCTCAAGCGGCAAGATCGGCGAATGGAACTTTGTTTTCACGAATCAGAAGAACAGAGTCAGCGTTATCGAAGAGGTCTACGGCGTAACCGCAAAGAAGTATACCAATTATACGTCCAAAAAGGCTACCGAGCTGTATTACGAAATAACAGGAACCTTTGTGGACGACAGAATCACCGCAGGTCTTGCCGAGCTGGCCGCGCTGCTCCCGGCCGCTGCCGACCCCGAGGCCTGCGCTCTGTATGATCAGGCAGTCGCGGCATTCCCGGTCTTTCAGCTGTCGCGTTCATACACGGATCTAAATACACTCAAGGATATTGTTGATACTCTCGCAGAAAAGCTTGGAGTAAAGAGCAGCATAAAGTGGTACTATCCGTATGATAAGAAGTACAATAAGGTCTATGTCGATTTCAGATAAGTATGCAAAAAGTGCAAAAGAGGCGTTCGCCAGTCGATCCGCCTCTTTTATTTCTGTTCGGGAGAAGCCGCGCGGTATATGCGGGCTTCTGTCACAACGCAGTCAAGCCTTACATCGTGCGGTTCGGCAGCCGCGCGCTCCACACGCTGCAGCTCGAACGCAGCGCCTATAAATACGGCGTTCTGGCATTGCGAAAGATACCTGTCATAATA
>CAYVOZ010000116.1:0-7213 GCA_964453325.1 uncultured Christensenellaceae bacterium | reverse complement strand
GTGACCGACGCGCATGCATCCCGCGTCGAACGCAACGAGCGGGACGATCACTGCGTCTATGCGCTCCGGCGGTATAATGCGGCTGTTCTTCGCATCGGGCTGCCGGATGCCGAAGCTGCCCTCGATCCATGCGCCGTCATCAGCGGGAACAGCCGCGACCATATCGCATCCCATCACCATGGGATAGGCGAAAAG
The DNA here is from genome assembly GCA_964453325.1 of uncultured Christensenellaceae bacterium. Classification (GTDB taxonomy): domain Bacteria; phylum Bacillota; class Clostridia; order Christensenellales; family Christensenellaceae; genus JAZRGP01. Next base: position 7,018 of record CAYVOZ010000116.1, on the reverse strand, counting down.
CATGTTTTGGACCTCGCTAAGCGAGCTTATATCGGCCTCTTGCGGCGTCGGACAGTAGGTCAGCACTACTGAGGCGTCTTTAAATGCATCAAGACCGGTTATTCTCCCGATTATAGCTGCGCTCTTCTCTGCCGCCTCAGGAGCCGAAAGCGAGCGTCGGGCCAATGACGCCGCTCTTCTCTGTTCGCTTTTAAGCTCTCCCGTATCCAAGGCTTATCTATGCTTCTTTCTTTATTATCACATTTCTGTACGGATAAGGTATCTCTATTCCGTTCTTGTCGAATTCTCTCTTCACACGGCGGCGCACATCGGACAGCACCCTTTTTCCCGTAAGGCCGTCGTTTGTCCAGACGAACGCCTTTATCAGAATAGCGGATTCTCCGAAGTCCTCTATGCGCGTCGTTACCGCAGGCTCCCCCGCTGCTTTCTGCTCGTCTGTACGTATATCGAGCGCCTCGGGATGCTCCGAAATGGCTTCCTTAATTATGCTCTCCGCCCTGTCGAGATCGGCATTATACGATACGCTTATGTCAAGAGAGCTGCACACTCTGTTGTCGCGCATTTTTGTGGTGCGCAGAAGCTCTTTGTTGATAAGACTGTTAGGCACAACGGCGCGCTTTCCGTCTGCTCCGGCTATCACCGTATGTCTCAGGTTTATGCTTTCCACAGTACCCATAACATTCATACTCGCAATTTCGACATACTCCCCTATCTCAAACGGTTTTCCGAAACCTATGGCTATTCCGCTGAATAGATTGCCGAGCGTTTCCTGAGCGGCAAGTCCCAAAACTATAGCTGCTATGCCCGACGTGGTAACTACCGTCTCCGCCAGCTTTTTGAATGGGCTTATAGTCATGAGCACGCTTAAAGCGGCAATTAAAACTATCAATGCATTTATAAGCCTGCATACAAACATCATATTTCCCGCGGCTCTTCTCTTAAAAATGCCCGTTAGCGTCCGGGTCAGTATGATCGCGGCAATAACGGCTACTGCAGATACTATGACCGTATACAGCCATCCGTCAGTAAAAATCGCCTTATCCCAATTTGCAAAAACTTCCTGTACGTTATCCAAGCAGCAAGCATTCCTTTCTCATATGAATGAAGTATTCCGCCTTATTCGTCAAACAGTGCCTCTACCGCGCCTATGATACCGAAGTCCTGTTTAAGCTCCGCCGGTAAAAAATACACCGGGTCGCTGCATGCCCGTTTATAGCTGTTAAAGGATGCGCGTATCCGGCCGAAAAGCTCCTCGCCAAAGTTGGCGAGCCCGCCGCCTATAACATAGCAGTCCACGTTTATGATCTGATAGATATTGAACATCAACAGGCCTGCATAGCTGCCTATCTGATCGAGCAGCTCTGCCGCCATGGCGTCGCCGGCAAAATACGCCTTATACAGTATCTCGCCGTTGATATATCCGCCCTGTGACAGCTCTGTCATAAGCGTTTTTTCGCCTCTTTCCACGCGGAGCCTCACATTATCGTCGATGTGAGAGCCTCCGGCATATGACTCAAAGCAGCCTCTGTTGCCGCAGCCGCACATCAGGCCTTTGCCGGGAGTTATCAAAGAATGACCTATTTCGCCGGCAAAGCAGTTCGCGCCGCGGTACAGTCTTCCGTCGAGTATGAATCCGCCGCCCATTCCCGTGGAGGCGGTATAATACATCATGTTCTCGTGTCCCCTGCCCGCGCCTCTGCGGTATTCTGCGAGCGCAGCCAAATTAGCGTCGTTATCAACGAGCGCCCTGCACCCGAGATATCCGGCTAAATAGTCTCTCAAATTAAAGTCCGAAAGCTTTGGAATGTTGTTTGTGGCATTTACCACGCCCGTCTTAGCGTTCACAGTCGACGGACACCCCGCGCCAATGCCTCCGACGTCCTTTCTGCTCAAGCCATGCCTGCCGAGCAGTCCGTCGATTACAGAGATCATCGCATTGCAGAGGTCTGTGGCGCAAAGGGTTTTGTCAGTGAGTATCTTATCCTTGTCAATGAGCTGCCGCTTATCGTCAAAGAGACCAAAGGCTGTCTTTGTTCCGCCTATATCTATGCCTATATAATACATGTTCAGTCCTCCCTGATAAGCATGGAAAATGTATTGTGATATACCTCCATGGCATTCTTTCTCCACGAGCGTATAAAGCGCTCGGCTTCCTCGCGTGAATCCGTCATAAAGCTTAGCTCGAAAATAGGCAGATCGTTTTCCAAAAGCTTCATCATAACTCTGTATTGATGCTCGCTCAGCTTGATATACTCTGCGTGTATGCGCGTCTCCTCCGTCAGTCTGTCCCGGTTGGCTTTCATATACGCGCTCAGCTGCTCGCGCAGCGAGAACGGCAGCTCCTTCTTAAAAAACTCGAGCGTAGTCTCACCCATAGCCGTGCGCTCGTAGAAAACACCGTTGACCGACTCCGTGCGTTCTAAAAGCCCCGCAGCGGACAGCTCGTGAAGAGAATTGTTGAGATCAAAGTAGTCCATTAGCGAAAGTTCGGTGCAAACGGAGAGCAGCTGCGTATCGGTAAGCCTTCCGTCATACTCGCTCATTATGTGCAGTATAGCTATCCTGTTCTTCTCGACCGCATTTTTGTTGACCTCCATGGCTTAACCTCCGTGCTTCAAATACTAATATCTTGTTTTATAAGACCTAAGCTGCTTTCTGTTCGCTGTGCGTAAACTTCTTCTTATTGATTATAATCCAAAACCGATAAAAGGAAAAGAGGAATGCTTGTATTATGCTGCGATGGGTATTAATTCATTCGCATTTATTTGTCTTATATGATAGAATTTCATTGGTGAGGTGTATAGAAATGACCTTGAAACGCATATTAAAAATGCTGCCGTGGTTTTCGGTATTCGCATTTTCCGTTATATTATATAAGCTGGCCTTTGCATTTCCCGCTGTCACGGAGCACATATATTCCCGTGGTATATATCCTGTGCTGACCTATATGACAAAGCTGTTTTCGCTGCTGCCCTTCAGCATGTCCGAGCTATTGATATATCTTGTCACTGCGGGCGTTTTGGTCTATCTTGTATACCTGTTTCTTGCCTTCAAAAGCATAAAAGGGCAGAAGCTGCTCGTCTTTCTTCGCAGACTGATAATACTCTTGCTCATAATATCCTTTATAGTCAGCTTCTATTTCTTGGGCTGGGCCATAAATTATGCACGCGAGCCCTTAAGCGTCAGCATGGGTTTGGACGCATCGCCCTCCTCGCAGGAGGAGCTTATATCAGTATGCAAAAAGCTTGCGGCTCGCGCAAACGAGCTTAGGCCAAAGGTATCCGAAGACGGGAACGGCGTTTTTCAGATGAGCGAGTCCCTGAATGATATCTTCGGTGAAGTCCCCTCACTCTATGAAAAGTACGCCAAAGATTATATGAATCTCGGCTCAAGCTCTTCGATAAAAGCTCCTTTTACTAAAGATCTGCTTTCCACAACCCAAACCATGGGCATTTTTTCGGCTTTTACATATGAATGCCATGTCAACACCGACATGCACGACCTTTATATCCCGGCGACAGCAGCTCATGAATACGCTCATCTCAAGGGCTTTGCGCGCGAGGACGAGTGTAATTTCATATCCTGGTATGTTACGCGCAGCTGCGGCGTCACGGATTTTGAATACTCCGGGACTATTCTCGCGCTGCTTTACGCCATGAACAGTCTGTATTCCACCTCTATTGAAGCGCATGCGGAGATATACAATACTCTCGACGAAGGCATCATCCGCGACTGGCGGGATGACAGCCTTTATTGGGATGCATTTGACACGGAGTTGTCCAAACAGACGAGCAAGGTATATGACAATTACTTAAAGAGCAACGGCGTTTCGGACGGAAACAAGAGCTACGGCCGTATGGTCGATCTGCTCATTGCAATGGACAGAGCGGGGCTTATGTAACAGGCAATATCTTTCCGACGGTTAAGCAGCATCTTTAATAACGGAAAAGAGACGGCGGAGTCACAAAAACTCGCCGTCTCTTTTCATAAAACGATGATTTACTTCTTCATTTTGAAGGAGGTTCCCCAGTCCTTAAGTCTTACATGGAACAAACCGTTGTCCTCCTGGTTCGGCCACATTGTCATTATGACAAAGGGCTCGTCGCAGTCACGGTTGTCTATCCAGTGGAAGCAGCCGCCGGGAATGAAGATTATGTCGTTGGCTTTTACATTGTATACAGTCTCCTCGTCGTCGGGCAGATCCTGTCCGGTGACGACCTTGGCGTTCTTGCCGCAGGAAACGACGTAATATATCTCCGCCTTCTCGTGTGCACCGCCTGCAAGGCGGCTGTGCGGCTTCAAAATGCCCTGATTTAAGTTGATGGCAGGCTCGCCCACGAGCTCATCGCCCATGACCATTATAGAGGTATATACGTCGTCGCATACATACGGCTCAAGCATGTCCTTGTTGATGAATGTAGATTTCTTTTTCATAACTAACTCCTTTATCAGCTCCGCATGATGCGAAGCATAATTTCAGACTTCTGCTCTAAAAAGCAGCTGCGGGCCTCTTACGCCTTTATCTTTCTTCTCTCCATGACAGTCTCATACATGACCGCGGCTGCCATGACGGTGCCTTGTACGGCGCTCTTTAAAACCGTGGGCAGTCCGAAGAAGATTATGGCGTTCTCTGCGATGAACACGAGGGAAACTCCGAGGAATATGCCCAACGGAGAGCCCTTGCCTCCCGAGAGGCTCACGCCGCCGACGACGCATCCGGCTATAGCCTTAAACTCCCAGCCGTCGCCGATCGCCGGATAGCCTATCTGATATGCTATCGTCGTGGTTACGCCGCATACACATGCCAGAAGAGCGCTCAGTATATATGCCTGCATTCTTATGGAGACTACGTTAAAGCCGCTCATTGCAGCGACCTCTCGGTTGTCGCCGACGGACAGAAGCTTTCTGCCCCAGGTCGTGCGTTTCATGATGACAAACGCTATCGCGAAAATGATCACCATGAGCCAGAACTGGAAAGGCATACCGAGGAAGGACGTATTCGCAAGCACCTTTACACCGAAATTATCGTATTTTGAAAGGTCGATGTCTATAATGCCCTTCGGCAGTATGAGATATCTCACAGCGCCGCAGATATTGAGCGTTGCCATAGTGGCGACAAAGTCAGGCACGTTTAAGAGAACTACCATGACGCCGTTCACTATGCCGACCACAGCGCATATAACGAGCGCCAAAACGAGCGCTATATACCAGGGCATTCCGAGCTGGCTTATGAATAATGCGAACATTATTCCGCCGAGTCCGGCTACGCGTCCCGTGGATATATCGACGTTGCCCGTCATCAGCGGGAAGCTTGCGCCGAGCGCTATTATCGCTATAAACGGTATCGTTGTATAAAGGCTGACAAAGTTGCTCTTTGTCATAAACGTGCTCCAACGGAAGGCCGCCGTAATAGCTATTATGACAAGCAGAGGCACCAGGACCTTGAATTCGCTTGAGCCTATGAACATCTTAAAGATGTTTCTTCTCGGCTTGCTTATTACCTTTTCATTCATGTTCTTGTCCCTCCTTAAACCATCTTGCGTGCTTCGATCTTCTGACGCACGATGTTGATAAGCACGGCGAACACGAGCAAAGCGCCCACCATGAGCAGCTGCACGTTGTTATCGGCTCCCAGGCTCTGCAAAGCGCCGTTGACAACATGGAACAGCAGAACGCCTAAGCCTATACCGTATATCGAGCCCTTGCCGCCCGACATCGTTATGCCGCCGATAGCGCAGCAGGTGATCGCTCTGAACTCACCGCCCGAGCCCTGCGAAAGGTTAGTCGCCATCTGCTTTATGGCAAATGCACAGCCGTACATGCCCGCGAACAGGCCCGCGATAATGAAGGTCGCAAGCTTTATGTTGGATACGTTTATGCCCGCCATGAGCGCTGCGTCCTTGTTTCCGCCGACTGCTCTCAGATTGTAGCCGAACTTCGTCCTTCTCACAACGAAATCCAGTATTATCATTATCACTACGAAAATAACGAACATCATGGAGAAGTTAAGTCCGGGTATCTTCGTGTTTTTGAAGTCTCCGAGCGCAGCGTAGTTATCCTTGAACGCGTCGTTCGTAAGCTTCATGACCTTGCCGTCGCTTATAAAAGCGGCAAGTCCAGTGCATATGAACTGCGTTGCAAGGGTGACTATCCATGCCGTGAGTCCGAACTTTGCGGAAATAAGACCGTTTACGAGTCCTACCAGCATGCCCATGCAGAGACCGCATACTATTGCGAGCCAGGGCGGGCAGCCCCAAAGCGCGGAGGAAACTCCGACCATAACGGAAGCCATGCCGCCGGCTGCTCCGAGCGAAAGGTCTATCTCACCGTTCATTATGATGAGCGACTCGCCGAGAGCAAGGAAGCCGACATACATTCCGGTTTCTATTATGTACGAGAGGTTGGTCCACTTTATAAAAGCAGGATTAAGTATAGTCGTAATGACACACATTATAACGACAGGTATCAGTACGCCTACCTCAGGGCTTAGGAAAAGCCTGTATCCGAATCCCAGCTTCTGTTCTTTTACTTTTGTTTCCATTATTCTACCTCTCCTCCCTTAACCTACAGATTTGAAGGTATGAGTGGCAAGCTCCATGATCTTCTGCGTGGTTGCTTCTTCCTTCGAGAGCTCGCCGACGGTCCTGCCCTCTGCCATAACTACAAAGCGGTCGCTCATAGCCATGAGCTCGGGAAGCTCGGAGGATATCATTATTATAGCGACGCCCTGCGCACACAGATCGTTTATCAACTGATATATCTCGTTTTTGGAGCCTACGTCGATGCCCTTAGTGGGTTCGTCTAATATCATCAGCTTGGGTTCTGTGTTGAGAGTTCTTGCTATAACGACCTTCTGCTGATTTCCGCCCGAGAGGTTCTTGACCATCGTTGAAAGCGTCGGAGCCTTTATGGACAGCTCGTCGAAGAACTTCTGTACGCGCTCGGCTATCTTCTTTCCGCGCACATACGGCCCTACGCTGACTCTGTCGAGGTGAGATATCGCTATATTGTTCTTTAT
>CAYVOZ010000115.1:0-8983 GCA_964453325.1 uncultured Christensenellaceae bacterium | reverse complement strand
CTGTCGCCCTCGTGCGACCTTATGAGCTCCTCGCTAATGAGCTTTATGGCGTGCAGCGCGAGCGGGTCCGTAAAGTCGCTGTGCAGTGTGGAGACATACGCCTCGACTGCGTGCGTGAAGGCGTCCATGCCGGTATACGCCGCGAGCGTCGGCGGCATAGTCTCCGCAATATCCGCGTCCACTATCGCCACGTCCGGCGTTATATTGAAATCCGCAAGCGGGTATTTTATGCCCTTTTCGTAATCGGTTATGACGGAAAACGCCGTCACCTCCGTCGCCGTGCCGGACGTCGAGGGGACGGCGCAGAAGCGCGCCTTTTTTCTTAAGGCGGGAAAGCTGAACGGTACGCAAAGGCTCTCGAACCGCGTCTCCGGGTATTCGTAGAATACCCACATGGCCTTTGCCGCGTCTATGGGCGAGCCTCCGCCTATGGACACTATTATATCCGGCTCAAACCCGCGCATTTTTTCGGCTCCGCGCATGACTGTGGTGACAGACGGATCGGGCTCCACTCCCTCAAAAAGGCAGACCTCCATGCCCGCGCTCTTTAAATACTCCTCTGTCCTCCCTAAAAAGCCGAATTTTCTCATGCTCCCGCCGCCCGTGACGACAAATGCCCTTTTGCCATCGAGCTCCTTTAAAGCCTCAAGCGAGCCCCTGCCGAAGTATATATCTCTCGGTATCGTGAATCTCCTCATAAACGCCTCCAAACAGTTTTTATACTATTCTCCCTGTTATCGGCGGGTTTATGCGAATATCCGGCTCCGGGCTTATATTTGCGTATTCCGGTCAGTCATCGGAATACTGCTTACAGATCTCGCGCGCCATGTCTCTCATGCCGTCCGCGACCTCCTTAGGGCCGGTTATGCGCGCCTCCGCGCCGAGGCCGAATATCCATGCGTAAAACTGCGGGCTGACCACTACGGGAGCGCTTATAGTGAAGTGCTCGGAGTCTGACGGTGCTATGAAAACGTCCTTGCCGAAGCGGTCCATGACCACACCCACAAGATGGTTCTCAAACTCCATGTCCACTCTCACGGTCTCGCCGCCGTACATCGAGAACATGCGCCTCGTATAGATATCCATATCGTGCGCTTCAAAGGCCTCCCTGCCCTCGCGTTCCCTGTCCGTCACGGCTATGGACTCCATCCTGTCCACGCGGTAGTGCTTTATCATATCCGCATCTGTGTCATAGCCTATCATATAATAGTTCTCGTTATCCCACGTCAGCGCGAACGGGCTTATTATGTATGTCCCGCCTCCGTGCCGGTACTTTTTCTTTTTCTCCACGGTATAGTCGAAATACTTAAAGCTTATCTGCTTATCGCCGGCGATGCCGCTGTGAATCGCGTCCACGCTGTAATATATGGACTCGTTCATGTGCTTTATGCGCCCCGATACGTATACCTGCCTGCGCATGAGCTGCGCCTCGTATGCACTGCAAAGCTTCTCTAACTTCTTTATGAGCTGTATTGTCTTTCTCTCCGTAATGAACTGGCTCGCCTGCACGCTGTCCACTAAAAGCTTGAGCTCCGGGAGCTCAAAGTCCCTGCTGGCGATAAAATACCCGCGCGGCTTACACATGCCTATATCGACTCCGAAGGAGCGCAGAGTCTCTATATCGTCATAAATGCTCTTTCTCTCTGCGGCTACGTCGTTTGCGGCCAGACTTTTTATGAGCTGTCCGGTGGATATCGGATGGTTCTCGTCCGTTTTCTCCATGAGTATTTGCATGATATACAATAGCTTCAGCTTTTGCTTCGGGGATCTTGGCATAACTGTACCCTCGTTTTTTGTTATTATGATACTTTACAGCGTATTATCAGTATATAACAAAAAGAGGCTGCTTTCAATAACAGCCGTCTTATCGTGTACTGTCTGCCGCTTTTATGCCAAAAGGAAAGCGGACAGTCTACGCCTCTTATAAAAGCGTCTCCTGTCCGCTGCCGTCAAACCGCGCTTATGCCACTCACCCCTTGAGGTGCAGCGCAAGCTTATAGTATACTTCCTTATCCACAGCCTTCAGTATCTTCTCGAGCTCCTCGTCGGCAAAGGCCGTCGTTCTGCCCGCTGTGTATTCCGCGTCGACCCTGTCCTTTACGAGCGCAACGAGCGCGTCCTGCTTTGAAAAGCTCTTATCCCCCGTGAGGCGGAAGTGCGTGTTCAGCCAGTGCGCTATGCCTGCGGAGCCGGAGTGCTGACCTATGAGTATGCTGATAGGTCTGTTGAGTATTTTTGCGGTGTTGAAGATGTTGTATATCTCCTCGTCCTTAAGCATGCCGTCGGCGTGTATGCCCGCACGCGTGGCGTTGAAGTTTCTGCCTACAAAGGGCATGCGCTCGGTTATAACGTCGCCTATCTCGTTCTCAAAGTAGTCGGCTATCTCGGTTATGACGGAGAGGTCCATGCCGTCCGTCCTGCCCTTTAGCTGGCAGTATTCTATAGCCATAGCCTCGAGCGGGCAGTTGCCCGTGCGCTCACCTATGCCTAAAAGCGAGCAGCTCACGCCGGACGCGCCGTAAAGCCATGCCGTTGCGGAGTTGCACACGACCTTATAAAAGTCGTTATGACCGTGCCACTCGAGCATCTCGGAGCGGACTCCGGAATAGAAGCGCAGACCGTATACCAGGCCCGGAACACTGCGCGGGAGGGATACTCCCGGATAGGACACGCCGAAGCCGAGCGTATCGCACATCCTTATCTTTATATCGCTGCCGACCTCCTTGCCGAGCTTCATGAGAGCGTTAGCAAAAGGTACTACAAAGCCGTAAAAGTCCGCGCGCGTGACGTCCTCCAAATGACACCTCGGGACAATGCCCATATCGAGTGCGTCCTTTACAATGCCCATATATTTATCGAGCGCCTGCTTGCGCGTAAGGCCCATTTTATTGAAAATATGGTAGTCGGAGCAGGATACAAGTATACCCGTCTCCTTTATGCCCATGTTCTTTGCAAGCTCAAAGTCCTTCTTGCTCGCGCGTATCCACGTCGTTATCTCTGGGTATTTATATCCGAGAGACTGGCACTCCTCGAGAGCCTCGCGGTCGTTTTCGGTGTATACAAAAAACTCGCTCTGTCTTATTATGCCCTTTTCGCCGCCCAGCTTGTGCATGAGCTTATAAAGGTCCACTATCTGCTTTGTGGTAAAGGGCATCCTCGCCTGCTGACCGTCGCGGAACGTGGTATCCGTTATCCATATCTCGTCCGGGAAGTACATAGGCACGAGCCTGTGGTTGAAGCGCACCTTGGGTACCTCGTCATAGCTGTACATGTCCCTGAAAAGCACGGGCTGCTCTACGTCCTGCAAATAATAACTGTAGTCGTTCTCCTGTAAAAGGTTTGTCTTTTTATACTGTTTTTCCATTATGTCTCCTTGATATTTCTGTTTTGTCCCGGTTATTCGAGCTCTGCGCAGAATTCTGCTATGCGCGCAAGCCCGCGATCTATGCTCTGCTCCGAGCACGCGTACGAGAGCCTTATATAGCCCTCCGCTCCGAACGGCGTCCCCGGTACGACGGCGACCAGCTTCTCCGCCAAAAGTATATCCGCAAACGAAAGCGCGTCCGTTATCTCTTTTCCCTTATAGCTCTTGCCTATAGTGTTCCCGATATTTACGAACACATAGAATGCTCCCTGCGGCTCTGCGCAGCTTAAAAGCGGTATGTCCTCTATAAGCCCGTATATGAGATCGCGCCTGTTTTTAAACGTGCGCTGCATCTCCACAAGCTCCTTCTCGCCGTTTGCGAGTGCCGCCACGCTGGCATACTGCGCTATGGAGCAGGGGTTCGACGTCGAGTTGCTCTGAAAGCCGGATATAACGCTCACTATGCGCTCGTCGCACAGTATATAGCCTATCCGCCAACCGGTCATTGCATACGCCTTGCTCATGCCGTTGACGATTATCGTGCGCGTCTTTGCGTCCTCGCTTATGCACGCAATGCTCGTCTGCTCCGCGCCGTATACGAGCTCGTCATATATCTCGTCGGATATTATGAAGAGATCGTGCTTCTTTGCTATGTCCGCGATACCTTCCAAAAGCTCTTTATCATACACCGCGCCCGTGGGGTTAGACGGGCTGTTCACTATTATGGCCTTCGTCCTATCGGTCACGGCTGCCTCTATGGCCTCCGGCTTCGGCAAAAACATGTCCTTTTCATATGCTTCGGCAAATACCGGCACGCCGTCCGCCATCTTCACAAGCTCCGAATAGGAGAGCCAGAACGGCTTTATTATGACGACCTCGTCGCCGGGGTTCAGTATAGCCTGCAAAACGTTGAACAGGGAATGCTTGGCTCCGTTTGAGACTACGCAGTTTTTCGCATCGTATACAAGGCCGTATTTGTCGAGATACCGCTTGCAGGCGGCCTTTTTTAGCTCTGGAGTACCCGTCGCGGCGGTGTATTTCGTAAAGCCCTTATCGAGCGCCTCCTTTGCGGCATCCTTTATATACTCCGGGGTATCAAAATCCGGTTCTCCCGCCCCAAAGCCTATCACATCGAGGCCTTCCGCCTTCATTTTTTTGGATTTTGCGTCGATCTTTAGCGTCAGAGACGGAGTTATCGACTGAGCTTTTTTAGAAAGTACCATTGGCACGCGCACCTCTTCTTTAGTTTGCTTTACTAATATAGTATAACTACCGTAAAAATGCAAGCGTTTTGATGCTTTTTTATTCCCGAAATTTCATAATTTTCTGAATTTTTGCACAATTGTATTGTTTGACGCCAAAAAATGACCATTGCATTTATCCGGTAATTCATTTTTCTCATGTAAAACATCGGCTTCGATACTGCCTCGGCGGTACGGGCGGCTGCTCCCGAGCTTATACGGGAAGGACAGGATACGGTCAGCTAATCTTCATTATTTGCTCACAGTTTTTTTCAGATTGGTTTAAGGTCGTTCGGATAAAGTTTAATCATCCGTGATCGGTACGGCGAAGCCATGCGCAGACGCAGGCATGGCCGGTACGCCGCTGCCGATGCATAAAATAAAAGGAGAGCTTATAGTCGATATGAGTGCAGCACGTAAAAAGGATCCCAAAAGACGAGTTATAAAGATCGTGATAATCGTTTGCGTTGTACTAACAATTCTGACCGCGGGAGTTTTCGTCCTGAGATATATTGTGTCGAAGCAGTACGGAGCATCGCAGGATACCGAGATACAGACCGGTACGGCGGAGCTGGGAAGCATCAGCACGACGGTGTCCGGCTCGGGAAATTTAGAGGATGAGGACGTCGAGGCTATAGAGATACCCGCGACAGTGGAGATAGAAGACGTCGTCGTGGAGACCGGAGATACCGTAGCCGAGGGCGATCTGCTCGCCAGAGTGGAGATGTCCACTGTGGTATCGTCCATGTCGGAGCTGCAGACCCGGCTCGACAGCCTTGACGAACAGCTGGAGGACGCCTCGGAGGATTCCGTTGACAGCACGCTCAAGGCCTCCGTGACCGGCAGGATAAAGAAGATATACGCCGCCGAGGGCGACGACGTCGCTACCGTGATGTATGAGCACGGAGCTCTTGCCGTGATGTCCCTTGACGGATACATGGCGGTCGATATCGATCCCGAAGCGCTTAACGCGGGAGACGCCGTTTATATTACGGACTCCGACGGAAATGAGTACGACGGAAGCGTGCTGTCCGCAGAAGACGGCAAGGCGACCGTGCTCGTCACCGACGACGGCCCCGCAGTCGACGAAAGCGTCTCGGTTTCCGACAGCGACGGCAGCGCCCTCGGCAGCGGAAAGCTGTATATACATGAGAGTCTGACTATAACGGGCTATGCAGGAACTGTCTCCGGGATATATGCCGAAGAAAACGATAAGGTATCGGCCGGCAAAAAGCTGTTCTCATTGACGGACACCGAATACAGCGGAAATTATAACAGCCTGCTCGCCGAGCGGGAGGAGCTGGAGGAACAGCTTCAAAGCCTCTTAAAAATATATAAAGAAGGCGCAATATATTCCACCATGTCCGGCTTCGTCTCTGCGGGCGAGGAGGACAGCACCGCCACATCCTCCACATCGGACAGTACGCAGACCGTCTCGTCCGTACAGACGAGCTCCGAAAGCGACGAAGGCACGCTCGAGCTGCAGACGGTCGTGAGCATCTGCCCGGGAAAGACCATGACGCTGTCCGTCAGCGTCGACGAGACGAGCATACTCAACCTGTCCGTCGGGCAGGAGGTGACCGTTACCGTAGATGCGCTTGAGGACGAGGAGTTTACCGGCACCGTTACGGACATCGACCCCACCGCCGCTTCTTCGGGAGGCGTCACGTCATACACTGCGATCATAACGCTCGATAAGACCGAAAGCATGCTCTCGGGAATGTCTGCGTCCGCGGCGATAAAGATAGAAGGAGTGGAAAACGCGCTTATCATCCCCAGTGATGCGCTCACTCAGACCAGCTCCGCATCCTATGTATATACCTCCTATGACGCAGAGACAGGCGAGCTCGGGGATATGGTCGAGGTCACAGTCGGCCTCAACAACGGCACCTCTGTCGAGATCACCGGCGGGCTCAGCGAGGGCGATACGGTATACTATATCGAGTCCGAGGAGGAGAGCTTCAGCTTCGGCGGCAGGAATATGCCGGGCGGCTTCTCCGGCGGCGATATGCCGAGCGGCGGCTTCTCCGGCGGCGATATGTCGGGCGGCTTCTCCGGCGGTATGCCCGGCAGAAACTGACGGAGGTATATCCATGATCTCTATGAAGGAAATATGCAAGGTATATACCGTCGGCTCGGAGGAGGTATGGGCGCTCGACCACGCCAGCCTCAATATAGATCAGGGCGAATTCGTCAGCATCATAGGACCCTCGGGGAGCGGCAAATCCACGCTAATGAATATCATAGGCTGTCTGGACATTGCGGACAGCGGCGAGTATCTGTTGGATAAAACGCCTATAGAGGACTATACGGAAAAAGAGCTTGCGAGCGTGCGGAACCGGAAAATAGGCTTTGTTTTTCAGAGCTTCAATCTCATCCCAAAGCTGAGCGCTCAGGAAAACGTTGAGCTGCCCCTTATCTATCAAAGGGTGCCAAAGGCGGAGCGAAGGCTCCGCGTAACGGAGGCGCTGGAAAAAGTACAGCTGGAAAACCGCGCAAAGCATCTGCCGGGCGAGCTTTCCGGCGGACAGCAGCAGCGCGTGGCCATAGCGAGGGCGATCGCCACCTGCCCGTCGATAATACTGGCAGACGAGCCTACGGGGAATCTCGACTCCAAAACGAGCAGGGATATCATGCGCATATTCCACGAGCTCCACAGTGCAGGCAACACCATCGTGCTGATAACGCACTCGGACGACGTGGCGGCGCAGGCCCAACGGTCCATCCATATTTTAGACGGAAAAGTTATGGAGGTGAAAGCATGATACAGTCCTTGAAAATGGCTTTAAAGTCCATTGCAGGCAATAAAATGCGGGCGTTTCTGACCATGCTCGGCATAATAATAGGCGTCATGGCGCTCGTGATACTCGTCAGCCTCGTGAGCGGCACGACCCGGACCGTTACGGATACGATATCCGGTCTGGGGAGCAATCTGCTCACAGTCAGCATATCCGACGATAAGGGAGCGCCTCTTTCCCTTGAAACGCTAAGCGAATGGAGCGACGAGGACAATATCGGCCTTATAGCTCCGTACGGCGAGGAAAGCCTGACCGGGAAATACAAAGATACCAGCGATACCGTCGATGTATACGGAACGACGGCGTCGTATTATGACATACAGGGTCTGGAGCTGCTTTTAGGCAGATTCATAAAGACCTCGGACGTGGATAACCACACAAATGTATGCGTTATAAACTCGACCGCTGCAACGGAGATCATTGGCTATACGGACTGCCTCGGCGAGCAGCTTTCCATCGACGGCACGAAATATACCGTTGTAGGCGTGCTCGAGGATAACGACAGCTCCCTGACCAGCGTGTTCGGCAGTGATTCCCTGGTCGCGTATATACCGTATACGTCCCTTATGCGGCTGAGCTCGACGGTGTCCCCGGACATAACGGGCTTTTACGTTAGCGCAGAGGACGGCGGAAGCATCGAAGCCGCCGATACAAGGCTCACCTCTATGCTGATGGAGCGTTTCAGTCAGGACGACGACGCGTTTTCCGTAACCTCTCAGGACGAGCTCGAGGACGCCATGAGCAGCGTGACCTCTACCCTCGCGCTGCTGCTCGGAGGTATCGCGGCCATATCGCTTATCGTCGGAGGCATCGGGATAATGAATATCATGATGGTGACTGTCACCGAGCGCACACGCGAGATAGGCATAAGAAAGGCCATAGGCGCAAACAGAGCGGTCATATTGCAGCAGTTCCTGTTGGAGGCCGTTGTGCTTTGCATGATAGGCTGCGCGATAGGCATATTCATGTCGTGGGCAACGCTCAAGGTAATAAGCGTAGTGGTATCGACCACAAGCCTTAGCTACAGCATTCAGGGCAGCGTGGTGCTTATCGCAGTGCTGTTCTGTCTCGCCATAGGAGTCGGCTTCGGACTCTATCCCGCAAATAAGGCCGCGAAAATGCAGCCCATAGACGCCCTGCACTACGGCGGATGAGGAGGAAGAACACTATGTTTAAAAAGAAGACAATTTACATTATACTGCTCATCGTATTCACGCTTATACTGTGCGCGGATATAGCAATATACGTATTCGTTCCCGGCACAAGCGGCAGGGGAAGCGTTCCGGAGAATTTCGACCCGGAGAACATGCCGGATCTTGACGCCTCTGCCGACGAAAGCTATGCCGGTGACGCAGCTGCCCCCGGAGACTTCAGCGGTTCCTTACCCTCTGACGTACAGACGCCGGATATGAGCGGCACGGCCTTCGCGCAGGGCGGAACGCGCAATGGCTTTTCAAGCTTTGTAAAAAGCGCCTTTATTCCCATACTTATCGCATGTGTTCTGATAGACGGCTTCTGCGTATTCATGCTGATATGGCTGAGTAAAAAACACAAAGAAGACGAAGCGCACGAAAAGAAAG
>CAYVOZ010000114.1:2515-9010 GCA_964453325.1 uncultured Christensenellaceae bacterium | reverse complement strand
TTTTTCTCCACAGCCGCAATGGGCGCGCGGAAGAGCACAAGCCGGTCAAACTCGTCGGGCTTTGTCTCCAGCTCGTTTCTCAGCGAGCGCCCGAACGCAAGACGCAGCGCCGTGCCTATGTTTATCTTTCTCGCACCGGCGTTTGACAGCTTTATGAGGTCCGTGTCTGCCACGCCCGTTGAGCCGTGGATAACGAGCGGTACGTCCACAGCCGCCTTTATCTCCGAAAGCAGGTCGAATTTAAGCTCTATTCCCTGCGTGACCATGCGGTGCACGGTGCCTACAGATACCGCAAGCGCGTCTATGCCCGTCTCGTCCGCAAACATTTTTGCTTCCCCGGGCGTGGTATATACGGTGCCTTGCGCATCGAAAGAATCGGAATAGCTGACATGGCCTATCTCCGCCTCGACCGATATCCCGAGGGGCTTTGCCATCGCCACTATGCGCTGCGTTATCGCTATATTCTCCTCCACAGGCAGAGCCGAGCCGTCGAACATGACGGATGTAAAGCCCGCATCCACCGCTCTTTTCACAGCCTCGTAGCTGCCGCTGTGGTCGAGATGCACCGCCACCGGCACGCTCGCACGGCGCGCAAGACAGGACGCTATTGCAAAGAACATCTCCTCGTCCATGTATGCAACGGCGTTTCTGTTCGCCATAAGGAACACCGGCTCGTCAAGCGCCTCCGCCGCGCGCACTACCGCCGAGGCGTCCTCGTATGAAAACACGTTAAAGGCGGCTACCGCACCCACCGGCTTTTTAGCAAATATCTCCTTCATAGATGCAAGCATCTTCTTAATACCTCCGATGTTATAATTCCGTTTTATGATACAACATTTCGTATTTTAATACAATATATAACGTCCTCCGCGCCTTCTTTAGCATATTGACATGCTTACGTCGGCATAATAGAATAAATTAACAAACAGAACGACGCTCATGTATGCCTGCCGCCGTTTTTGTACAATACCCGCCGCTTTAAGGAGAATATCACAATGGCCGAGATCACGCGCGTATACCGTCAGTCGCTGCCCGCTATGAAGTTCGTTGGCAGATGCTACAGGGAAGAGGATAAGGAGAACGGAGTCTTTTCCAATATCTGGAGCGAGTGGTTCGATAAGGGGCTTTTTAAGCCGCTCGAGCTGCCCGGGAGCGAGGAGCCCTTTGAGGACTGCAATGCGTATTGCGGGCTATCGGAGTGTATGCCCGACGGAGACTGGCGCTACTGGATAGGCGTATTCATGCCTCCCGACGCAGCCGTACCCGACGGATACGAAAGCATCATGATGGACGCGGGCGACATTGCCGTGTGCTGGGTATACGGTGCGGAGCCGGATATATATATGCATTGCTGCCTTAGCCGTCTCGAGGAGGAGGGCTGTAAATGGTCTCCGGATAAAAACGGCGTACGCTGGTGCTTCGAGCGCTATGTATGCCCCCGCTTCACCGAGCCCGACGGGAAGGGAAACCGCATACTCGATCAGTGCTTCTACGTTTCCTTTAAATAGTACGTGCTTATGCCCCGGAGCGAGCTTCGGGGCATTTTGATACCGTCACGCAAAAATAGCATTACACGTTTGCTTTTACGGTAAAATCAGTGTATCATCATAAAAAACGCAGTTATCATCCGCACAGCAACGAGAACAGCATAACGGAGGCATTTTATATGGATAAGACCACACTTGGTTCATGCATACGCGCCGCATACGAGAAAAAGCCCGAGCTCACCGTAAAGAACGCACGTATAATAAACGTCTTTACCGACGAGATAATAAAAGCCGATATCGCGATAGCGGGCGGGCTCATCATCGGCATAGGCGAGTTTTCCGGCGGAAAAGAGATCGACGCGGGCGGCGCATACGTCTGCCCCGGCTTTGTGGACGCTCATGTGCACATCGAGTCCTCTCACGCCACGCCCTCCGTCTTTGCGCAGGCCGTCCTGCCCCACGGCACGACGAGCGCGATATGCGATCCGCACGAGATCGTGAACGTGCTGGGTCCCCGCGGAATGCGGTTCATGCTGAACGCCTCCGACGGCATCGGGCTGAACGCGTTCTTCATGCTTCCGTCCTGCGTGCCTTCGACGTGCTTCGAGAATAACGGCAGCACCTTTCTGCCCGAGGACATGCACGAGTTCGTATCCGACCCCCGCGTGCTCGGTTTGGCAGAGGTCATGGACGTAGGAAGCGTTACCTCCCTGAACGACAAGATGCTGCAAATGCTGCTCATGTTTGAGAACGCGCGCATAGACGGTCACGCGCCGCTCGTAACGGGCAGCACGCTTAACGCATACCGCGTGTACGGTGCGGAGACCGATCACGAGTGCTCCGATCCCGACGAGGTCGTGGAAAAGCTGCGCAGCGGCATGACTATACATCTGCGCATGGGCTCCGCCGCGAGCAACATAGACGATATAATAACCGCACTCTTGGATAGAGGCATGCCCTTCGGCAATCTTTTGTTCTGCACCGACGATAAGAGCCTGCGCGATATCTGCGGAAAAGGACATATAAACACCATACTCCGCCGCGCGGTCGAATTAGGCGTAAAGCCCATGGACGCAATACGCATGGCCACGATAAACGCCGCAAGGACATACAAGATCAACCGCATAGGCGCAGTCGCTCCGGGATATCGCGCCGACCTCGTGTTTTTAGAGGATCTTAAGAGCTTTGACCCGATACGCGTGTTGGCGGGCGGCATGGATATCCGTGACATAGACTTCCCACACGCCGACAGCCACGGTGAAAACTCGGTGCACCTTGCGCCGCTGCCGGAGAACGCATTCTGGATGAAGGAGCGCGCGGGCATGCCTGCGATAGAGCTCATACCCGGAAAGCTCATTACAAAGCTCACTTATACGGATTCCTTCGGGGGCTTTAACAAGACCGCCGTGATAGAGAGGCACAAGGCCACGGGCAATATCGGACTCGGTCTCGTAAAGGGCTTTTCCATAAAGGACGGCGCTATAGCCTCCACCGTCGCGCACGACTCGCACAATATCGTCATAGCGGGCGATAACGATGCGGATATGCGTGCCGCAGCTCTGGCTCTTGAGCACTCGGGCGGCGGATACGTCGTCGTGTCGCACGGAGAAGTGCTATCGCTGCTGCCCCTGCCCATAGCCGGACTCATGAGCGACTGCGAGCTCGGCGATATAATAAAGGGCTCCGAGGAGCTGCAGAACGCAGCCTACAGTATAGGCGTGCCGCGCACGGTCGAGCCTTTCGACAATCTCTCGTTTTTGGCACTGCCCGTCATACCCGCCGCGCGCATAACCGACCTCGGGATGTTCGACTCCGTGAACTTTAAATTCCTGAATTAACAGCCGCATGCCCCGCACGCGGTATATCGCCCGTACAACGGGTTTTTGAACGCACGGTGAAAAAAGATTGAATTATCTATGAACGTTTGCTATCATTAAAATATGCATCGCTGACACAAAAAGCGAGCAAACAGAGAATATATTCCATTATTTATTCAGGAGGACTGTGATGGCTGAGAAAACCACAAAAGAGCCCGTCGAGCGCAAATTTGTCGCAGCAAGCGACACTTCCGATGAAAAGCTCGAAAAGGTAAAGAAAAAGGCTGCCGAAGACAAGGAGCCTGAAGATAAGTCCGAGGACGTCGAAGAAGAGGCTCCCAGGAAGAAGCCCGCAAAGGCCGACGACGGCGAAAAGAAGGCTCCGAAAAAGAAGAAAGCGGAGGACGACGACGAGGACGAGCTCCCCGAGAAGCCGCCGAAGGCGAGAGCTACGACCCTGCGAATAATCGCGGCTGTGCTTTGGTTCGTGGCCATAGCCTTTGAGGTGCTGGTCATACTGCTGCTCAACCGCACGCTGTATATCCCGAGCATTCCGGGACTGGCAAACTGCCAGCTCATATACATGATAGCCGGAATAGCCATAGACCTCATATGCGCCGTCATAGGCTCGCTTTTATGGAAGAAAGCGAACCACATCGACCCCGCCTCCAAGAAGCACAAGGTCAGATTCTTCCTTTGGAACAATTTAGGCGTGCTCATGGTCGTGCTGGCGTTCGTGCCGCTCATAATATACCTCTTAGCGAACAAAAAGCTCAAGGGCAAGCCCAAGACCATACTCACGATAATCGCAGCCGCAGCGCTCGTGATAGCGGTGCTTTTCTCCATCGACTATCATCCCGCCTCCAAGGAGGACCTTGCGGCAGCAAACGAGGAGTCCACTATTCTCGGCGACGGCACCGCATACTGGACTCAGTGGGGACATTCGTATCACTTTGATCCCGACTGCCATACCCTCTCCCGCTCCAAAAACGTATACTACGGCACCGTAGACGAGGCGTTTGAGGCGGGCAGGACAGACCCGTGCGACTTCTGCGCGCTCGAGGGCGGCGCAGAGCAGGTCTCCGCAGCAGCCGAGGAAGCCGCAGAGGAAGACAGCCTGTTTGAAGACTGACAACAGAACCCTAAGAAAGGTCGCTATCGGCGGCCTTTTTTTGTGCTTTAAAAGACCCATCCGCGCTTTATGCGGATGGGTCTTCCGGAGGGCCGCTTTCAACCGCCCAATAGAATATTCACACCTGTCTTTTTCGCCTGTTCGGCGAGATACTCCAAATGCTCCTGGCTTTCCTTGCTGACGCCCGGATCCCAGTATTCACGCATCAGCAGCTTGTATTTACCGGCGGCATAGCGGTGATACGGCAGCAGGTTGATCTCCTTTACTCCGATCTCCTTCGCAAAGTCGGCGATAGCACAGATCACTTCGGGATACGCGTTAAACGTAGGTATCACCGGTACTCTGATGATAATGCTTTTGCCCATTGCTGCAAGCCTTCGGCAGTTCTCCATTATCTGACTGTTTGAGCCGCCTGTGTATTCCATATGCTTCTCCGGGTCTATATGCTTAATATCATACAGGAACTCATCGATATACGGACTGCACATCTCCACATTCTTCCACGGAACGCATCCGCAGGTTTCGATCGCGGTATTCATTTCGCCGGATTCTTTACACATCTTCAGCAGTGACGACAGAAACTCGGGCTGCGCCAACGGCTCGCCGCCGCTACAGGTCACGCCTCCGCCGGAGTTACTATAAAAGATCATGTCCTTCTTTATCTCGTCGAAGACCTCCTGAACGCTCATTTCCCTGCCCTTGATCGTACGGGCTTCGGCATAGCATTCATCAACGCAGGCACCGCACTGATCACAGCGTCCGAAGTCGAAGAGAATTCTGCCATCCTCTATCCGTATAGCCTTTTGCGGGCATTTTGGTATGCACGCTCCGCAGCCTATACACTTTGCCGGATTGTACATCAATTCAGGCAGAAACGACTGTGATTCCGGATTGGAGCACCATCTGCACTTGAGGGGACAGCCTTTGAAAAAAACAGTGGTCCTGATGCCGGCTCCGTCGTGAACGGAGAAATGCTGTATATCAAATATCAGCGCTTTATCTGGCTTGCTTGTATTATCCAAAGCTTACCTGCTCCGTTCTTTCGATTATGTCGTCTTGAACGTTTTTCTCAAGCTCGGTGAAGTACGCGCTGTATCCGGCAACGCGAATGACAAGTCCGACATAATCCTCGGGGTTTGCCTGTGCGTCGCGGAGCGTTTCAGAGCTGATGACGTTAAACTGAGATTCCCATGCGCCGGCGTCTATCAGGCTCCTCATAAATGCGCCGAAGGCCGCGTCGCTCTTATGTCCCTGGAACAGAGACGGATGGAAGCGCTGATTCAGCACGCATCCGTGTGCGGCTCTCTCGTTATTCAGCTTTCCCGCGGATTTAAGCACAGCGGTCGCGCCGCACTTATCCATGCCGTGAGTCGGTGAAATCCCTCCGTCGTTCAGCGCTGCGTGCGCTTTACGTCCGTCGGCAGTCGCCGCAGTCTTTTCTCCGAACGGTATATTCGAAGTCAGATAATACAGGCCTGCGATGAACGGACCGCCGCGGAAATTCGTGTAGCGTTCAAGCTCGTCGTAGTAGCAGTTAGTAACAAAATTGCATTCCTTATCGGCCTTATCGTTGTCATTGCCGTATTTTGGAGCAAAATTCATAAGCATCTGACGGATGTTTTCTTTACCCTCAAAGTCAGAACGCAGCGCGGCTATCAGCTGCTCCATTGTAAGCTTTTTCTGCTCGAACACTATCGATTTTACGGCCGCGAGAGAATCGCCGGCTGTTATCGGACCAACGCCCAGAGGCGAGGTGGTATTGATGCGCGCTCCGCCCGCATTGAATTCCTTGCCGTTTTCTACACAGTCCGCAATGACCGTGGAGTAGAAAGGCAGCGGCATGTACTTCTCCTGGAATCTGTCGAGTATGTTGTCATATATCGCAAGAGCGTGAGTAAAGTACTCCACCTGCTTCTTATATGCGTCCTTGACCTCTGCATATGATGTGAACTTTGCGGCGTCTCCCGTATGCGGTCCCATCTGAACTCCGGAAAGCATGCATTTACCGTCATTCATAGCCAGCTCAAAGCACTTTGCGAGGTTGATATGACCGGAGTTG
>CAYVOZ010000114.1:977-2505 GCA_964453325.1 uncultured Christensenellaceae bacterium | reverse complement strand
AGCTGTTTGTCTTTCCGGCAAGAACAGGCTCGCTGCAGCCGAGGAAGGCAAAATCCCATGCCTCATCGATGCTTACGCCTATCCCCAGCATCGCTTTTGTAACGACGACATCATTGAATATCTTGACCTTATTAAGTCCGTCTCTGACATTCCTCGTCACCATATCAAGCAGTTTCTGAGGCGTACCTAAATGCAGTCTTACGGCGATATCCGGCTGTACAAGACGCACCTCATAATCCGCATCCAATACCATATAAGAAATGTCGTTGGACACATCATGTCCGTTCTTATCCGTACCGCCGATGGTGATAGTCTGTCCGTGGCCGGGTCCCTGGAGTATCTTTACCGCTTCATTCGAGTATATCTTATCGATCTGCCCAATTTTGATGAAGAAGCATTCCATTATCTCAAGCGCAAATTCATAGCCCAGACCGTTATTTCGGCGGTCGTTCTCATAGAGACCGTCAATGAGGCAGTCCAGTCTTCCGATGCTTATTGCGAGTCCGTTTCCTTCAAGCTGTATCACTATCTGGCAGAAGTATATGAACTGCAGTGACTGCCAATATGTCGTCGCGGGCTTCGCCGGAACAGTTTCACAGTTTTCCGCAATGGTGAGCAGCTCTTTTTTTCTGTTCTCGTCCTTCTCTGTCTCTGCCATTTTTCTCGCAAGATCTGCATACCTCTTCGCAAAGTGTATGATCGCTCCCGACGTCATGATGCAGGCCTTATAAAACTCGTATTTGTTTATATAATCGCTGTCGGTATCGTTCAATTCAGCGATCTTCTCCTCGCAGCGCTTGATTATACCCTCAAAGCCCGTGGCGAGCAGATACTCGTAGTAAGGTACCATATGGCCCGGCGAGGACATCGTAAAGTTCGCGTTTGCAAAAACGCCGGTCGATAGCGCCTCGAGAATACCGTCTGGTATACTTGCTATGGCGCGATCTCTCAGGCTTCTGCCCTTCCAATATTCCAGGATCTTATAAACGGTAGCCTTCTGCTCCTCTGTTATATCGAAGCGATCTCCGGGACGCGTCATAAAATCATCCATCTGAGTCGACAGCCAGTCTGTCGCGTACTCCGGGAACAGCGGCACTCCGCGCTGATTGATCGTATGATTTCCCACTATGAGCTCACCGTCTCTGATAACAATGTCAACACCCTCAAGAATGTGCGACAGTGCATGGGCCCTCTTCATTATTTCAGATTTTGCTTCATTAGCCATATAGCTTTCCGTCAGCAAAACCGCTCTCTTTGTATCCACGCATCTGCGGGATACTTTGAATGAATCCCTTAGCTTCTTTACTCTTTCTGTCATTTTTTTACCCTCCCACAAAATTTATACAACTCTGTATTTCATTTCTTATCCGTATCAAAACGGAAAGTATACCTGTAAAACTGATCGTTATGATTAAACTTTTTTCTGTAGTCTGTCGGGCTGCAGCCTACGTCCTTTATAAACTGCTTAACAAAATAGCTCAGGTCGTTATACCCCCACTAGCGCGAACCCAGGGAGTCGGGTCCAAGA
>CAYVOZ010000114.1:0-967 GCA_964453325.1 uncultured Christensenellaceae bacterium | reverse complement strand
CCCCAGATAGTTACTGATCTCCGTAACGTTATTCTCCGTGGTCACAAGCAGCTCCTTTGCCTTGTCGATCCGCAGCAATGCCAGATACTGATTGATGCCTATGCCTACCTCCTGCAAAAAGCATCTGCACATATACTGCTTGTTATAGCCCAGGATGTTGGCTACGTTTTCAAGGGTCAGGGTCGAGTATTTGATCACATTGCCCTCAATGAAACGGAGGGTACGTTTTGCGCATGTTCCAAGCATCCTGTACTGATCTTCATTGATAGCCTGCTTACAATACTCGGCCTTTCCGTTCTCCCTTCTCATGAAGATCATCAGCAAAAGATTGATATAATCGGAAATCATATTGCTGTAGAATAGCTTTTTGGACTTTGCCTCATTGTATATCATGTTCAACAGCTCTTTTACGTTTTCGATCTCGTCCGTATAATCAAGCGGGAGATTGGCGGCTTTGGTATACATAACCTTATCCCGGATCAAAAACTTCATGTCCAGTATCCTTATGGGCGAGTTTTTGACCGGCTTCATGCCATGTTCAACATTTGGCTTAAAAAACAATATCCCGCCCTTTTTCAGCGAATATTCAGTTTTATCGTAAACGAATGCTCCCTGTCCATCTAAACAGTAAAACATCTGAAAAAAATCATGCCTGTGAAGATTAATAGGTTCTCCTATCGAATACTCAAATGCCGCTGATACTAAAAGCTCAACTCCATCCTTCATATGATCATCCCTCACAATCGGCTCTTAATCACGTCACTGAATATGCCTTTTGTATCGACCTCCGCTTTTCAGCTTACGGTAAGGCTCCTTGCTTCCTTGGTGGACAACAGAACAGCCGCTATCAATACCAGACCGTCGAAGCAATCCTCCGACCACATCGGCGCTCCCCACAGCAGAATACCGCTTACGGCAATTCCCATGATTACGATCGCAACGACGGTGCCGGAAATATTGTATCTTC
>CAYVOZ010000113.1:0-9044 GCA_964453325.1 uncultured Christensenellaceae bacterium | reverse complement strand
CCGAGCTCGAAAAGCGCATAGCCTATTACGAGGCCGTGCTTTCAAACGAGTCCATGGTATTCGACATTATAAAGACAGACTTAAGAGAGATAAAAGAGAAATACTCCGATGCGAGAAGAACGGAGATAACCGCCGACGAGGATGAGATCGATTATGAAGAGCTCATCCAGGAGGAGGATATGGCGGTAACACTCACGCAGTTCGGATACATAAAGCGCATTCCGAGCGATACTTATCGCGCGCAGAAGCGCGGAGGCAAGGGAATTACAGGGCTTTCCACAAAGGAGGAGGACTTCGCCAAGGACATTTTCGTGACGTCCACCCATAACGACCTCATGTTCTTCACGACGCGCGGCAGAATGTACGCAAAGAAATGCTATATGATACCCGAGGCGGGAAGAACGGCAAAGGGAACCGCTATTGTGAATCTGCTGCAGCTGTCCGGAGACGAACGGGTCTCTGCGGTATTCCCCCTCACCGACTTTGAGGATTCGGACAACCTCATGCTGTTTACCAAAAAGGGTATTGTAAAGAAGACCACACTTATAGAATATAAAAACGTAAGGCAGAACGGTCTTATAGCAATAGCCCTCAGAGACGACGACGAGCTCATAAGCGTAAAGCTTACAAAGGGCAATGACGACCTTATAATAGGCACGCGCGACGGCATGTCCATAACCTTCAACGAGAACGACGTCAGAGTGACCGGCAGAGCTACGATGGGC
This sequence comes from uncultured Christensenellaceae bacterium, assembly GCA_964453325.1. Taxonomy (GTDB): domain Bacteria; phylum Bacillota; class Clostridia; order Christensenellales; family Christensenellaceae; genus JAZRGP01. Next base: position 8,319 of record CAYVOZ010000113.1, on the reverse strand, counting down.
GTTCGCGGAATAGCCTTGAGAGACGGCGACGAGGTCGTGGACGCGGGAATAATGCGCGAGGGCGAGGATGTGCTCGTTATAAGCGAGAACGGTTACGGAAAGCGGACCGGCGCGGAGGAATACAGAGTGCAGTCAAGAGGCGGCCTCGGCATAAAGACGCTTGAGGTAACGGAGCGCACCGGTCATATGTGCGGACTGAAAATAACGAACGGCGAGGAGGATATAATGCTTATCAACGACGCAAACGTTGTTATACGTATGAACACCTCCGAAATATCCCGCTTCGGCAGAGCAACGCAGGGAGTACGGCTGATGCGCGTCGAGGACGGAACGAAGGTCGTAACTGTCGCACAGCTGCCTCCCGATGAGAGCACTGATGAGGAAAACGCCGAAGAATAAAGAAAATATTTGCCGTTATGCCGATTTAAGGCTTGTAAAGCCGAAAAGCCGGTGATATAATAGCGGAGCATCCTTGCGCCGGGAAACGGCGCCGGAGACCAAAGGGAGGTGAAAGTATGAACAGCTATGAAACATTGTACGTCGTCAAGCCGGATTTAGAGGACGAGGACAGAGCTGCTCTTATTTCCAAATTCAGCGACATCATCACCGCAAACGGCGGAGAGATCGAGAATGTCGATGAGTGGGGAAAAAGAAAGCTCGCTTATCCGATAAACCATATCGGCGAGGGTTACTATGTGCTTGTCAATTTCAAAGCTATGCCGGAACTGCCGGCCGAGCTCGAAAGAAATTTCAAGATCTCTGACAACATCATGCGCTATATAGTCATCAGAAAAGACGCATAATAAGGAGATAAAATGAATAAGGTATTTATCATCGGCAGATTGACGGACAACCCCGTGCAAAGACAAACGCCAAGCGGAGTATCTGTGACAAACTTTACCGTGGCCGTGAACAGGAGATTCAACAAGGATCAGACAGACTTTATTCCTGTAGTGACCTGGAGAGGACTCGCTGATACATGCGCAAAATACCTTGTCAAAGGTCAGCAGATCGCTGTGACCGGAGAGCTGCAAACACGTAAATATGAGGACAATGCCGGAAACAAACGCACGGCGTTTGAGATTTCCGCAGAGGATATAGAATTTCTGGCCAAGCCGAGCGGCAGCGGTCAGGGCTCATATTCGGGCGGTGGCGGTCAGAGCTCATATTCGGAGCCGCAGCAGCCGGTAGGAAAAGGCAAGCCCGATAATTCGGACATTTTTGCCCAGGAGATAAGCGATGTGCTGATGGAGGACGAAGAGCTGCCGTTCTGAAAAGCAGCGCAATACAGTATTAAGAGGAGTTTATAAAGCTATGGAAGACAAGCAAAACAATAAGCGCCCCAGAATGAGAAAGCCTAAGAAAAAGGTATGTGCATTCTGCGCGGAGAACGCGACAAGCATAGATTATAAGGATTCCGCAAAGCTGAGAAAGTACATAACCGAAGGCGGAAAGATACTTCCCAGAAGAGGAACGGGCGTCTGTGCAAAGCATCAGAGAGAATTAGCGGTGGCTATAAAGCGCGCGAGAACGATGGCGCTGCTGCCCTATGTCGGAGAGTGATAAAACATTTTCTACAAACAGCTTAAGACCGGTCAAATCCGGTCTTTTTCTGTATTTGGCCTATTATCGGCTTTACAGTAAAACCGAACGAGACAGGTTATTCTTCGAGCACCTGTTAAAGTGAGGGACATGGATAAACGAAAGCTCAAAGTATATGAGCACAGATAGACTGTAATTGAACGCGCATAATTGAAAAATTACGGCATTTGTGCTTTAATATAAAATAGGAATCGTATTGAAAGGAACGGCTTTGCCGTAATGCCTATATGCAGGAAAACGAGAAGAAGAAATATCCGTTCATAGAGACTCTTATATGCGCGGCGATCACGGCGCTGGCGATATGGGCCGGAAAGTACATATATGTCACGCTGGTGTTTCTGCCTTTTACGGGTATTTATACCTACACTAAAAACGGATTGACATGGATAACGCTTTTAGCCGTAACCGGTATCGCAGCTGCGTACCTGATAGCTCCGGAGCTTATTGTTGCGGCTGCGGCGCTTCTGCTTATACCGGCATTTTGCACCGGCACAGTGATACGGAAGAAACTGCGCTCTTACAGAGCGGTCGTTATAAGCGCTGCGGGCTGGCTGGCGGCGCTCGGAGTCATTATTGCGTATATATACATAACCAAAAAATCGGATCCTCTGACTCTGATAATGCGTGCATTTGAAGCCGCTCTCGGTGAGGACGATGCGCTTGTAGGAGCGGTATATGCCATGGTGAATACGCAGACCGTGGTGAACTCCATGATCCTCGATCCCGAAGTCATAAACAATATTTTTAACGTTACTGTTGCGCAGATGCGCGAGTTTGTTTTAAGCGAGGATGTCCTGCCATCACTGAGCAACACGGTATGCCTTGTTATACCGACGCTTGCGGTTGACGCAGTTGTCGCAGGCGGCTTTGTATCCTATGTTGCGGCAAGAGCCGAGCTTAAGAGATGCGGAGAGGAGACCGCTCCCATGCCGGGCTTTGATATGCTGAAGATACCGGCAAAGGAATCCATATACTTCGTCGTAATGTATTTGCTTTCGTATTTGCCGACGCTTTTCGGAATAGAGAGTCTGTATCTGGCGGCAAATGTATTGGCGGGGATGCTGAACGTGATATTCTTCATTCAGGGAATGTCGCTGATAGTATGGCTGCTGCGTAAGAAGATAAGGAACAAGGGACTGAGCGCATTTATAGCGGTTTTGATAAGCACAGCCCTTATGTCCGTAATACCGTGGCTGGGCTTTATTGAACAGGTATTCAGGGTAAGGGACAGAGCTATTATACAAAGAAAACAATAAAATTATCTTTGGGGAGGTAAAGCATGAAGGTAATATTGACAGCCGACGTAAAGGGAACGGGTAAAGCTAAGGAGATAGTAAACGTCAGCGACGGATACGCAAGAAACTATCTTTTTCCGAAGAAGCTTGCGATAGAGGCTAATAAAACAAATCTGAATGCGGCTACACAGACAATCAAAGCCGAACAGCATAAGAAGGACGTGGCGAAGGAGCAGGCAGTATTACTCGGAGAGAGGCTTAAGAAGGAAACAGTTCTGCTGAAAGCAAAGTGCGGAGAAGGCAAGAGACTTTTCGGGGCGGTGACGTCTCAGGAGATATCCGACGCTATACAGACGCAAATGGGTGTGGAAATAGATAAAAAGAAGATAGTGTTAAGCGCTCCTATTAAAGAATTAGGCGAGTACGAGGTGCAGCTTAAGCTTTTCGCGGAGGTTTCTGTCCCCGTTAAGCTTTTAGTGGAAAAGAAATGACAGGCAGGTGATAAGTATGCCGTTACCCGATAACAGGACCTTGCCGAACAGCCTTGAGGCCGAGCAGTCGATACTCGGCTGCGTTCTTGTGTCCGAGGACTGCGCTATGCTCGCGCTCGAAAAGCTGAAGGAGTCCGACTTTTATTCGCCCATACACAGAAGAATATGGAACGCCATGTTTGAGCTTGCGCGTTCTTCAAAGCCGATAGATTTCGTTACCGTGACAGAGAGGCTTGAGGCAGAACAGAGTCTGACGACGGAGGAGCTTTCTTATATAGCGAATCTTTCAGATACGGTCCCTTCGCTGCACAATCTCGGCTCGTATATAGAAATAGTACACGAAAAGAATCTGTTAAGACAGACTTTAGAGGCGTGCGCCAAGATCAGAGACAAGTGCTATGACCAGAACCTCACGGCACAGGATGTTCTGAACTATGCGAGCGATGTAATGTACGGCATAAGCAGCGACAAGGGCGACAGAGCGCTTGAGCATATTCGCTATGCGCTCATGGAGAGCTTCAACAATATTTCAAAGGCCGCAAAGGCCAAAAATGGCATTTTGGGCGTGACCACCGGTTTTCCGCTAATGGACAGAACACTTGCCGGTTTTCAGCCTTCGCAGCTGATAGTCATCGCGGGCAAGACCGGCATGGGCAAAACGAGCTTTGCACTAAACATAGCAGAGCACATAGGAGTCACTCTTAAGAAAACGATAGCTATTTTCTCGTTGGAAATGTCAAGAGATCAGCTTTCAACGCGCATTCTCTGCGGAAAATCGCAGGTCGACAGTCAGAGCGTTCGTACAGGCAACATAAAAGAGAGTGAACTTGACGACATAGTAGAGGCAATGACGCAGATAGGCGAGTCGCAGATATACATTGACGATACACCGACGCTGACGCCCATGGAGGTACTGACAAAGTCCAGAAGACTAAAGCAGAAGAGAGGAGAGCTGTCTGTAGTTATCATAGACTATTTGCAGCTCATGCAGGCTGGAAGAAAGACGGAAAACAGACAGCTCGAAATTGCATACATAACTCGTACGCTTAAGCAGGTGGCCAGAGAGTTGGAGGTCCCGGTCGTTATACTGTCGCAGCTGAAGCGCGTAGGCGACGCAAGAGAGAACAAGGCTCCGATGCTGTCCGACCTTAAAGAGTCCGGTTCAATAGAACAGGATGCGGACGTTGTGCTTTTCCTGCACAGGGATGATTATCAGAAGACCGACGATAACGCTGAGCTCACAGGAAAGAGCAGAATAATAATCGCAAAGCAGCGCTCCGGCCCCATAGGCAACATACAGGTAAAATGGAGAGGCGAGCTGACGAAATATATGGAAGTTTCAAGTGAACTCGAAGAAGGAGCGGGTGATTCCGATAATGCATAGGTGGATAATTTCCGAGGACGCAGACAAAGCAAAGATAGCGGATTTTCTTGCAGCACGCTTTGGCGATGAGGACAAGAAAGGTCTGAAGCTCCTTTTAAACAATGGGATAAGACTGAACGGAAAAGCGGCAAAGCCATCTCAGCATTTAAGCGAGGGGGATGTTTTGGAGCTGTATACAGAGGATACCGCATATTCAAAGCCCTCCGAGATAATGTACGAGGATGAAAACATCTTTATATATAATAAGCAGCAGGACGTATCATGCTATACCAACAGAGATGACAAGCATGTATGTCTTTACGACCTTGCCATGCAGCATATGCAGGATAACGACGAGTACAATATGGATACATATTCGCTGCCGTATATATGCCATGGGATCGATCTGCGCACAGGAGGCTTGGTGATAGTTGCAAAGGACGAGCTGATATACAGAGAGATCGTCCATGCGCTTAAGGAAAGAAGAATAAGAAAATTCTATAGATGCATAGTTAAGGGTGAGATCGAGAAAGAAGCCGAGCTTCACGACTATATGCTCGTCATGAGGGACAAGTTCGCAAGACTGCAGCTTTCGGAAAAGCCTCAAAGGGGGAGTACGCCGTTATATCTTAAGTATAAACCGCTTAAGACGGGAGACGGAGTCACACTAATGGAGGTGGAGATGATAACCGATCATATTTCGCAGATCTGCGCCCAGCTTGCAAAGAACTCAATGCCGGTAATAGGCGACCATGTATACGGCGATACAAAGCTGAACAAAAAGCTGGGAGTGCGTTTTCCGGCATTATGGGCGGACAAGCTTTATTTCGAGGTTGGCAAGAACAACCCCATGGAGTACCTCGACAATGCCTTTACGGAAGCGGAGGAAATAGGATTGCCCTACTTCGCATATAACGATGCAGATGCTTTTAACGCGGAAAATGACAGCGCGACATGATTGTTTACATCACGATGTTTAAATAACGCTGTAAATGTGGTATAATAACGGAAAACTATGCAAGGCTGATCTATGCTGTCGCTTGAACGGGAGACGTCTCATGGGTAAGACAAAGAGCGCCTATAACAAAAGAAGAAGAGGAAGAACAATATCCATAGTAATAAGGATATTGATAGGTGTTATTGCTGCCTGTGCGCTGGTCTTTTTGTACCTATTGATATTTACAAGGGTCTTTAATCCCACGATCAAGCTATATAAAACGAGTCTTCCGCCCGAGGCTGAGCTTTCCTCGTCCTCTTCAAAGCTGTTTTATTTCACCGGCTCGACGCTGAACTGTACTGATTATTACGGAGAAGAGCTTTGGAAGCAAAAGTTCACCGGCAGCGATATGAAAATAAGCAACAGCGATACTCTGGAATGCGTTTTTAACGAGAGCGCCGCGAGCATAATGGATCCTCAGAATAACGTTCTTTTTACCGTACCCTCCACAGAGTATGAATTTGAGGACGTTTCCTGCGGACGAAACAGCATTGCCATACTTTGCAGCGCAGGAAGCGAAAGAAAGGCATACTACATAAGGGTATTCGATATGTCCGGCACAGAGATATACAGATCAAACTATGAGGATGTGGATGTGCTTGACTTTTCTTTGTACGGAGAAAACGATAATCTTTGGGCGCTGACTTTAGACTGCACTGGCGTCTCACCGATCTCGAGAATAAGCACGTCAAGTCCCTCGCAGAATGCGCTGACCGGCACTATAGACATAACAGATCAGCTGATAAGTGACGTGTTCTACTTCGATCCGAACCTGTATTTATCCGGTACGACAAATCTTGTGAGCTACGACACCTTCGGACAGAAGGGCAACAGCACGCTTGTTTACGGATTGAAATGCATAGACTATGCTTTGTCGGGAAGCGATTATTCCCTTGTTTATCTGCCGAGAAGCGTTACCGATATTACCAATGCATATACGCTGCGCGTTTTAGCTCACAGAGAATCTACGGAGATAGACGCGTTTATACAGCTGCCCTCTGATGTCATAGCGGTTTATTCATCACCAACGCTCATTTACTGCTACTTGAAAAATTCTATATATACATATGAACTTACGGGTGAGTTTTCGGAAGAGATATCTTTAGACTTTGATGTAAAGGATGTAGTAAAGCTGTCCTCTGACAGGACGCTGATCTATGCAGAGGACGGTACCGTGTACTATCTGATAGGCAGCTGACGAAAGGCAAAGACATGAATATAATCGACATTTTTGTCATAGCTTTCATACTTTTATACGTTCTGAACGGAGTATACAGAGGCTTTTTGCCGTCGGTGCTTAACATTGTCGGTTTTTTTACCTCGTGGATAGCGGCATATATTTTTTCTCCGGGAATAGCAAGCAGGCTTGCGGCGAACGAGACGGTTTCTTCGCTCAGATTCTATATTGAGGGCGCTGAAAAGGTAGGGGATTTTGAGCTTGCAAAGAGAGCGATATCTTCATTTTCGCAGGGCGAGCTTGAAAGAGTCGTCGCTAACTCACAGCTTACTCCGCCCTATAACACCACAGTGCTTGAACATATAAAGACGAGAGCGTTTGAGTCACAGGGACTTACGACTCTGGGCGAGTATTTTGACGCGTCGATATATACCGTCATCACTAACATAGTGGCCTTTGTGCTTTTATTCGTCGCTTTAAGGATCATAATAACACTGCTTATAAACTCATATTCATATGCTGCGTCCATGCCGCAGCTAAGGCACTTTGATCATCTTTTGGGCGGTGCGGTATCACTTGCAAGGGGTTTCTTTTCCATGTATGTGGTGTTTTCACTCATACCCATAGCTCTTATAATAATACCCGTCACCTTTGTTACGGACATCATAAACTCATCGGTCATGAGCACAATATTCTACAACGGGAGTATTATACTCAGATATCTGTACTGACATACATATTGTTTCACGTGAAACAATGATAACAAAGAGGCCGCCCGTTTTCCGGGGCGGCCTCTTAGATACGTAATAATTAAGAAAGCCTATCGTAAAGGGCATTCAGCTGATCCGTCGAGTAGTATTCTATAACGATCTTCCCGCGAGACGGGCTGCCGTTGATAAGAACCTTGGTTTCGAGCGACGTTGAAAGAAGGCGCTCAGCCTCGACAGTCTCTGCGGGTTTATCGGCGAGCTTCTGCTTCTTTTCTGGCGCGGGTTTTTCAAGCATTTTCTTTACCAGCTCCTCACAAGCACGAACGGAAAGGCCCTCTTCTGTTATCCGCGTAATGACGGCTCCCATAAGCTCGCTGTCGGCCAGGGGTATCAAGGTTCGTGCATGACCGGCGGATAGAGTTCCGTCGTCGACGAGCTGCTGAACGGAGGTGGGGAGACTCAACAGACGCAAAGTATTTGCGACGGCGCTGCGGGAGCGGCCGAGACGCTCGGAAACAGTCTCCTGTGTATAGCCGTGCTGCTCCATAAGGATCGCAATGGCTTTTGCCTCCTCAATGGAGCTCAGATCCTCGCGCTGAATATTCTCGATAAGCGAAAGCTCTAAAAGCTTTTCCTCCTCAAAGATGCGCACTACTGCGGGTACGCTCCGCAGGCCCGCCATTCGAGCGGCACGGTAGCGGCGCTCTCCTGCAACGATAGTGTATCTGCCGGCGCTCTCGGTGA
>CAYVOZ010000112.1:2793-9049 GCA_964453325.1 uncultured Christensenellaceae bacterium | reverse complement strand
TAGTTCTGAAGTAGAACTGCGGACGGTAGTTGTTGAAGAATGGAGTATGACGTCCGCCTTCTTCTTTATTAAGAACATAAACCTGGCCATGGAATTTGGTGTGCGGATGGATAGAACCCGGCTTAGCCAGAACCTGACCACGCTCAACATCTTCACGGGCAACGCCGCGGAGAAGGGCACCGACATTATCGCCGGCCTCACAGTAGTCAAGAGTCTTGCGGAACATTTCCATGCTGGTAACAACAGTCTTCTTGCGTTCTTCGGTAAGACCGATGATTTCTACTTCTTCGCCGCCCTTTAAAGCACCACGCTCAACTCTTCCGGTAACAACGGTTCCACGTCCGGAAATAGTCATAACGTCTTCAATCGGCATAAGGAATGCCAAGTCAGCCTTACGATCCGGAGTCGGGATATAGCTGTCAACTGCATCCAATAATTCCTTGATCGGAGCAAATTCCGGAGCATTCGGATCGGTAGAAGTGCATTCGAGAGCAACTAAAGCAGAACCCTTAATGATCGGGGTGTCGTCGCCCGGATACTCATATTTATCAAGAGTCTCACGGATTTCCATCTCAACGAGTTCGAGAAGCTCCTCGTCATCTACCTGATCGCACTTGTTCATGAAAACAACGATTTTTGGAACGCCAACCTGATAAGCAAGCAAAAGGTGTTCCTTTGTTTGAGCCATCGGGCCGTCGGTAGCAGCAATAACGATGATTGCGCCGTCCATCTGAGCAGCACCGGTGATCATGTTCTTAACATAGTCAGCATGGCCGGGGCAGTCAACGTGAGCATAATGGCGGGTATCGGTCTCATATTCAACGTGAGAGGTGTTGATCGTTATTCCACGCTCTCTCTCTTCGGGAGCCTTGTCGATTTCGTCATACTTCATGACGGCCGCCTTGCCGCTCTTTGCGAGGACTGCCGTTATCGCCGCCGTAAGGGTGGTCTTGCCATGGTCAACGTGGCCGATGGTGCCGATATTTACATGCGGCTTTGTTCTTTCGTATTTCTGTCTTGCCATCTTTCTTTCTTACCTCCGTAAAAGTAGATATAATTTTTTTGGAGCGGGTGATGGGAATCGAACCCACGTGGCCAGCTTGGGAAGCTGGAGCTCTGCCATTGAGCTACACCCGCATCCCACAACGCCTACACTCCATCATACTATTCTATAAGCAGCTTTACCTTTTGTCAATACCTTTATATCGCTATTTACGGCGATTTAACGGTATCTTACGGCTGCTTAAAGGACTCATTATGCTCCGCCCGCCGTCATGCCGCCGGAGCTGCACCGGCAGCGGGATCTGTCACGACCGCGGCGGGGTCTATAGTCGGTCCGCATACTATCGTACCGGCAAAGGCACTGTATGTGTCCGTGTATATCTTCTCCGGGTCTCTGATCTCCTCGCCCGTGCTCTTATCGTAATAGTGCTTGTAAACGTCCACTATAAGGCCGGTCTTGGTGGGCTTGGTCTGAACGCTTGTCCCCGGAGACATCGCCGGGTCGGTCGTGATCTCGACAGGGCCGGGCTCGGTCTTTTTAACGATCTCGGACGTAAAGTCCAGCTTGTAATCGAGCGGGGGACCGTATATGGACACGGTTATCGTGCGCGCATCCTCGCCGTCGGTCTTGGCTATCACGGTGATGGGATAGTCATACGGATTGGACATTTTAAAGTCCGGGCTGCCCGTCGATATCGTGGCGTCGAGCCCCACGGGGACGTATGCCGAGGGCCACGAATGATGCTTGCGGTCGACGACCGTTACCTCGCTTCTGAGGACCGCGCCGTAAAGCGTCGTCGATACCTGGCATATGCCGCCGCCGGGCTCGTCAACATAAGCGCCGCTCTTTATGCCCGCAGCGTCCGCCCATCCGTTCTCCGTGGTGCGGTCGCCGGCGGCCTCGTTTATGGACCACTCCTCGCCGGGCTGTAGTACAAGACCGTTTATGACGGTCGACATCTTCCATATGTTAAAGCGTCTGCCGAACGCGGAGGTCTTAAATTCGGTCGTAAACGTACCCATAAGCTCGGTATTCTGCTTAAGCATATCCACGGTTATCTCGGGGCCGGTGGCCTCGAGAGTGGCGGCTATGACCGCATTGGTCATTCCGCTCTCCGCCGCGGCGCAAAGCTCCTCCGCGAGCTTGTCCACATGCACGGTCAATCCGTCCTCGCCCTCGACATAGGTTATCTCTCCGTCGCATACGAGGGTATTCGAGTTCTGAGTTTTATTTACCTTTATCGTGGCGTTCACGGGCTCGGTGTTATACAGAACGCCGTGCTTCGAGAGCGCTTCGGCAGCGGCTGCTCTGTCGGTGGTTATCGAGAGAGAAAAATCGACGCCTTTTTCTGCGGCCTCGGCTCTCTTCTCGGCGCGCTCGGCAATTGTACCCTCTTTGTCATAGAGCATGGCCTCGGTGAGGACTCCGACATGGTCTACCTTTGCGCCCAGCTCGTATGCGGTCACGGGGTACTGGGTGCCGTTTACGTCATACTTCATGGAAAAGCCGTCAAGGAGCTTGTCCGCCTCCGCTCTCACGAGAGGCTCGGCCTTTAAAAGCGTCATTCCGGAAACATTGACTCCGGCGACGGTGATGCCGTCGGCGAATACAGCCTCCACGAGCTCGGCTTCGTCCGGGCTTTTTGCCTCGCCGGCCGACACGGCATAGATAATAATGGAGGTGATTATGAGAACGAGCGCAATGCCCGCTATTATTGCGTATGCGGTCCTGTTATTGCCGGAACGTGCTTTTTTTCCTCTTGATTCTGCCATAATATACCTTTTTATTTACAAAGACGACATTCTGAAGCACAGCTCATACAGACTGTCGTTGAGATGTACATGCTGAACGGCGACGAGCTTGGATACGGCGACGTCTACCGGAGCAAAATTCCATATTCCCTTTACCCCGAGACGCTCGAGCATCTCTGCGGTGTCCTGCGCGGCTTCCTTGTTCGTGCAGATGACGCCTATGTGTATAACGCCGTACTTGCGGACTACCTGAGGAAGCTCCGTAATGCTGCGTATGTTTTTTCCGTCTATCTTCTCGGGATCGACGTCGAACATGCCTATGAAGTTGAAGCCGCGCTGCTCGAACTTCTTATAGCGCATGAGTGCGTGGCCGATGTTGCCGGCGCCTATCACGACGACGTTATACCTCTTGTCTATCCCGAGTATATGTGCGATCTCCGCCTTTAGGTTAACGACGCTGTAGCCGTAGCCCTGCTGACCGAAGCCGCCGAAGTAGTTGAGGTCCCGCCGTATCTGGGAGGCGTTCAGGTCGAGGTCTCTCGACATTTTAGCGGACGAAACTCTTACCTCGCCCTTGAGCTCGGCCTCGCGCAGATATCTGTAATATCTGGGCAGCCGCCTTATGACGGCCTCGGGAATGAGTTGGTTATCGGCCATTAAAGAGGAACCTCCTTGATCACTGATGAAGCTTGGTATAGTTTAAAAGCCCGCCTGCGAGGAGTATATCCCGCATGCGCGCGGAAAGCTCCAGCCTGACCGCAAAGCTCTTGCCTGACGAAAGCCTTACGTCAAATACTTCGTTGTGAGCGATCTTATCGACAGCGTCCTCGATATACAGAGTGTCGCCGACAGATATTATATCATAATCGGCCTCGTCTGAAAAGGTCAAAGGCAAAATACCCGAATTTATGAGGTTCGACATGTGTATGCGCGCAAAGCTCTTTGCGATAACGGCCTTAATGCCGAGGTACAGAGGCACGAGCGCCGCATGCTCTCTCGAGGAGCCCTGACCGTAGTTATGCCCGGCTATTATGAAGCCTCCGTTCGCAGCCTTTGCGCGCGCGGGAAAGCTCTCGTCCACGACGCCGAAGCAGAAGTTCGACATATAGGGTATATTCGAGCGGTAGGGCAGTATCTTTGCCCCGGCGGGCATTATATGGTCGGTGGTTATGTTGTCGGGCAGCACGAGCAAAGCCTCGCCCTCTACGTTCTTTGGCAGCGGGACGTTTACGGGGAAGGGCTTTATATTGGGGCCGCGCACAATAGGCACTTCCTCGCCCTCGGGCGCGGGGGGGACTATCATGTTGTCGTTTATAAGAAAATGCTCAGGCATCGCGATATCGAGTCCGTCGACAGCTCCCTTGAGCCCGCATGCGGCAGTGAGCACGCCGGTCACGGCGGACGCCGCGGCGGTCTCCGGGCTCACGAGATAAACTCCCGCGCTCTTTGTGCCGGTGCGGCCTAAAAAGTTTCTGTTGAACGTGCGCAGGGATATACCGTCGGTGCACGGCGACTGCCCCATGCCTATGCACGGGCCGCATGCGCTCTCGAGTATCCTCGCGCCGGCGTCTATCATGTCCGCGAGCGCGCCGTTCTCGGCTATCATCGTCAGGACCTGCTTTGAGCCGGGGGATATAGTGAGGCTGACTCCGGGAGCGACCGTGCGTCCCTTTAGTATGGACGCGACGCGCATCATATCGGTATAAGAGGAATTTGTGCAGCTGCCTATGCAGACCTGGTCTATCCTCATGGCGCCGAGCTCGGTGAGCGGCTTTACGTTATCCGGGCTGTGCGGGCAGGCCGCGAGAGGAACGACCGAGGAAAGGTCTATCTCTATAAGCTCGTCGTATACCGCGTCCGCGTCCGCAGCGAGCGGAGTATAGTCGGACTCTCTGCCCTGTGCTTTCAAAAACGCTCTCGTGCGCTCGTCGCTCGGGAATACGGAGGTCGTTGCGCCGAGCTCCGCGCCCATATTCGTTATTGTGGCGCGCTCGGGTACGGACAGGGCAGAGACGCCCTCGCCGAAGTATTCCACTATCTTTCCGACGCCGCCCTTGACGGACAGTCTTTTAAGTACCTCGAGTATGACGTCCTTTGCGGATACGCCGGGCGTGAGTGCGCCCGTGAGCTTGACCCCGAGCACCGAGGGAGCGGTCATATGATACGGCCCGCCCGCCATGGCGACAGCGACGTCGAGTCCGCCCGCGCCCATGGCTATCATGCCTATGCCGCCGCCCGTGGGCGTATGGCTGTCGCTGCCAAGAAGCGTCGCGCCGGGAACGCCGAAGCGCTCCAGATTGACCTGATGGCATATGCCGTTGCCGGGGCGCGAGCAGTATACTCCGTACTTCTTCGCCGCGGAGGCTATATAAGCGTGATCGTCCGCGTTCTCAAAGCCTGTCTGCAGCGTGTTGTGATCTATATATGCGAGCGACTTCTTAGTGCGCACGCGCTCCACGCCCATCGCCTCGAACTGCAGATACGCCATAGTGCCGGTGGCGTCCTGCGTGAGAGTATAGTCTATTTTTACGGCTATGCTTTCGCCTTTTTTGAGCGTACCCTCCGCGACGTGTGCGGAAAGTATTTTATATGCAAGAGTCATTCCCATTTGTGATTTCTCCGTTCTTTAAATATGTGGGACTGCTGTTAAACAGTTAATTGGTATAATAGCTTTTTTACGGTGAAAAATCAATAAAGGCTTGCGCTTTTTACGGATTTTTCATATATTGAAAGCAGTATGATAAACGTATGAGGAGAGGCGGTGCGGTTTTTGAGAGTATGGGCTACGCTTGTAAAGGACGCCGAGGTGACGGACAGAGCTTTTTTCGAGAGCGGGCTTTCCGACCCGTCCGAGGCGCTCATGGAATGCATGGAGAACATATATAAGCAGCTCGACGTCGCTGAGCCCGTATGGGTAAAAAAGCACGCAGCGGAGCTTTCGAGATACAAGAGCACAAAGTTTCTGCCGCAGGATTTTTTGGAGAAGGTCGGCTTTGACAGCATGCATGTGGAGTATCTGCCGGACTGAATGGCCGGTGTATTAAAATCAGATAAAAACTGAGCGGCAATATAAACGCCGCTCCTTTTTAGGTCTACTTTTGTCGAATAAGGTCTGTCTTTGTAGAGCCCAAAGGAAATAATTTCCCGGCATAGAATGCTAATTATGAACAAAGATAATCAGCATACGGAGGACAGGCTTTATGGTCAGATTTACCAAAGCGGGCAGCAGTGCAGCCGAGTCAGACCCATCCGGCGTAATACTTGACAGCATACCTATAAACAGCGTACATCCGAACCCTTTTCAGCCGAGAAGGTATTTCTCGGACGAAGCCATAGCAGAGCTTGCGTCCTCGATAAAGCTGGTCGGGCTGCTGCAGCCCATAAGCGTAAGGCGTCTGGGGCAGGACGCGTATGAGCTGATAGCGGGGGAGAGGCGTTTAAGAGCGTCAAAGATGGCGGGTCTCACTCATATAAAGGCGCTCGTGCTCAAGGACGCTCCGGA
>CAYVOZ010000112.1:0-2783 GCA_964453325.1 uncultured Christensenellaceae bacterium | reverse complement strand
CCTGCAGCGCGAGAATCTGCACTATCTCGAGGAGGCGGAGGGTTATCAGAGCCTTATAAGAGAGCACGGCCTCACTCAGGAGGAGCTCGCAAAGCGGATGTCCAAAAATCAGTCCACGATAGCCAACAAGCTTCGCATACTGAAGCTGCCCATATCCGTAAAGAGAAAGTTAGTGCGCCATTCGCTGACGGAGCGACATGCGCGCGCGCTGCTTCGCCTGCATGACGAGACCGCACAGCTGAGGCTCATTGACCGCATCGTCAGGGAGGGACTTTCCGTAAAGGAGACGGAGGACCTTGTGGAGCATGAGCTCAACAGGCTTTACGGCGAGGAAAAGGACTCGCCGCAGATGAAGATGCGCTGCGGCTACAGGATATATGTGAACACATTAAAACGCGCCGTAGGCAAGATGACCGCCATGGGCGCAAAAACGGAATATAAAACAGTGGAGTACGACGACCGTATAGCCGTGACGATCACGGTGATGAAATGAGGCTTATTCCTGATATGCCTCATAGTCCGAGGCGCTTTTATACACCGTGCCGGGAACCGCTCCGCCGTTCTTATAGTATAAAAGCTCTGTCAGCGTGACGAGCTGAAAGCCCTGCTCCGTGAGCCAGGGTATCGCGTCCTCCATGGCCGAGCCCGTCGCGGAATAGAGATCATGGCAGAGTATTATCGCGCCGTCCGCCGCCCTGCGCTTTATCGCGCCGAAGGTGGAGGACGCGTCCTTGGTCTGCCAGTCGTTTGTATCCACGGACCAGTAGACTATCGAAAGCCCGCGTTCGACGCATATCTCCTTTACGGTATTGTTATAGCCGCCGTAGGGTGGCCGCAGAAATCTGACCTCAAGATCCGTCATCTCAAGGACCTTATCGTTCATATCGCCGATCTCTGCGTCGGCGTCCTCTCGGGATTTCTTTACGAGCCTCGCATGAGACCATGTGTGGCAGGCTATTTCGTTTCCCCCGGCTGCGGCTCGCTTCACCACGTCGGAGTATTCCTCCATGCGCTCGCCTACCATACAAAACGTTGCGCGTCCGCCGTATTCGCTCAAAAGATCGAGTATTTTTGAGGTCGTCTTTCCCGACGGGCCGTCGTCAAAAGTCAGAGCGACCATGGGAGCCGTCGGATCGAGGTCCGTGCGCAGACAGCTTATGGGCGGCTCTGTGGGCGAGGGCTCGGGCGAGGGCGTGGAGACGAGCACGTGTATGGGCGTCGGCTCGGGAGTGGGAACGGGCGTCGGAAGCGGCGTCGCGGTCGGCGCCTCGACGGAAGGGGCTGCATTTGCAAACACGGGGACTTCGACCGACCGGCATGCGGCCGCCGAGCACAGCAGTGCCGCCAATAATATAAGTAGAGATACCGAAAAGACTTTTCTCATGCGCGCTCCCTCCCGGAAAGTTCCCGATCAAGTATTATGCTATCACCAAAGAGCATATAAAGCAACGAACACTGTCGAATCGTGTCGCATAAGCCCCTCGCCGGAGGCTCCGGAGATGCGCGTTTTGCTTGACGCAAGGACGGCGACAACTTATAATGAGCGTAATATAGGAGGGCGGAGAGCCTCTTCCTGTTAGCGTACAAAAATACGAAATCATGATCGGAGGATCGACTGTAATAATGAACAGGTTTCTCGTGAAGGGGCTATTCGGCATAGAGGGGCTGAATATCGCATGGTATGCAGTCATAATGTGCATAGGCATAGTGGCGGGCGTGATAACGGCATACTGTCTGTCCAAAAAGAGAGGGTATAAATTCGACGTAATAATCGACTTTCTCATTCTCGCCATACCGCTGGCGGTGATATGCGCAAGACTCTATTATGTATTCTCGGAATGGGGCTATTATTCCCAGAACCCCGGCGATATAATCGCCGTGTGGAAGGGCGGCCTCGCAATATACGGCGCGGTCATAGGCGGTATAATCGCGGCGCTCATATTCTGCAAATGGAAAAAGGTGCCGCTCGGCGATGTTCTCGATTTTGCGGGCTGCGGGCTTATCATCGGTCAGGCGATAGGCCGCTGGGGCAACTTTGTCAATCAGGAGGCGTTCGGCGTGGCCGTCACAGATCCCGGCAAACAGTGGTTCCCGTATGCAGTAAAGATAGACGGCGCGCACACCGTCGCGCAGTTCGATGCGGCGACAAACAGCATGATAAACGTGACCTGTCAGGAGCCGTGGCATATGGCCACGTTCTTTTACGAGAGCATGTGGAATCTGCTCGTGTTCGCGGTGCTGCTGTGGTTCTTCTATAAAAAGGCAAAGAGGCCGGGCAATGTTTTCGCTCTTTACCTCACGCTTTACGGGCTCGGACGCGTCTTTATAGAGGGGCTTCGCACGGACAGCCTGTGGCTGATACCCGGAGTAATAAGGATAAGTCAGGCGCTCGCCGCGCTGTGCGTGATAGGCGGCATACTGTATCTGCTGCTGATACGGAAAAAACCCCTGCCCGCCGCATACAACGGACCGTACTGCCTTGTTAAGAAGGACCCGGAGGACGTCGCCGCAGAGGCTGCGCCGGAAGAATCCGCCGACGCAGCGCAGGAGGACTCCGATGCGGAAGAGGTCGTGACCGGAGACGCAGAGGAGACGCCCGAAACGGACGAGGCCGTGTCCTTTCCCGAGGACGCGGACGAAACGGAAGTGACAGCGGAAAACGACGGCGGGACAGAGACCGAAGCATCGGAAGAGCCCGGGACCAAAGAGGAGTAAGGCTATGTTCGGAAGAAATTTGACTATGATGACGGACCTTTATGAGCTCACGATGATGTACGGGTATT
>CAYVOZ010000111.1:0-9060 GCA_964453325.1 uncultured Christensenellaceae bacterium | reverse complement strand
CCTGCGTCCCTATATAGAAAAGTATCTGACCGGCGTTGAGGGAGTCACGACCGAGAACCGCATGAGAGTGCTTCGCCTTATAGAGAACATAACGCTCGGCACGGCGGCTGTGGGCTATCGCACAGAGTCCATGCACGGCGCGGGCTCGCCCCAGGCGCAGCGCATAATGATATCGCGTCAGGGCAACCTCGAGCAGAAGAAGCAGCTCGCAAAGGCTATCGCAAAAGTAAGCGACTGATGCGCACCGGCTATATAAAGTTTTGCGGCGGCTGCAACGCGACCTATGATCGCGCTGCGGCCGCCCGGTATATCCGGGAGCATATTCCCGGCGACATAGAGCTCTTCGACCACGAGCCGGGAGTTGCGCGGGATATAGGCATACTGCTGCTCGGCTGTCCGCGCGAGTGCGTGGACACCGCAAAGCTCGCCCCGTGC
Organism: uncultured Christensenellaceae bacterium; assembly: GCA_964453325.1. Taxonomy (GTDB): domain Bacteria; phylum Bacillota; class Clostridia; order Christensenellales; family Christensenellaceae; genus JAZRGP01. The sequence goes on along the minus strand of CAYVOZ010000111.1, from coordinate 8,625 downwards.
AAGAGACTTTTTATCGCGACGGGCGACAAAGAGGCAAGGGCGATAGCAAGGCAGCTTTCGCTGACGGAATAGAATACGGATATATCACATTTCGGCGCGAGGGCTCTGCCCGCAAAACGCGCCGTTTTTCTTTTGAAGGAGCGACTGATAAAAGACAGTACCGATACATGGCCTTAAAGCCTTGTTTTACGGGATAAAACAAACTAAAATAAAACACAGATAAAGCTTCTTGCATAAGCTGCGCGGTTAACGGCAGGCATATAAGGAGACGGAAGGAAAAAGACATTGCAGGACGCGGAAAGGCTCGCACTCAATATAATAGAGCTTTCGAGAAGCACGCTCATGATGGATCTTCGCTTTATGGACGCGGCTTTGTTTGAGCTTGCTCCGACGGTGAGCGCAGGCAGCGGACTCATGACCGACGGCAGCCTTTTGTATTTCGATCCGCAGTATGTCATAGACAGCTTTTATAAGGAGCGCACCTCCGTTACGCGCTCATATCTGCATATCATGATGCACTGCATATTCTCGCATTCCTTTGTGGATAAAAGCATCGACCGCGAGATGTGGGATACGGCCTGCGACATAGCGGCGGAGAACGCCGTAAACGAGATAAATATACGCTGCGTACGCTCGGAGAGAGAACAAGCGCAGAAGGAATATACCGACGGGCTTAAAAAGAGCATGAGGCTTCTCACCGCAGAGCGCATATACAGATTCTTTAAGAACGAGGGTACGGACAGAGCGGAGCTCAGGCGCGTGCGCGCGCTGTTTATGTGCGACGGGCACGATAAGTGGTATAACGAGCGCCCGCAGAGCATGCATCGCGGAGCAGGCGCGGGAAAGAGCGTTAAAAAGGACGGGGATACGGGCGAGGCGACGTCCAACTCCGATAAGCCCTTCGAGTCCCGCCGCTCGATAGTGGGGCGATGGAAAAAGCTGTCCGAGGGCATACAGGCGGAGCTCGAGAACCGCGCGCGGGAATGGGGGGACAAGACCGGCAGCCTGACAAAGAGCCTTTCCGCGCTGCACAGAGAAAAGCACAGCTACGCAGACTTTCTGAGGCGTTTTTCCGTGCTCGGGGAGACGATGAAGATAGACGACGATGAATTTGACTATATATTCTATACCTACGGCTTAAAGCTGTATGAGAAAATGCCGCTCATAGAGCCGCTCGAATATAAAGAGACTCTGCGCATAAAGGAGTTCGTTATAGCCATAGATACCTCGGGCTCCGTACAGGGCAAGCTCGTGGAGAAGTTCGTAAACAAGACCTATAATATATTAAAGGAAAGCGAAAACTTCTTTAAGAAGATAAAGCTGCACATCATACAGTGCGATACGGAGATAAAGGAAGACGTCATTATAACGAACGACGAGGAGTTTGAGGAGTACATAAAGCATATGGAGCTAAGGGGCTTTTCCGGCACGGACTTCAGACCCGTGTTCGACCGTGTGGACGAGCTCATACGCCAAAAGCACTTTACGGATCTGCGCGGGCTCATATACTTTACGGACGGACTCGGGACGTTCCCCGAGAAGAGGCCGCCGTACGACGCGGCGTTCGTTTTCTTATATAACGGCGAGGACACGCCGGACGTGCCGCCGTGGGCGATAAAGCTGGTACTGGACGAGGAAGACATTTGACCGGGAGGACAGAGCATGAATATCAAAGAAGCCAAGCAGCAGATAAAGGACGCCATGAGCGCGTATTTCATGAAGGACGAGCTCGGAAGATACCGCATACCCATAGAGAGGCAGCGGCCTATATTTCTTGTGGGCGCTCCGGGCATAGGAAAGACGGAGATAATGGAGCAGGTCGCGGGCGAGCTGCATGTGGGGCTCGTGTCCTACTCCATGACGCATCATACGCGTCAAAGCGCGCTCGGTCTGCCGTTTATACAGAAAAAGACCTATGGCGGAAAGGAATACGACGTCTCCGAGTACACCATGAGCGAGATAATAGCGTCCGTATACGATATGATGGAGGAGACGGGCGTTAAGGAGGGCATACTCTTTCTCGACGAGATAAACTGTGTGTCCGAGACGCTCGCGCCCGCCATGCTCCAATTCTTGCAGTTCAAGATATTCGGACGGCATCGCGTGCCGGACGGCTGGATAGTGGTCACGGCGGGCAATCCGCCCGAGTACAATAAATCCGTGCACGAGTTCGACATAGTGACTATGGACAGGCTCAAATATATAGAGGTAGAGCCGGACTTTGACGTATGGCGCGAGTACGCGTATAAAAGAGGAGTGCACGCGGCGGTGCTGACGTACCTCGCGGCGAGAAAGGGAGACTTCTACCGCGTGGAGACCACCGTGGAGGGCAAGAGCTTTGTCACGGCGCGCGGCTGGGACAACCTTTCGGAGATGATAAAGCTCTATGAGGAATTAGGCATAAAGCCGGATATAAGGCTGATACAGCAATACCTGCGCAACCGCCGCATCGCGGGCGATTTCTCCGTATACTACGAGCTATACAGCAAGTACCGCGAGGACTATCATATAGACAGCATTTTAAACGGAGACGTCTCCGACGACGTGCGCGACCGCGCGGAGGCCGCGCAGTTCGACGAGCGGCTTGCAGTGCTGGGGCTTTTGACGGACGCCTCCACTCAGGGCATGCGCGAGGTGATGTCCGAGCTTGATATGCTGAATCATTTAAAAGCCGTGCTCACGGGCATGAGCGCGGCGGGCGTATCGCCTGAGAGCCTTTACGAGACGGCGGAGCGGGAGAGAGCGGAGCTGCAAAAGGGCCTGCGCGCCGCATCGGTATCGCGAGACGAGGAAAAGACGCGCCTTAACGCCATAGCCGCCATAGAAGAGATGCGTGCGCTGCTTTTAAGATCGGGCTCGTCCGCGGACGCGGAGGCGACTGTGCGCGCGGACTTCGACGCGCGCGCAAAGGAGCTTTCGGCAAAGGCTCAGGAGGAGAAGCGAAAGCTCAACAACCTCTTCGTGTTTACGGAAAAATGCTTCGGCGGTGCGCAGGAGATGCTTGTGCTGATAACCGACCTCACCGTGAACGAATACAGCTCCCGCTTTATAGCGCGCTTCGGCTGCGACAGGTATTTCGAGCACAATAAGGAGCTGCAGTTCCACGAGCGCGAGAAGCAGATAATGTACGAGATAGAGCAGCGCGACCTGCTTTAAGGACGGAGGAGTACGCTTGAAATTCGATATTGCCGACGGTGTGCTGAAAAAAGCGTGGGGCTATGACGAAAGCACGGTCGTGCCGGAGGGAGTCACGTGCATAGCGGAGGGAGTTTTTGCAAGCTTCTGCGACCTCAAGTCGCTCACTCTGCCTGATGGGCTCACGGAAATAGAGGATCACGCCTTCAACGACTGTCAGGCGCTGGAGAGCATATATCTGCCCGACAGCGTGGAAAAGCTCGGGGAGTATGCGTTTCAATACTGTAAGCGGCTTAAAAGAATCCGCTTTTCGCCGCGCATGACCGCGATAGAGTGCAGCACGTTCAGATATTGCCTTTCGTTAAAAGAGATAAGCATACCCGCGGGTATAATCTCTATAGATTACGACGCGTTCTACGGCTGCAAGGAGCTTGAAAGCGTGACGATATGCGCGAGCACGGGAGAGTTCGGGCGCAGGCTGTTCGAGGGCTGCGGCAGGCTCGTCCGCCTCGACGCCCCCGCCGGAGCGATAAATACTCTCGGCGAGGAGCGCCGCGCGGAGGCGGCTGTGCGGTTTTGCCGCAGCGCGGACAGCTATCAGCCGCATGCAAGAGAGGCATACCGCGCATATATATCGCGCTGCACGGACGCCTTTATGGCGGCGGTGACGAGAAACGACGACGACGCGGCGCTATATTATGCCGCGAGCGAGCGGCTCATTCCGGCGGACGCCGTGGAGCGCTTCACGGCTTGTGCGCGCAGGGATGCGGCTTATAAGTGCGTGTCTATACTAATGGGCTATGCCGACGGCACAAAGACGGAATGGGACGACGCTCTCGGCGGCTCGTGGCGGATATGAGAAAACGGATTCGGGACGCAGAGACATGCCGATACGTACCGTCAGGCCGCGCGGACTTGATTTTGACGTGTGACATGTTTATACTGATGAAAAACCTCGTGCGATAACATTTCGTTTTTTAATTGGGAGGCGGTCATGAAAACACTGAATAAGCTCGGCAACGCTCTTTTGGGAAGCGACGCAAAACGCTCGCAGCGCATATACGCCGCTGTATCCTTGCTGCTGCTGACAGCGATATTGTTCATGGCGCTTTATTATATTCTGAGCGATCCCATGACCGACAGCGATTATGTGGAGGATGTGATATGGGCGCAGGCCTCCATCGACTCCGGACGCCTGCTCAGCACCACGTTCCATTACGGCTATGCTATGCCGCTCGGCGGGAACGTATTTATGCTGCCCTTTGTCGCGATGCTCGGGCAAACGCTCTTTGCCAACCGTCTGGGCATCGTACTCTTCTTCTCGGTGCTTGTGTTCGCGCTTCTGGTACTTGCTGCGAATGCGACGAAAAGACGCGGCGATATGTATACCCTTACGGCGATAGCCTTGCTGGCGATGTTTACCGCGACCGGGGCGAATCTGCTGCATCATATACTGTATTACGGCATGGCGTATATAAGCGCTCTCGGACTGCTCGGATGCGCGCTGCCGGTCATTACCGGCAAGGCGCAGGGCAAAAAGGCGATAAAGTGGCTCATAGGGCTGCTGCTGTGGGGATTTGTCTCCGCAGCGAACGGCTTTGTACAGATCGCGCTGTCGGCGCTGCCTGTGCTGCTCGCCATCGCGGTATGCGTAATGATAAAAAAGAGCCGTCTCATAAGCCGCGATAACCTTGGCGAGGCGGCGTCGGCCGCGGCGATAATAGTAGGTATAGCCGCGGGGCTGGTGTTCTTTAAGCTTGCGATGAACGGTGTTCCCGACATGGGATATGTCGAGACCTCGGGCTCGTATACTATCGTATCGGACGCCGAGCTGCTTGAGCATTTGGAAATACTGCCCTCAAGCTGGGTAAGCATATTCGGACTGTCGGTCGGAGGAGACTCCGCGTTTGCCATAGGAGGTCTGAGGAGCCTGTTCCGCGTTACGGTATTTCTGGCGGTAACGGTAAGCCCCGTTCTGTTGCTGTGCGTATGGAAAAAGCTTGATACCGCTTCAAGGCTCATATTCTTTGCCAACACCTTCACAGGCGCGGTTTGCCTCATGGAATTTTTACTCACACAGAAAGGCGCAGGAACGCCGCGCGTGCTTATGAATATGCTGTTGTGCGCGTATCTCAACGCCGCGCTGTTCTTCTCGTGCTATATTAACGAGCTCAGGTGGAAGACGGTCACGGCGGTGGCCATTGCGGGAATAACTTTCATTACGTCCTTTGAGGTCTATAAAAACGAAATCAAAGTAAAGCAGCAAAGTCCGATAATAGATATCATCAAGTCCGAGGACTTAAAATACGGCTTCGGGGGCTTCTGGGTCGCGAACGTCAACACGGTGCTTTCGGAGGGAGATGTATTCATAAGAAGCATAGGTACAAACGTCGTAAGAGGCGTGGACAGAGGACTGCTGCAGACGGATGACCTGTGGTATAACAGGCCCGCCGACGCTGACGAGTTCTTCCTTCTGCTGACGAGCGACGAGCTCGGCGAATACGCAAATATCGAAAAGGCCAACAGCTATCTGACGGAGAGCTGCAAGCGCAAGGTGGACATAAACGACGCGTTTGTCATGCTCGTATACGATATGGATTTTTGGGACGAGCTGTTTGTCCCGAGCGTGCTTCGCTTCGGCCCGGATTACGGCGCCATCACGCAGGAGGGCGGAACGAGAGAAGGAGACGAGCTCGTTATGCCCGAGGGCACAAGCATCAACATAATCCGTCAGGGTATGCGAGACGGCACATATACTCTTGAGATATCGGGAGAGGGCGCCGACAGCGCAGAGGTGTCCGTTGTCTCCGGCGATACAAGCGTCGAGCTCAGGCGCGCCGGGACAGAGGGCGCGGAGTATAAGCTGGAACTCAGCAGCGGCTATAATAACGTCGGCATAACGATCACCGCGGGAAAGGGCGGACTCAGATATGAAGAGGCGGAGCTTAGGGTGCGGTCGGTAATAAGGTCGGGCTATGATATGTTCTCGCCGGAGATCGTCCAGGACGCCAACTGCGACCAGTCGGAGGAAGAGGTCGCCGTAATGCCGGGCGGCTCAGTTTCCGGGCCGAATGTCGAGTTTACTCCGGGCAGCTATCTGATAACCGTGACCGGCAGAAAGCTGGAAAACGCAGATATAGAGGTAACGTCGGACGACGGCGCTGTCAAACATGAGATGCTGGATATCGTGACGTCGGAGGACGGCATAAGCTTCAGGCTCGAGCTGAAGGAGGACGCGCCCGGCCTGAATATAACGGTAAGGAACCCGGGGAAGGACTATCTGATCTGGAGAAGCTTATTGATAGAGACGGATTGATACGGACAAAGACGGCCGCTGTGCTTATGCGCAGCGGGGCAGAATGTGGAACAGCCCTTCGCCCGGGATATGCCCGAATATCGCTGGCGAAGGGCTGTGCATATAGAAAACCGTATTCGGTCATTTAAACAGCCCCGGCGGGCGATAAATGCGCAAACATGCTCAATCCCGCATGAGAAGCTTAATGATGTTGAGATTCACCTCAAAGAGCTGGCGGTGCTTCTTTGCCACAGTCTCAAGTATAAGTCCGCATACAAGCGAGAGCATGGCGAGTATAAAGAAGACGGTAGAGACTATGAGCGTGGGGAAGCGCGGTACCAGCCCGGTCTGTGCGTATTCCACAAAAACCGGTATGAAAAGGCCAATGCCCACAAGTGCGAATATACCGGCAAATATACCGAAAAACGCCAGAGGCCGGTAGTCGCGAAACAGCAGCAATATGGTCTTTATGACCTTAAAGCCGTCGGAGTATGTGGAGAGCTTGGATACGCTTCCGTCGGGCCTGTCGCGGTACTCTACAGGCACCGAGCACAGGTGCAGCTTTTTATCGAGCGCGTGTATAGTCATCTCGGTCTCGATCTCGAACCCGGCGGACAGCACGGGGAAGGACTTTATGAAGAGCGGGGAGAACGCGCGATAGCCGGTCATGATATCGGTCACGTCGCCGTGGAATATCTTATTCACCATGTTTTTGACGGTCATGTTGCCGAGATTGTGGAAGGGGCGCTTGTTCTGCGTCAAATAGGTCGTTGAGAGCCTGTCGCCTATCACCATATCCATGCCCTTTTCGAGCACGAGGTCAACCATTTCGCGGGCATGCTCCGCGGGATATGTGTCGTCGCCGTCGACCATTATATATGCATCGGCTGCGATATCGCGGAACATCGTGCGTATGACGTTGCCCTTTCCCTGGCTCGTCTCATAGCGCACCGTCGCGCCCGCCTCCCGCGCTATCTCGTCGGTCCCGTCTGTGGAGTTATTGTCATAGACGTATATCTCGGCCTCGGGGAGCTCGCGGCGAAAGTCGGATACGACCTTTGCAACAGTAAGCGATTCGTTATAGCAGGGTATGAGAACGGCAATTCTTTTCATTTGATCCTCCGCGACAGGTACTTTATGATATCAACACAATAATAATACTTTAAGACAGCCGTGGCAAGAAGAAACGACGTTCAAGAGCGCTCACCCCGGCGAGGCAGTTGTAAAGAGAGGCAATTTTACATAAAATATGCTCGCCATAATGATAGAATTGCCGCAAAACCGCATGAAACTGCTAAAAATAGCTTGACAATGCGGAATAGTTTATATAGAATATTCTTTGCTGGCTTTTCGGGAAGCACTAGCCCCGCCTATCGAAAAAGCTTAAACCGTGTGCCTACCATCACAACGGCGAGCAAAAAAAACGTTATATACATAGGAGGAGTCTTATGAAGACATATATGGCAAACGCCGACAGCCTCCAGAAAAAATGGGTGCTGGTGGACGCCGAGGGAAAGACCTTTGGCAGACTGGCAAGCCAGGTGGCTGTTATACTGATGGGCAAAAACAAGCCCGAATACACGCCTAACGTGGATACCGGCGATTTCGTTATAGTCGTAAACGCTGCGAAATTGGTTTTCACAGGCAAAAAGCTGGATCAGAAGATGTACTATCATCATTCCGGTTATCCGGGTGGTCTTAAGGAGATGAGCTATCGTCACCTTATGGAGAGAAAGCCCGAATTCGCACTTATGGAAGCTGTAAGACGCATGCTTCCGAAAAACAAGATCGGTGACAAGATGCTCACAAAGCTTCACGTTTATGCCGGTCCCGACCATAAGCATCAGGCGCAGTGCCCTGAGCTTATAGAGCTTTAACGCGTGAGGAGGTAAAACCATGGAACAATTCTTAGGCACAGGCAGAAGAAAGAAATCCGTCGCGCGCGTGAGACTTTATGCAGGCAACGGAAACATCACCATAAACAAGAGAGATATCGACGACTTCTTTGGCTATGAAACGCTCAAGATGCTTGTCAGAAGCCCTCTCGTGCTCACCGATAAGCTGGGCTCCTACGATGTCGCTGTCAACGTAAAGGGCGGCGGCTATACAGGTCAGGCAGGCGCTATCCGCCACGGCATAGCCCGCGCACTCACCAAGGCAGATCCCGAGCTCCGCGGACAGATCAAAAAGGCCGG
>CAYVOZ010000110.1:8006-9343 GCA_964453325.1 uncultured Christensenellaceae bacterium | reverse complement strand
ATCTTATTTATTTCCTGTCCAATGTGCTGAAGCTCTCTGTGGCGACGTATGCGACGGTCGCCGGGCTGCTCACGGTGCTCCGCATATTCGACGCGTTCAACGACCCGATAACCGGCATGATAGTCGACAACACGAACACGCGATGGGGAAAGTTCAAGCCGCCCATGCTCATAGGCGCGGTACTGAGCGCGGTGTTCATGGTGCTCATGTTCTCCGACCTCGGGCTGTCCGGGGCGTGGTTCATAGTGTTCTTCGGGCTGTGCTATCTGCTGTGGGACGTGACCTACGGCGCAAACGACATTGCCTACTGGTCGATGATGCCCACGCTGTCGCTCGATCAGAAGAACCGCGAGAAGATAGGCTCGTTTGCGCGCATATGCGCCAACATAGGCATGTATATAGTCGTGGTGGCGATAGAGCCCGTCACGTCCGCGCTCGGGAACGACCAGAAGGCTTGGTTCTCCGTGGCGCTGGTGGTCGCCGCGCTCATGATACTTTTCCAGCTGTTTACGCTGTTCGGAGTAAAGGAGAAAAGGGGCGTATTCGTAAAGGAAGAAAAGACAACTGTAAAGGACATGATACACGTCATAAAGGACAATGATCAGCTGCTCTGGACGACAGTGGCTATGGGTCTTTTTATGATAGGCTACTGCACGACGACGGGCTTTGCGCTCTATTACATGCAGTATATATACGGCGATAAGGGCATGTATGCGGTGTTTGCGGCGATACTCGGAGTTACGCAGCTCATAGCGCTGATACTCTTCCCGCTGTTCTCGAAGCGCTTTACGCGAAAGCAGCTCTATTTCGGCTCGACGGTGTCCGTCATTATAGGATATATCGTGTTCTTCTTCGCTCCCGCGGGTCAGATGATACCCCTTGCGGTCGCGGGCGTGTTCATGTTCGTGGGTCAGGCGTTCATACAGCTGCTCATGCTCATGTTCCTTGCGGACACCATAGAATACGGGCAGTGGAAGCTAAAAAAGCGCAACGACAGCGTGACCTTCTCCATACAGCCGCTCATAAACAAGATAGGCGGGGCGATATCGACGGGCATCATAAGCGCAACGACGATAATATGCGGTATAAAGGCTGCGGCGGACGTCTCCGACGCGACGCCCATAGACAGCGAGGGCAAGCTCATATTAAAAATAGCCATGCTTGCTATACCGCTCGTGTTCATAGTGATAGGCTATATAATATACCGCACGAAATTCAAGATAGACAAGGCTATGTTCGAGCGGATAGTGAGCGATCTTAAGGAAAGAGGACAGCTCCGAGACGGAGAGACCGAGGAAAAGGCATAAAGTGTTTAAACGATAATACGGTATCAAAAA
>CAYVOZ010000110.1:0-7996 GCA_964453325.1 uncultured Christensenellaceae bacterium | reverse complement strand
CGGCTCCGCGGGGTAAAAGCGCGGAGCCGTTTTTGGGGTGATATTCAGCCGCTGTTATGCGTGATAATCCTTTTTAGGCGATTATTGCGCGGGCTCAGGATAGCCGCCGTTCGCCGAGGCTATATATGCATCTACGCTGGATTCGCTCGCGACGCCGAGCGAGACCTCGACATATGCGGGCATGGCGTATTCCGGATCGTTCGCATATGCCATTGCCTCCGCGAGCGCTTTATCGGCGAGCTCGCACGGGCCGTAGAAAACTGCGGCGTAGACGTCCTTTGAGGATATCTTCTGAAGCGTGTCGCTCGACGCGCCCCAGCATATAACCGAGCGTTCGCTGCCGGATACGGAGGAGGCCAGAGCCTCGTTGAAGGCAAAAACGACGTTGGAGCTCTCGAGCTCCGCGCGGTCAAGACCGGCGAGCTCCGCCTCGGCCTCCGGCTCAAAGTGGCGTACGCCCTTTATACTGCCGGAATCCCCGAGCTCGGACTTAAAGCCGTCGTGCATGAGCTGCATAGTAAAGCTGTCCGGAGCGTTTTCCAAAAGATATACGTTGAGACTGTCATAGCCGTTGTCGCTGTCGGCCTCGCGCGCAAGACGCGCGCCCTTTTTGCCGACGAGGCTGTAGTCCGGGCATATGAGACAGTCGACCTTGCCGTTTATGGGCTCTAAAAGATTAATGACCTTAATGCCCATCTCGGTGCAATAGTCCATAGAATAATCGAGTCCGTCTATATCGACGGGGTTGACAATAAGGCACATAGCGCCCTCGCTGATGAGCGATTCGATGTTTTCGGCCTGCTTTTCCGCGCTGTTCTCCGCATAGCGTACCTGCACGTCAAAGCCCTTTTCCGTCGCGCTCTGCTGAATATGAGCAATGACGGCGTCCTCTATGCCGCCCTCGCCCTTTGCGCAGAAGCCGAACATGACGGGCATTGCATCCGCCTCCCCGGAGGAGGACAGATAGTCCGTAGGTATGAATTTGACCGTGCGCTTTGCGCCGCAGCCCGCTAATAAGACGAGCGCGAGCGCAAGTGTAAGACATATCAGAAAAAAGCGTTTCATTGCGAGCTCCAAGCTTCGTTCGTTTATTTGATTATAGTATGTAAACGGTTCTTTTGCAACTTTTATATGGCAATATCACCGTTGCCATGCAGTCTGAATTGTTGTATTATTACATATGACCTATATAAACGTCGTGATGCGGCGACGCATGATCTTTGTCTCTTCGGAGGTTTTTTGATATGAAAAAAGACCGTGCCATAAAGATACTCGCAGCGGCTGCGTCCGCGCTGATGCTGATGTTTTCGGCTTGCCCGGTTTATGCCGTCGACGGAGAACATCCGGCGGAGGAAGCGCAGCCGGAAGGAGAGTTTGCCGAGGGCGCAGTGCTTGTAAATTTTTCTTCCTTCGGCGAAAGCGAAAGTGCGGAGCTTGCCGGTCTCGGCTATACGGTCGGAGAGAATCTTACGCCCGCGCTCGGACTCGAAATGCGCGAGCTCAAGGTACGTGCGGGATCGACGGAGGACGAGGCGTGCGGAGAGCTTATGGCGCTTTCGTATGTAAAGAGTGCGGAGCGCGTAGGCGTGCTTCGCATGGAGGACGGCGGCGACGGCTCCGCGAACCCGGAGGAAGAACAGGGGGTCTCCGGTTATTCTCTGGCTGCCGTGAACGATCCGTCCCTTTCCCGGCAATGGTATCTTGATTATGTGAACGCGTTCGAGGCGCAGGACTTCGTCAGACAATGGGCCGCGGCGGACGGAAACTCTCTTACAAAGACGCGCGTAGCGGTCATTGACAGCGGCGCGGACTATAACCATCCCGATCTTACAAACATCGTGAATAAGACGCTGTCCTATGACGTTATAAACAACTGTCCGCTAGTGAATAACGGCAATTGCGGCGACGTCAATGCGGGCGGACACGGCACGGGAGTATGCAGCGTCATGGCGGCGGAGGCGAACAACGGCTACGGCATCGCGGGAGTCTGCGCAAAGGAATGCATAGATCTCGTGGTCATCGCCGCATGCCGGGGCAACTATGCTTTTCAGTCCACGGACGTTATCGCGGGCGTAAATTATGCGCTGGCAAACGGATGCAGACTCATAAATATGAGCTTTGCATATTATCTTGACGATTACGGGACCGCGCTCGAGACGGTGGTGCAGTCGGCCTATGAGCACGGCGTGCTGTGCATATGCGCTGCGGGCAACGAAGGAAACGACAGACGCATGACGCCGGGAGACTCAAAGTACGCGCTGTCCGTTATTTCTACCGACTCGTATACGGATCCGACAACGAATCCCTTATCCAAAAGATTTACTATAGGCGGATCGCCTATAGGCACGGCGTCGTGCTACGGCGAGAACAAGGACGTCACTGCGGGCGGAAACGAGATGTATACCGCGACGCCGACGAGCTCGGGCAGCTTCAGATGGTGGAGCGGGACGTCCATGGCGACGCCTGCCGTCACGGCCACCGCAGCCATGATGCTGAGCATCGACCCCTCGCTTTCACCGGGAGAGGTATATTCTATAATAACCGGCACGGCGGTCGATCTTTACACGCCGGGCTTTGATATATACACCGCAAACGGAAAAACCGACGCGCTGGCAGCCGTGACCGCGGCGGCGCAGACGTATGTTGAGCCTGCTTCAATAGCCGTTACGGGACTTGGCAAAGTCTGCACCGGAAGAACGGCGCGCTATTCTGCGGCGTTTTCGCCTGCCGGAGTTTGGAAAAGGATACGCTGGAGCGTGACAAACGGAACAGGCACGGCGACGGTGACGGAGTACGGAGCCTTAAAAGCGCTGACGGCGGGGACGGTGACGCTTAAAGCGACGTGTGAGGATGCTCCCACGGTCGTTGCGGAGAAAACGGTAACTATATCAAACAACTGCACGGTATCGGTGACCTTCCCTGCCGACGGTTATACCTACAGCTCGGGCAGCCTTTGGGCCGACGGCGTGCAGAGGAACGGCACGATCGCGAACAGGACGGTCAGCGCGAGCATGCCGCAGACCACAAAGGTCATCACGGCCTATAAGATAAAAAACAACATACCCTACGGCATGTATGTATGGTTTCTGAAATACAACGAAAGAACGGGATTTTCTGCCGTGCAGCAGACCGCGCTTACGGACTTGCTCACATATCACGGCTATTCCATAAGAGTAGCGGGCTATACGGGCATACGCTTCCGCACGGGCATAGATATAAGCACAAAAAATGCGCTCATCTCCGCGGCGGGTTTTAACGGCTTTAAGCTTAAGGAATACGGCAATGTGGTCATGAAGGCCGCAAACTTAGGCACGCTGCCCTTCGTTATAGGGGGCGAAAAGACCTCCTACGGCAAGGCATACTGGACGGAGAACGGAAGGACGAACGATATAGTTTTTGAGACAGCGGGCGGCAGACAGCGCTTTACGACCGTGCTCATAAATATAGCCGAGGCGGATTTCAAGACGGAGTATGTTTTCAGAGGCGCGGCGGTTCTGACGGCGGGCAAAGCTGAATATACGATATACGGTCCGCCGGTAAGCAGAAGCATCTATACCGTTGCCGGTCAGATAATCGCGGCGGGCGAGTTTGCGCCCGGCACGAGCCAGTATAACTTTGTAAGGCACATAAGGGACGTGGGCGACGCTCAGTAGCCTAAACGCGTATGCTTTGCCCCGGCAGAAATTCGTCGGGACGGAGCTCCGGGTTGGCTTTTAAGAGACTCGTTATGCTCACGCCGAAGCGCGCCGCTATGGACGGCAGCGTATCGCCCTCGGCGACGGTATAGCTTCCGCTCCTGAGCTTTACGGGTATTTGCAGAACATCCTTTTCTTTCAGAGCGAGTATGTCGATATCCGGATTTGCCTGACGCAGCTCGGCGGCGCTCACGTCGTATCTCCTCAGTATATCGAAAAGCTGCTCGCCATCGGCGACGGTGTGCAAGGTCGTGCCGCGCGGCAGGATGATGCACTGGCCGATCTCGATGTATGCTGGATCGAGATACGGATTCGCGTTTAAAAGCTCGGTCATACCGACGCCGCAGCGACCGGCGATACCGCTGAGCGTATCGCCTTTTTTTATTGTGTAAAAGCTGCCCGAAGGGCAGGAAGCGTTTTCATCGCGCATAGTCCATCTCCCGTTAAATAAAACTCAAGAAAAGTATATGCGGCGACGCGAAATATATTCAAAGCTGTTTTTCGGTGGTATAATTATCTTGTCGGAGGGAGGGTATCATATGAACATACCGAGAGAAAAAAGGCTGCACCCGCTGACCGGAGCCGCGCTGTTTGTGATATGCGCGCTGTGGCTGCTGTTCGGGCAGAGCGTGCTTTCGCAGACGCTGGGTATATACGGCACGGCAGTGTCTGAGCTTTTTATACTTTTGCTTGCGCTGTTCCCCGTCGCCGTGGGTAAAGTCCGCTTCGGCGACGTATTTCCCATGCGGAAGATAAGCATGAGGACGATAGCGGGGCTGATAGTGCTGTTTATAGGCTCGCTTTTCCTGACTACGACGATAGCAAATCTGACAGGCTTTTTCTTCCCGGAAGGAATGGCGAAGACGGCCGACGGCCTGAGCGAGGCGATGACGGAGTATCCGTATCTCATTACCTTTATCACGGTCGCTGTCATCGCGCCGATATGCGAGGAGGCGCTTTTCAGAGGCGCGATAATGAGCGCGTTTTCCGGTCTGCGCTCAAAGACGCTGCTCATAGCTATAATCGGCGTGCTGTTCGGGCTCATGCATATGGATCCGTACCGCTTTCTCATCACGGCTGTGCTGGGTGCGGTGCTGGCGTATATCATGCTCGAGACAAGAAACATCTTCATGCCTGTGCTTTTTCACTTCATCAATAATACTGTAAGCATGTTTTCCCTAAAGTTTTTGGATCTTCTGAAGCTTCTGGAGGAAATGCCGGCTGTGGGTGTTGACTTAAGAGGACTGCTTGCCGAACAGAATGTTTATTCGGCTTTAACGGTCGGACCGTATGTTGCGATGTACGGCCTTTTGGCGCCGATGATACTGTTCGGCGGAATTGCGATATTAAAGGGCGGGAGAGAAAGAACGCCGGAAAGCGCCGGGGAAACGAGAATGCGGCTGCTTGTGGCTTCGTTGATCAGCGCGGTGTTGTCGCTCACGGGCGTGGGAATAATAATATCCGGGCTTTTATAGACGCGAAAAGGTTTTATACTCGAAGACCGGGAATATACTGATACTGTATCGGTATACTCCCGGCCTTTTTTGTATGCCGGAAACGGAGGCTGCTTATTGAAAAAAAGACGGAAAAGGGTATTGCGCCCGTCCTTCGGCTTTCCCGCTCACGTCGTATACGGAGGAGTCAATCTTACAGTGTATGAAAACGCGGGTCTTTGCGCGGATAACTACGGCAGGATATACGAATATACGGACAGGGAGCTTATACTCGCAACAGCGACGGGCAGAATAATAATAGAGGGCGAGAACTTTGTTATAGCGGAGACGGACTGCCGGACGCTCAAGCTCAAAGGCAGGATAGGGTCCATAAAATACGAATACGGCGGCGGTGAAAAAAGTTGTTGAGTGCGCTATGGAATATTATGCCCGGATATGTTATCATCAAGGCGGAAGGAATCCGTCCTCACCGTTTGACAGAGCTGTGCAGGGCCTATTGCTGTCTTTATGATATGAAGCGGCAGTCGTATACAACGGCTGTCGTGCGTGTGAAATATGTCTGCTTAAGGCGCGTGAGAAGGCTCGCGGAGGCGAACGGCATACGCATAAGCGTGATCGGGAAGAGCCGCTTTGCGGCGTTTGCGGACGCTATAGCGGCGCGGTGGTGGATGCTGATATTCGCCGCTGCGGCAGTCGCCGCGATGGCTTATGCATCGTGCTGGTGCTTTGAGGTGAGGATCAACGGTACGGACACGGTAAACGAATTCGAGCTTTCGGCTCTTTTAAAGGAGCAGGGAGCTAAGCCGCCGTTCAAGAAAAAGGACGCCGATCTCGGAAGCCTGCGCCGCGCCATTATAAAGAGCTTTCCGCAGGCGGCGGTAACGGAGCTCGGCTTTGCGGGGATACGGCTCAACGTGACCATAGGCGAGGGCGAAGTGATACCGGATGCCGAAGAGAGTGACGGACCGTCGGCAATAGTGGCGAAAAGAGGCGGAGTCATAGAGGATATAGTGGTGCGCTCGGGCGAGGCCCGCGTCGCCGCAGGGCAGACCGTCAGAGCGGGAGACGTGCTCATAGACGGCATATACGTAAAAAAAGAGATGACGTTCGCCGTGGCGGCGCGGGGCAGTATTACGGCGCTCACGGACTATATAGGACGCGCGGAGTCGACACACGGGGCGTCGGCAGCGACGGAACAGGCATATTACGACGCGCTTGACCTCATCGATGCGGACGGAGGGGAAGCGGCGTTTGTGGATTTCAGATCATATGTTAGCGAAAAGGACGGTATATCGTTTGCAGTTGCGGTCATAACCGTCAGAGAGGACATCGGCGAAAAAGCGCGATACGGACAAACGGAAGAGTATGGAGTTAACGAGACAGACGACAGTGGAGTTTGAGACTCTCGATGAAATGATGGCGGTTTTCGGGAATTTGGACGAGTATATAAAGCTCATCGAAAAGGAGACCGGGGCAAAGATCACCGCAGAAGACGGACAGGCCGCCGTCACGGGAGAGCCGGAGGCGGTAAAGACGGCGTCCGAGGTTTTAAAAAGCGCGGCGGAGCTTTTCAGAAAGAACGAGTACATAGACGACGCGAGGATAAGCTATCTTTTGGACGTTGCGCGCGAGGGGGATATGCCCGCAGCGGGCGCGATCGAGGGCATAGTGGCAGTGACGAACAGGGGCAAGCCCGTAAAATGCCGCTCGCTCGGTCAGAAGAAGTACGTGGAGGCAATGGACAAGAACACAGTCGTGTTCTGCATCGGCCCTGCGGGTACGGGCAAGACCTATCTCGCCATAGCGCGCGCGGTGGTTGCGCTTAAGAATAAAGAGATAAGCAGGATAACACTCACAAGGCCCGCCGTCGAGGCAGGCGAGAAGCTGGGCTTTTTGCCCGGGGATCTGCAAAATAAGGTAGACCCTTATCTGCGCCCGCTATACGACGCGCTCTATGACTTTATGGGCGGCGACGCATATCAGAGGCTTGCGGAGAAGGGAGTTATAGAGGTGGCTCCTCTCGCGTATATGAGAGGGCGGACGCTGTCGGATGCGTTCATTATTTTGGACGAGGCGCAGAACTGCACCATGGAGCAGATGAAGATGTTTTTGACGCGCTTCGGAGAGGGCTCGCACGTCGTGGTGACGGGCGACATAACACAGATCGATCTGCCCGAGGCGAAAAGCTCGGGACTCAAAAGGACTGCGGAGCTTTTATGCTCCATAGACGGCATAGAGACGGTATATCTTTCAAACAGGGACGTCGTCAGGCACAGACTCGTGAAGGAGATCGTAAAGGCCTTCGATAAGCTGGATAAGCAGAAACGATGAGAAATGGATAATCAGATCGCAAAGAGGGATAACGGAAGGATCAACGGCGACAGGCGAAAGTCTCCGCGCACAAAAAAGTCCACCATGCTTGTACCGGTGCTGCTCTACGCACTGCTTTATATCGCATCGGTAGCAGTGGGAGTCCTTTCGACGGTGCAGGAGGAGCTGACCGTGGAGGTCGGCGAGATAAGCGAGCAGACGCTGAGCGCGCCTTATGATTTTGTGGACGAGTATTCCACGAATCTGCTGCGCGAGGAGGAAAAGCAGAAGGTCGAGCCCATATATAAGAGAGACAACGAGGCGGAGGAAGCCGCTCTCAAGGGGCTGTCGGATATATTTGACAGCCTGGAGAGCGCACGCGTATCCGCAATGCAGTATTTTATGGGCATGCAGACGAGCTATACAGTCACCTTTATTCCGGGAAATGTGAACTGGGAGGTGGCGCTTTCTTCGACGAATCTGACCTCGATAAAGCGCTCTATGCCTGATTATATCACGGACAACGACATATATTCC
>CAYVOZ010000109.1:0-9390 GCA_964453325.1 uncultured Christensenellaceae bacterium | reverse complement strand
CTCGGGCGTGCGCGCTCTGCCGGGATAGTTGCCGGTGGTGGCTATGCCTCCCGTGAGCGAGCCGGAGCCGTCAAAGCCTATTACGTCGTCGCCCTGCCAGCAATGCATGCTCAGGGGAATGGCGTCGGCCTTTTCGATGGCGGCGTCCACGTCCACGCCCATCTGCGCATAACGCTCCTTTGCGTATTCGTAACCGCTGAGAATAAGTGATTCCTTCATTGTTTTGACCTCCGAATATTCTTTTCTTGATAAACCTGATCTATTTTGATTTATTCTCCGGCATGCTCTTTAAAACAAGCCGTCGGAAAAGGAGGAACTGCCGAGAATCGCGCGCTGGGACGCATCGATATCCTTCGGAAGGAGCTTGTTTAGTTTTTCTATGATCTCGGAGTATGTTTCATAGCCCTTTTTAAGATGCACGGTGAGACTCGACAGCGTGAAATCATAGTCGCGCGAGCGCAGACCGTGAAGTATCGAATCGTGAAAGGCATAGGTCACATTCGGGTCGTGCAGCTTCATATTCAATATGTTCTTTCTGTTGACCTCCATTATGCTTTTATTGAGGTTGTCGAGCATGTTCCATATAAGCATGTATATCTTTATGTTCGCGCGCTCTATAAGAGCATAATGAAATTCGCTGTCCAGCTGTGTAAAGCGGTCGTGATCGTCGTTTAAAAGATATATGCGGGACTGATTAAGTATCTCCTCCAACCCGGAAATCCACTCGCCGTAGTCCGGGCTGTCCGCGCCGTCGAGTATCAGCTCGATGGATTTGGACTCCAACATGAGCCTTATGCGGTAATAGTAGTCCATATCGTTTTTGGAGAAGCCGTCGGCAATGGCGCGCCCGTTGTTCTGAGTGATGACAAAGCCCTCCCGCGTGAGCTCCTGTATGGCCTCCCGCACGGGTCCCCGGCTCACGCCGAAGCGGTCCGCCAGCAGAGCCTCGTTCATGTGCTCTCCCTTGGGGATCTGATTTTCAAGTATCTCCTGACGTAAAACTCCGGATATTGTATGAGACAGATTTCTCTTGACTGTGGATTTTGGCAAAACTGTGCTCCGTTTCTCAGTATTGTGTTTGCGATACAGCGCTGCATCCGTACGGTACAGTTCACAGTGCAAAGACGCTGCTTAAGGACGTCGGATAACTGTATACATATATCAAATCTATTTCATACTATATATTATTGTAATTTTTGTTAAATGTCAACAAAAATCAGCACGTATTTTGTTTTGCATACTGTCAAAAAAGCAGCAGATTCAAAAAAGGGGTTGCATTTTCTAAAATAATGATATATATTACCAGTGTAGTGTTATTAAACATAAATTGTTAACAATTAACAATTAACGAAATTAAGTGGTTACAATGTTTCGCCAAGCACGGATAACGCACGGAAAATGTGCATTTTGCGCGAAAAATACGGGGATAATAAACGGTTTTTCTTAATATAAAACATTGTGAAAGGAAATAAGTATTATGTCTAAAAAGTATTGCTGGGTATGGAATATTAAACCGGAGTGTGTGGACGCATACGTCGAGCTTCATCTCAACGCCTGGGACTCGGTACTGAAGGCTCACTCCGAAGCGGGCTTTAAGGATTATTCGATCTTTCAGAACGGAAATCAGTTCATCTACACCTTTGACTGCGACGGAGACCCCAAGGTCGCCTTTGCAAAGGTCGTAAAGGACGAGAACGTCATCAAATGGAACGCCATAACCGGCCCGATGCTCGATGTGGACCTCAAGGGCGGCGATGTTGACGCGGGTGTGGAGTATCTTCGCGAAGTCTTCAGGCTTGACTGATCAAACGCATACCGGAGGTTAATGGGTAATGCTGCTGGAAGGAAAAAATGCTGTCATAACCGGCGGCGGATCGGGTATAGGAGCTGCGTGCGTTGAGAAATTCGCGCGTGAGGGCGCGGCGAATATACTGATCGCCGACGTGAATCTTGACGCGGCAAACGCCGTGGCAAAAAAAGTATCTGACGAAACGGGCGCTCACGTTTTCGGCGTAAAGGCCGACGTAACGTGCGAGGCCGACGTTAAGAACGTATTTAAGGTTTTTTCGCAGGAGTGCGGCAGACTGGATATATTGCTCAACAATGCGGGCATATCCAAAATAACCGGCATATACGATATGACCTGTGAGCAATGGGACAGGACGATGAGCGTCAACGTGCGTTCGGCGTTTCTGTTCTCAAGAGAAGCTCTGAAACTCATGGAGCCGCAGCAAAGCGGAAGGATAGTCAATATGACCTCGCAGGCTGCGAAGTCCGGCGGCCTTAATATAGGAATGGACTATGCCGTATCTAAGGCAGGTATATGGAACCTCACAAAGTCGCTCGCAAAGTATGCCGCAAAGTTCAACATAACCGTAAACAGCGTCGCGCCGGGACTCATAGCCACGTCGATGACGACGAGCTACGGCTACGATCCAACCACCGTTCCGCTCGGACGGATAGGCACGCCGGAGGAGGTCGCGGACGTTGTGCTGTTTGCAGCGTCGGATCTTTCGCGGTATATGACCGGAGCCTGTCTGGACGTAAACGGCGGCATTCTGATGAGCTGACAGCTTAAACGCTGGAAGGATAATTGCTGAAAAAAAGGAGAAATGCAATGGGTGAAACAAGAGTGCCATTGATAAGCGCCAAAAAAATAGTTAAGTCATTTAGCGGTGTTGTGGTTCTCAATAATGTGGATTTTGACATTTATGAAGGAGAAGTACACGCACTGATCGGAGAAAATGGTGCCGGAAAGTCTACATTGATGAAGATAATCAGCGGAGTGTACACTCCGACCGGCGGTGAAGTGCAGCTGAACGGTCAGCCTGTTTTCTTTAAGAATCCGCACATGGCGCGAGAAGCAGGTATTGCACTTATTCATCAAGAGCCGCTGACTTTCCAGGACCTGAACGTGACAGAGAATATTTTTCTCGGTCATACCCGCGACGGAAAGCACGCCACGATAAATTGGAAACAAAAGTATATTGAAGCTGAAGAGATACTGAAATCGCTTAATGTACGCATGCATGCGAAGGACCCGGTAAGGGGAATGAGCATAGCGGATCAGCAGATGATCGAGATATCTAATGTGCTTTCTCAGAATGCAAAAGTTATTATTATGGACGAACCGACAGCGGCGCTGTCGTCAGGTGAGGTCAAAACACTTTTCTCGATAATCAATATGCTTAAGGCCCAGGGAAAGGCCATTGTATTTATTGGTCACCGACTTGAAGAAATACTCGAAATATCCGATAAAATAACTGTGCTGCGAGACGGAGAGCTGGTAGGCGAACGCTTGACAAAGGATGTTAACGAGGACGATCTTGTAAAAATGATGGTCGGGCGCACATTTAGCGAGCTTATCGTGAAGGAAGAGACAGAAATAGGCGATGAAATGCTTCGCGTCGAAGGCCTGTCTCTTGCAAGCAAATACAGAAATATAGATTTGTGCGTCAAAAAGGGTGAGATTGTCGGAATGGCTGGCCTTGTCGGCGCTGGCAGAAGCGAAGTCGCACAGGCTATTTTCGGAGCCGTTCCCGCAACGACAGGGAGCGTATTCATTAACGGAGAGAAAGTCAATATCAAGCACCCGAGCGATGCAATGAAGTTAGGTATTGCAATGGTCTCCGAGGACAGGGCCAAGACAGGCCTGCTGCTGCCTATTTCAATAAAGACCAATATGACAATGGCAATATTGAAGAAGCTCAGCAAAAAGTGTTTTGTTAATACAAAGAAAGAAGATAAGCTGTTCAATGAATATGTAGACTATCTTTCTGTAAAGATGAGAGATGGTAATCAGGCAGTAAAGGAGCTTTCCGGAGGAAATCAGCAGAAAGTCGTCGTTGCAAAATGGCTGCTTACAGAACCGGACATACTTATTCTTGACGAGCCAACGCGTGGTATTGACGTAGGAGCAAAGGCAGAAATATATAAGCTGATAACTGAGCTTGCTAAACAGGGAAAGGCGATTTTGATGATTTCGTCTGAGATGGCGGAGATACTTCAGCTTTCGGACAGAGTGTATGTAATGTGCGAGGGCAGTATAACGGCAGAATTTGACAGAGGCGAGCTTAACAGTGAGCGTATTATGCTTGCGGCTTCGAGCAGGACCAGACAGGAAAGGGAGGGAGACGCGTCATGAGCAAAGTTGCAAAATTTATCAGTACGCATGTACAGGAGATCGTAACTGCGTTTTTGATAATACTGATTTTTATAGCATCGGGCATAGCAAGAAGCGATATCTTTTCGGCTAAAGTTTTACCCGAAGTAATTAACAGTATATTGATGTGGATGCCGCTGAACCTGACAGTTGCCATGGGCATGATGATGGTGGTAATCATACGTGGCATAGATCTTTCTGTAGGCTCAACGGTAGCCCTTTCGGCTATGGTGGCAGGCATAATGTTCAGAGATCTCGGCACTCCGCTATGGCTTGGTATAATCGTATCTGTTGTGATCGGTATTATATGCGGTGCGCTTAACGGAGCTATGGTAGCATACCTGAAGATACCGGCAATAATTGTGACACTTGGCACGATGAATGCATACAGGGGACTTACATTCATAATATCTGCCGGAGATCAGGTTACAAACTATGACTTGCCTGAGGGCATAAGCTTGGTGTCGAGTCAGGGAGTAAAATTAGGGAACCTTCTTGTACCTTGGCTTGTCATAATAGCGATAGCAATAGCCGTGTTCTTTTACTTCATTATGACATATACGCACTTTGGACGCGAAGTATATGCCGTGGGCTCAAACAGAGAAGCAGCTCACTTAAGAGGTATAAACTGCAAAAAGACAGAATTCCTAGTATTCACGATAACAGGAGCTCTTTGCGGAATAACCGGTATGATGTCCGCTGCCCGGTTTGGTTATGTGAATCCGAGTAATACAGGTAACGGTCTGGAGTTTGTTGTCATATCCGCAACAATTATCGGTGGAGTCAGTGTAAGCGGAGGAGCGGGCAGAGTCGCGGGCGTTTTTCTCGGGTGCCTGTTGCTTGGAACAGTCAATACAATGATCTCTACTGTGGGTATACCGGGAACTGTTCAAAGATTCTGCTATGGCATAATAATCGTGTTGGCGCTTTTGATAGACAGATTTATACATGTAGCACAGGAGAAGAAACGCATTAAAGAAAACTACGGAAAGGAGATAGCGCAGTAATGAACGAAGTAAACGTCGGAAAAAGAGTCTCTAACGGCATGTTCAAGAGATTTTTGAAGAGAAGAGAGCTCATTACATTTGGATTGCTTGTAATAGTGCTTGTTATCTGCATGCTTCTTTCCTCAAACTTTAGAGATCTTCCGTATATTTTTAAACAGGCTACGAAAATGATCGAGCTTGGTATGACGTCGCTTACAATGACGCTAATAGTTGTAGCAGGCATGATAGATATGTCAGTACCGTCAATAATGTGCTGTGCAGCTACAATGACAGGTCTTGCATATCAGGGCGGTGTGAGCTTTCCGGCAGCGTTGGTGATAGGATTAATAACAGGTGCGCTGTTAGGCCTAATAAATGGTGTGCTCATATCAATGGCAAAGCTTCCCGCAATGATAGTAACAATTGGCACTATGAATGTTTACAGAGGAATATCACAGATATTTATCGGTGATCAGAGCCTGAAAGATTTTCCTGAGTGGTTCAATGGATTGGAGAAGCACGCGATATTCAATATCGGTGAAGCGAAGTTTTCGTTGACTCTTGCGATTTTCGTAATATTGTCAATTATTACGTATTTGATCCTGCACAGAAGCGGTATCGGACGGAAGATTTACGCTATTGGTACAAACGAACAAGCTGCGGTATACTGCGGCGTACATGTAAACAGGATTAAGCTCGGACTCTTTATTGCATCGGGTATCGTCGCGGCTCTTGCCGGACTGCTTACAATGTCAAGACTTACGCTAGTAAGGTACGATATGAACCTTAACAAGGAGGTCGATGTTGTCATAATGGTACTGCTCGGAGGCACAGACATCAACGGAGGCAGGGGCAGTATAATAGGTACGTTCTTATCGGTGATACTGGTAATTATATTGAAGACAGGTTTGATAGTTGCCAACATTACAGCTGATGCACAGATGTTCGTAACAGGCCTGATATTGCTGGTCTCGATAATCGTTCCCAACATTATCGAACTTTTAAAGCTGCGTAAGGATCGGTAGAAAGCGTTTTCGGTCGAAGTGACCGAATGAATAAATGAACGGGGATACACCCCAAAAAAAAGGAGGAACAAATGAAGAAAACACTGTTGGTAGTTCTTTGTCTGGTCATGGCCCTCACAATGGTCGTTGGCTGCGCACAGGAACAGAAGATCGAGGAAGAGGTCGCCGAAAAGGTCGAGGAAGTTAAAGAGGACGTCGAGGAAGTCGTCGAGGATGTTAAAGAGGATGTTGAAGGCCCCATCAGCATATATTTCATTCCCAAAAACCTCGGAAACCCCTATTTTGAAGCAATTGATCTGGGATTCCAGACTGCTATGGAAGAGCTTGGAAAGGACAAGTTTGAGTATACTATGACCGGTCCGGCTACTGCGGAAGCCACCAGCCAGATTGAGTATATCGATGCAGCAGCCCAGAATAAAGCTGACTTCATATTCCTCGTACCGAACTCTAATGATGCTTGCAATACTTCTATTGACGAAGCACGCGAGGCGGGCACGAAAGTGTTCATCATCAATGCTGACATACCCGGCAGCGAAGACCATCGTGACGGCGCTATAATGCCTCTCGACTTCGGTCCTCTGGGCGTAGAGCTTCTTGACAACTGCGGAAAACAGATCGGTTATGAAGGCCAGTTTGCTATCCTTTCGGCAACTACTGATGCTCCCGACCAGAACACCTGGATCGAGCTGATGAAGCAGGAGCTTGTTGACAATGCAGAGAAGTACAGCAAAATGGAGCTTGTAGATGTTGTTTACGGCGACGATCAGCCTGAGAAGTCTACAACCGAAATGGAAGCTCTTCTTAACAAGTATCCGAACCTCAAGGCGGTCATAGCTCCGACTACTGTCGGTATTGCAGCTGCTGCCAAGGTAGTCCAGACAAAGGGCTCCTCTGTAAAGGTAAGCGGCCTCGGTCTCCCCTCTGAAATGCAGGAGTTCGTACTTGACGGTACCGTTGATTCGTTCCAGCTTTGGAATCCTCCGATGGAGGGCGTGCTTGCTGTATACATGGCTTCTGCTATTGTTAATGACGGTTGGGAGTGCACCCCCGGCGCAACGCTTGATCTTGCGGCAATGGGAAGCTCTCTTACATCGATCACTGTAGAAGACAATCTGCAGATATTCACGATCCCCGGTCTTGTCGTATATGACAAATCGAACATCGAGGTATACGCAGCTCAGTTCTAAATAGCAAAACTTTTGCAGGACAACAAAGGCGAGACGGTCAAATTGACCGTCTCGCCTCAGTAAAAGCTTAGATACTGCATTTTCGCTGATTTTACAAAACAATCATTTGGAATAGGGAGGTATTTGAATCGTGAGAGGGCTTAGAGGTAAATCAGTTATTGTTACCGGCGGCTCGAGAGGTATCGGCCGCGGAATAGTTGAAAGACTTCTTGAAGAGGAAATGAACGTGCTTTTTTGCGGCAGAAACGAGAAAGTAGGCCTTGCCGCTCTTGAGGATTTTCGCAGCAGATATCCAAAATGCGGCGTTGAGTTCGTTTCGTGCGATATGGAGGCAAAGGATACGCCGGAGATGCTTGTTTCCAAGGCTATTTCGACATTCGGAGACCTTGATTATCTTGTGAACAACGCTTTTCCGTTCACGGCAAAGGGCGCTGACGCCTCTTATGAGGATTGGACACACGCTTTCATGGCCGGTCCTGCCGCATATGCGCGCATGATGGCTGAGTTCGTGAAGCAGCGCGGAAGGAAAAAGGGCGCAATAGTGTGCACGTCGAGCATTTCCGGACATATCGCGCAGACGAACAGATGGACCTATAACTGCGGTAAGGGCGCCGTAAAGCAGCTGATACGCTGCGCTGCACTGGATTTTGCGCCCGATATTCGCGTAAACTGTTACAGCCCGTCGTGGGTAAAGACCGATGAGGTATTGAAGGCCACGCCGGATGGAACATGGGACAGCACGCCGGAGGCATGGAAAGAGTATCATATGAACTGCAGACTTCAGGAAACATGGGAAATGGCAGCTGTCGTCGCATATCTGCTGTCCGACGACGCGAGCGCAATAACAGGCGCGGATATAGATGCGTCCTCGGGCTATCTGTCAATGGGTCCTGAGGGTATCGGTAACACTTCGAATTTCGCCGGAAGTAACTGATCATATCGTCAATGCGGGCGATGCATTAGTATCGGCGCGGATTATAGAAGCATTATCGAATCCTAATGATCCAAGGAGGTTTTATATGAATTATAAAGTAAATGTATTAAGGCTTGGAAGGTTCAATGTTCCTAACTGGGAGGTTTTCTGGATGTCAAAGTTCAACACTCCGGAGAACCACGGAAATCTTCCCCTGACATTGAATATGGTCGTAATTCAGGGCAACGGAATCAACGCAATAGTTAATACAGGACCGTCGCGTGAGATGATACCGGTGCTCGATGAGAAATGGCGTAAGCTGTTCGGAGAAGACGCCGGATTGTATGTTTCGCCGGAAGAGTATCCTGAAAACGCACTGGGATCGATAGGTCTCACACCGGATGATATTGATTACGTATTTGTAACGCCATTTCAAACATACTCGGTAGGCAATATCAATATGTTCAAAAATGCGAAGATATGTCTTTCTAAAAAAGGCTGGATATCGCTGATGGCTCCGGAATGGAAGAACCATCCGCATGACCAGAGAGACGGATGCATACCCGATGAAAATTTGAGATACATATTGTTTGACGCATGGGACAGGCTGAGACTTCTTGAAGATGAGGATGTCATAGCGGACGGATTGAGCGTTTTTTGGTCGGGAGTGCATCACAGAGCGTCTATGTGCGTAAAATGCGATACGGAAACCGGTCCGATGATAGCCAGTGATAGTTTCTTTTATGCAGAGAACGTAGAACAGAACTGGCCCATAGGTATAAGCGAAAATATGTACGAGGCTTTGCGCTGCTATGAACGAGTTCGTAAAGAAGCCGCACATATCATACCGCTGTATGATCCCAAGGTTTACGATAAGTATAAAGACGGAATAGTTGCAAAGTAGGTATCTGAATGAAATATAAAGCGGTAATAACCATAATAGACACTGGCTACGATTACAAGAAAGAAATAATGAAGCTTGATGCAATGGGCATCGAGACAGAGTTTATACCTCTTGAGGGCACAAATGACAGAGACATTATATATAATGCGGTCAAGGGCAAGGACTTTGTATTGGCTGGGCCTGAGCTTTGGGATGAGGAAATGCTTTCTTTGG
>CAYVOZ010000108.1:0-9493 GCA_964453325.1 uncultured Christensenellaceae bacterium | reverse complement strand
TAAATTGATTTTTTCAAAAGCCTGCCCTTCCTTTCATTAATTTCTTGGGGTGATGATTAAATCATATGTACCTACGACTTTTCCTTCATAATACGCTTCATATTGTAAGGAAAAGCTCTCCCCTTCAAAAATACCATTAAACTGTTTAGTATCGACTACCGAAGTAAAGCCGTGTGAACCATGACTGTAGCTGTCTTTTACCTCTTTGGCATCATCCACATACATGTTTAGCAGAGGATAATCAAAAGCTACCGTTGCAGACATATCGCCTGCTTCTGGTACGAAGATTTCAAAATCCGATGAAAGCTCCACAAAGACTGTAGCTTCTGGAAAGTAGTAATTATACATACCAGTAAATCCTGCAGTACTCGCGCGCAAAATTTTAATGCTGACGGGGCCTTCATCGTTATTAAGCTCCAATGCATAACTTTCATGGGTCGGTTGTGTAATTTTGAACCCAGTCGGATAAACATCGATTCCCCCAAGAGCATGGGTTAAGCTATAGAATTCCACATATTCAATCGCACCTGAAGAATCAAGGTCTCGACTCTTAAATGAAATGTCCGCCTCTAATTCTATCCATTCGTTTTTACTCAATGTACCGGAGTCGTCAACATCCATGTCTCCAAACATTTTAATGCTATCATCAAACAACAACTCTAGCCCATAGACTTCAGAGCCTCCGTTTGTATTTGTCTTTTTGATTAAAACATCTGACCAGGTTGCTTCCAGATTATAGCCATAAATATCGTTGTGATAGATAAAGCGTATATCAAATTTCTCTCCGTCCTGTGCCTTTAGATTACCGTCCGCCGCTTCCTTCTCCACTTCCTCATAAGCTGACGGCTCGCCACCGGACAAATCAATTTCTTCGCTTCCGTTTTCAGCAACCGGTTCTGATACGGTGCAACCTACCAGTAAAAGGACGAAAATTAGAGCTAGAACCGTTATTTTTCGCATCTTTCCTCTCCCTTCCCATCATTTTTAATTAGTGGTAATTTGAACCAGCGTATCATGTCCGCCTCCCATCAAATGACTGATTAGAATAACAACCTTTATTCCACTGATTTCGCCTTTGAACGAGGCGGCTTCCTGCACAGGGGTCGTGCTATTTTTTGGTGTCAATCCCAATTCATCAGTGTAGAAATTCACTGCAGCATTAAAATCGTTTCCAGGCAAAATCAAATCTACAAAGCCACTACGGGTGCCTGGTACCATCGAGCAACTAATAACCTTTGCACCCTTTGGAAGCGGAACCACATCTTGAGGATAGTTTTTGTCCAAAGAGACTTCCTCTGCAGCATCATAGGTCATAACATCAGATCCAGCTTCCACACCGATCGTCTCTTCACTCTCCTCACTTTCAGAATAGCCTTCCAAATCTGTATCCTGGCGATTGTCTTGAATGGTCAAATACACATTGACAGCATCTCCGCTGTCCTCAATCGTCAGGCCCTTGATGAACACATCCCCGAAGTCCAGTCCTTCATAGTAGGTCCCATCATCGCCGGTTCCAGAACCATCCAGATCAAAGGCGTCTGTGTAAAAGTTCACAATTTTGTCATAGTCAGCGTTTACACTGTAAAGAATGGTATAGTTATTACCGTTAAAGTTATCTGCTTCGATAACTTCTGCGCCAGTATAAATCGGGATTTCTGCTGGAAAGCCCTGTGGCAGCCCTGCTATGGCACTACCCGACTGATTGAGTGTGTTCTTGGAGCTTTCATGATTTGTCTGACTTTCAGAGCCGCAACCTACAAGCCCTGCTAAAAGGACTATGGTAAAAAGTGTAGCCAAACATCTTACAATAAATTTTTTCATCGTTAATATCCTCCTATTCATCATTTCCAATTTCCCACCACGGTGGCATATGTTCACCGGTGTTTATATAGTAATACCATTCTTCATTGTAGCCGGTGGGATAATCAAAAACATCTTCATCGGTAATTGTCTGCGAAAAACCAGAAAATTCATATATTATTTCTTCTTGATTGTTAAATGAGTAACCCATTTTCTTTAAAACATTACCCTGAATAAAAAAACGATAAATAATTTGCACTTCAACATCATGCTCAAACGGCATACTATATTCGTAAATCATGATATCATCTTGCTCTATTACTTTGATTGGTTCCTTATTTGTTACATCCATCATTTCATAAAGCAGGAAATCTGTCGCTGGTGCAAGATAGCTTTTTATCATTTTATATTCGTCAATAATATAATGAACACGGCCTTCCATTTCCAATTCTCTGATGATTAAAGTGTTCCCATTCATATCACTTGCTTGATAAATCTCTACAGATTTTTCACCCATTTTATAAAAAGAGTTAATAAACCCGTCCTGCTTATGATCATTATAAACAGTATAATGGAAAGATAACTCTTCAACATTACCAACCATAAGGTTTAGTATTTGATATGGTGTGAGCTTATCAGATGAGGGCTTTTCTTCCTCAAGTAACTGTATTGAATCTTTTTTTGTCTGGACTGTTTGATCCGGCTTAGAATATTCAGTTATATATGATTGATTGGCATTCTCTTTAATATCTGATGTAAAACTATTTTGTCCGCAGCCTGTTGACAATACAATAATCAACAAATATAAAGCTGTTAATGAGAGTGTATTTCTTATCATTTTTCGCTCCATAAGTACAACAAAAACTCCTTTTAAAATTAAATATTTCCTCGAAACCAATTAATATACATTTGCACAATTCATATCATTATAACAATTAGCGTTTCTCTTTGCTGTTCCCTAATTGCTTTACATATATCCTTATATTGCTTTTTCTTTTTTAATATAGCTTAACTCAATAAAAAAAGCGCTTGATATAAGCGCTTCACAATGGTCAATTACAGGTCTAGACCCTTCATTCGATATTCATTTGGTGTTAATCCGGTTTTAGTTTTAAATATTTTTGAAAAATGGCTATGGGTTTTGAATCCACACATCAAAGCTACATCAATAACTTTATTATTTGGATTGTTCAAATATTCGAGGGCTTTCATAATTCTAATATCCATATAATAATCGTAAGGCGTCATGCCTGTACTTTCCTTAAACTTTCGAATTAAATTAAATTTACTCATGTTGGATACCTTTGATATTTCATCAAACGAAAAATCTTCCGAATAATTATGTTTGAAGTGCTCGATTGTTTTACTAATGTGCTGATCAATTTCTTTAGTACTGATATTATTCATAACTCCTGTTTTACGAAAAATCATCACTGCTATATGTACACTCAAATTATCTAAAACATAAGAATATCCCTCTTTTTTTTGTTCATGTTCATAAATGTATGTCTCTGCCAATTCTATAAGTTCACTGCTACACACAATGGGAGTATTGTCAAACATAATCTCTCTAACACCATAAATTCCATAAGCCAACTCTTGCAAAAACTCCCTTTCGAATTGTATGTTCATGCATGACACGCCTGATATTAAAAATTGCGTACCATGCTTTTGTTGAGAATTTATCGCAACTAGCATATTAGGCTCTAAATTGACTTTATTACCATTCAAAACAAAATCCTGCACATGGGATTTTGTAATGATAAATTCGTAATTCAAATGACTATATTCGCCTTTTAATACATGAGTTGGTCCTTTTGTCATAAAAATAGTCATTTTGTTGCATGGATAAGTCGAGAAGAATTCATCTTCTTTTATAAAATCTGGCAACAGTTGCTTCTCCATAGTATTTTTTTTCATGATTACCACTCTTTCTACTATTATTTTATTTTGTAATATATGTCCTATGCTTGGTTAATTCAGTATTTTAATCCTCTATATCAAGCTTATTATCAAAAAAATGTATTCTTTTAATCACACATTCCAACTTAGAAATATTATCATTATCCAAATTGTTGGGCCCTTTGAGTGCTTCAATAACTAGCTTCAATAAGTTAATTTTATCACGAACTTGTCTTTGCTTATTATCCAGATGAATGAGTTCATCTTTTTTGCTGTCTGAAAAATTGATTCTTTCATCTAAAAAATCAAGATCGTCCCTTAACTTTTTACCATCATACCCGTTACTTCCCATAAATGTATCATAGATAAGTTCTCGCTTTAGTGTCAATCGGTCAATTTCGTTTTGAAACAGTAAAATCTGTTCTGTGAAGTTATCACTCAAATCGTATAGTTCTAACTGACTCTCCAAGATGATAACCCATTCTTCAAGTTCTCTTACTAACGCATTAATGATTCTATCTAATCGCCAGCTTTTCAAGCTGCAGGCACCCTTCGTTTCGCTATACTTAGGGCAAATATAATAAATATTAGATCCCCAAACCTGCTTTTTCATTTTCCGCCCACAGTCTCCACAATATAAAAGTTTATCAAATTTACTTGTCTGACTTGATATTACTGTATCATTGTTCCTGGCTATATTAGTGTCTGTGTTTAACCGTTTATCTTTTTTTGCTTCAATAACTCTCTGTACCTTTTCAAAAGTTCCTATGTCAACAATCGATTCATGATGACCATCTATGGCAATCCAGTCTTGTTGATCTTTATTGATGAATGGCTTCATACCACCAAGTGTATTTTCAGTTTTTCCCATTTCTAGAACACCTGTGTAAAAGCGATTATTGATAATCCGGCTGACTGCTTTAACTGTCCAGTCATTGCCACCAGGAGATTTGATACCCGCAAGATTTAGCTCCCCAGCGATTTTATAATAACTATTTCCACCAAGAACTTGTTCAAATACTTTTTTGACTACTTCGGCCTTTTCTGGATCAGCAACATAAATTGTTCGCCCTTCAACAACTAGCTTTTCATATCCATAGGGAGGCCTCGCTGCAACGTACTCTCCTAAAATCTGTTTTTGCTTAACAACACTTTTTACCTTCTTAGAAATGTCTAGAGAATAATAGTGATTCAGCAACGACTTAATGGCAGTTTCAAACTCTTTATTGTTTTTATCCTGCGAATCTAATTCTTCAGCGACAGATATAAACCGTATGCCTATCCTTGGGAATATTGTTTCAAGATACGTTCCCGTTTCTATATAGTTTCGTCCAAAACGTGAAATATCCTTTACAATAACCGTGTTAATCAAACCACACTTAATGTCGTGCATCAGCTCTTCAAAGGCAGGTCTAAAATCTTTATAGGACGAAACTCCGTCATCGATATAGTATTTAAATACCTTATGATCAGGATTCAATTCAATATACTGCTGAATAATTGCCTTTTGATTATGTATCGAGTCCTTGTCAGCACTGTCTTTAGAAGACAATCTTAAATATACACCCGCGCATGTTACAGTAGTTTTGGTTGAACCAATCTCTATTTCAGATTTATTTCCATTTACTCTTCGACTTATTCGTGCCATTAAACCACACCTACTTAAGCATTTTCAACATATAAAAAACTACTTCCATTATACCATACAGGCAAAATCAAAAGTAGTTTTTTGGAAAATATCTTACTGTCATGTGACTCAGCCGGTGTCAAATAAAAACTAAAAAAAGGGAGCGAATAAACCGCCCCTCTACCGTCACTTATATTTTTTTAACTGAATTGAATGCTTTCACTCTTTTTATTGATTATCCATACAAGTAATAGTTGAAGTAATATTAAAATTGTTGTCAACACGATAATCTCCCAGCCGTCAGCAGAAAATCTAAAGCTTCCGCCAGATAGCTTGAGTAATGGCGAAAATAAATAATATGTCGGAAAGAGCTTTTGAAAAAACTGAGGTATTTTAGGAAAAAGATTAATAATTGCAGGTGCATAAAGTAGCAACATGATACTTTGAACAAGGGTTGTCACTGACTTCATATCTTTACCTACAAATCCGATTATACTTCCGAATGTTGACGCGGTCATTGCTACTAATCCAAGAACTGCGAGGATTGTTATGGGGTTGTTTTCAAGATTTTTATTCAAAAATAGAATCATTAATCCCATTAGATAACTAATGATAAAACCAAATAACATTTTTGCCCATACAACCTCTTTTGTGTTAACAGGTGCTATCAATAAAGCAATAAGTGTCTTCTTCTGTTTATCTTCCACAAAAGATGTTGCTGGAATGAAGATTCCTCCCATCAAAACAGAAATAAGTACGATTAATGGAAAAAGTCGAATATGCCAAGGCTTAATATCCGAGCTGCCTAATACTCTAGATGATATCTTTACAACCGGTACTTCATTGTTAAGATTTTGAATCCCCCTTTGCAAATTGATAAAGGATACTAACCTCCTTTGAAGTGGTGACTCGCCACCAATATATATTTTCATATTTCCTTCTTGATTTAAGAGAACTTTTTCATCAAAATCATCACTAAGAATGATCCCCATATCCAACTCGTTTTTCTCTAATCCTTTAACAATATCCTCTTCTTTAGCATATCTTAGAACTTCTGTATTTTGAATAATTGGCTCTACTAATCTTGAGTTTTCATCATCTAATAGTCCAATACTAGGTGTCCCTATAGCAGCTTGCCCAAATATCATGTTTACAATTAACCATAAACTGAGGGGTGCTAAAAAGAGTTGAAGAACTAATAGGCCTTTCAAGCTCTGTCGTATCTCATGGCTTAATAACAAATAAATATTTTTTATTGACATTCTAGTTTCCTCCTTAACACAGAAATACCCGCAACAAACAACCCTATACTGGATACAAATAGTCAAATCAGTTCAGGTTTTAGTACATCAAAAATAACCTTTTCATTAATCAGTTGATTTAGACTATCTGCTAGTATATAAGTAGGAATAATGCTGACCCAGGATGAAAAGAATCCTGGAATAATAATGCCTAATAATGGGATCATTAATATGAGCATTGCAAATATACCTTTAGTAACCAATGACATCATATCCGTTGAAAAAGCAGCTAGTAAAGCTGAGACACCTGTTGTTAGAACAGCACCCAGTAAAATAATCATAATAATTGCTAGGGCCTGTGTTGTTAAAGAGCCTGTTGCCAATAAAAATATGAAGCTTTGTATTAAAGAGACCGATATTCCTGTTATTCCTTTTGCAACTAATAGTTCGTACATACTCACCGGTGCTATTAGTACTGCTTTGAGACTTCTACTTTCAATTTCTTCAACCAATGAAATACCCAAGGCAAATATCTCCATAATAAATAAAACACAGATCATTAAGGGTATCATCATTTTTTTTAAAGGTACTTCACTTCCCATTATATCTTTTCCAATAAAGATTTCTTCTGTAGTGATGTTCAGCAAATCCCCTTCTTTTCTGTAGGTCATTTCACTAAAGGCAATCTCAACAAGAAATTCAAATGATGTAACATATTCTTCTGCTAATCCAGGAGCAAAAAAAAGTTCAACATGCCCTTGTTTTCCTTCGCTGATATCCCTCCAAATCTGCTCAGTAATTATAAAACCTGCGACATAGTTACCTTGTTCAATTTCACTTAAAAGCTCATCGGATGAATCCAGCTTAACATAAGACATGGCTTTTATCCCATTATCCCATGCATCGAAGAATTCTTTGGCATCCACTTCCGTATAGATTGCAATTACTGGCTCTTCATGTCCAATTTCATTAGGCAACACAATGTATAATCCAATAAAAACAAACAACAGCACAACACTAAACGCAATGAACAATTTATTCTTGAAAAGCAATTTATACTCTTTACCCAAAAGAATTAGCATTGTTTTGCCACTCATCCAACAAGCCCCCTTCCGGTTATCTGAATAAAGATATCCTCAAGGGAAGCTTCCTTACTATGTACTGTTAAAACATTATTCATTTCAAATATTTTCTTAATCTTCTCACCCGAATCAACCTCATCCATTTCAACTTGTAATGTCTCTTTTTCGCCTTTTTGATTGATCGCATCAAGATAAAGCTGTTTTTTCCCATACTTAAGTTTTAGATTGTAGGGTGTATCTATAATTTCAATTTTACCTTTATTAATAAATGCAACCCTATCAGATAACCTATCTGCTTCATTCATATCATGCGTTGTTAAAAGAACTGCCGCACCCTTTTTCTTTTCTTCCAAAATAATGTTTCGAATTACTTCTGCGGATACAGGGTCTAGTCCACTGGCAGGTTCATCTAAAAATAGAATACTTGGACTATTAATCAAAGTTCTGGCAAGCATTAATCTTTGTTTCATTCCTTTAGAGTATTTAGATACCTTTTCATTCATCCTGTCAGAAAGTCCAACTCTCTCTAAAAGTACTTTCGGATTAAAATCTCTAACATCAAAAAGCTTTGCAAAAAAAACTAAGTTTTCCTTTGCAGTCAATTGCTCATAATGATTGGGCTGTTCAAAACATACACCAATCCTTCTTTTTACATCTTTAGGTGATTTCACAATATCCATACCTAGAATACTTATTTCTCCGGACTTAGGAATTAACTGACCTGTAAGCATCTTAATCGTTGTCGACTTACCTGCACCATTTGGTCCAAGAAACCCTAGTATTTCACCTTCAGACACTGTAAAACTGATGTCATTGACAGCCTTTGTCTCATTATAATGATAAACTAAATTTTCGGCCTTAATATACTTTTCCATTAAACGGCTCCTTTCAAATCCTTAGTCATTTTATTCAACTAGTAATCCATAAAAATACATCTTTCGCATCTGACTTTCAAAATCTCTGTAATCATTGAATATTTGTTTCCAACTACCTTCTTTAACAATTTCATTTATTTTTTCTGTTACTAACCATATAAGTTCCGGTGAAAGTTCCTTTCTAATTTCACCCTTTTCTTGTGCTGATTGAATATTTTTTAGATAACGGTTTTTTATTTCCAGTTGAATATCTTCAAGCACCAATACTTCTTCAATAAATTCACTGCTCATTCTAGAAAAGAATTCAATCCTCCAATAAGTCATCCTATTAATTTTTTCAGGATAGCTTATATCAAGTTCATTGATTTCATCAAATTTTGCAAATCCCTCTTCAAGCAGTTCATCTCTAATAAATTCTGCTATTGCATTTTTATTCGGGAAATACTTGTAAAAGGTCACTTTACTAGTATTAGCCTTCTCACATATTTCTTCAATTGTAACCCTTTTTATGCCATGCTTAAAAAATAGTTCCTTTGCAGTTTCAACCAATTGTGTACATTTAGCCGAATTCATATTATCATTATCTCTTTTCATTACGCTCACTCATTCCTTCTCATCACTCTATTTACGTTTATAGTCCTTGTATACGTTTTTCGTATTAATTATATCATTTCGTAATCTTGTGGTCAATAGGGTTTTATGATCTCATTCGGTCTGTGAGAGGGCAATAATATTCATCAAATCTACAATATCAGATCTTGAGAAATTAAAAACCTGAATCCAAATAAGTCTTTGAATTCAGGTTTGATCACACCTACTTAAGCATTTTCAACATATAAAAAACTACCTTCATTATACCATGGCGGCAACTTTGAAAGTAGTTTTTGGTAATTATCTTACTGTCATGTGACTCAATAATTATAAAGTCAAATTGCTCAATGGTATTCTTTACTGAGTATTCTACAG
>CAYVOZ010000107.1:0-9572 GCA_964453325.1 uncultured Christensenellaceae bacterium | reverse complement strand
GTCGCCGCGGAAGCCATGCTCTCCGCGGAGAACGGCGAGGATATATACAGAAGACTCGCACCGCCCGACATCTTCGGACGTTCGGGAGAGACCGGACGCACGCGCGCAGAGGCCTTTTCGGAAAGCGGGCTTTCTTTCGAGCGCGCGTCGGCGGACAGAAGAAGCGGATGGAGCAATTTAAAGGAATGGCTGCGCGTGCTCACGGACGCGGACGGAGGGCAGTATTCGCGGCTCAGGATATTCTCCTGCTGCGAAAATCTAATAAGGACGCTGTGTTCTTTGCCCTCGGATAAAATGCAGCCCGACGACTGCGCAACAGAGCCTCACGAGCTCACGCATGCGCCCGACGCCCTGAGATATCTCATGATGGCGTGTCCCTCGCCCGCCGCTGCGGATGACAAAGCCTCCTCGCTTTGGTACGAGGAGGCCGAAAACCTGCTGGGCTATGAATAGTTTTATGTCGATAGTTTTACAGCTGTCCGTCGGCGATATAGAGTATATCGCTCACTCCGCGTCCGCCGCCCGACGGCTTGTTATATACCTCTCCGTTCCATGTTATAGCCGCCGTCGCGCCGCCGTCGAGGTTATACGCCTCCGTACAGCCAAGCGAGTACATGAGGTTGGAAAGCCCCTCCATATCGAGTCCCTGTGAATAGCTGCCCTGTCTGCCGTCCACGTTCACAAAGCAGTAATGCCCCGGCTCGTAGTAGCCTATTGCGTTTCTCGGGTTCGCTCTCTTTACCGTGGAGTTGAACTCCGTCATAGGCTGACCGTCCGTGAGAAGCTTAGGTCCGAAGCACCAGCTCTGCCAGGGCTGAGCTGCCAATATCTCGTCCATCTGCTCCTCCGTCTCCTCGGGAGTATACGTCTTGAACGTACCGTCCGTAAACAGCACCCCTATATCCCAATCCGCAGTCATATTGCGGTATACCTCGCCGTTTCTCACGACGAGGCCTTTTTCGTGTATGCTGTAAAAATCCCCGGACATAGCCGTTATGGCGTTTACGCGCAGAGCCTGATCTATCGTGGGCTCGCTCTTTGCGTTATACCTGTCGCGGGAAAAAGCCGTGCGGAAGTTGGTTATATCCCTTATATATATATCCGCCACGGAATAGGTCAGATCCGGCTCCGAGTGCTTCGTCACGACGACGTATACCTCGTCGCTGCGATAATAGTTCGCGCCGGAGTACACGACGTCCCCGTCGGTGAATATCCGTCCGTACTTCTCCCCGAACGTGCCCTTTTCGGGCTCGGGCGTGGGCGTCGGCTCCGGCGTGGGCTCGGGAGTCGGCTCGGGCGTCGGCTCCGGCGTGGGCTCGGGCGTGGGCGTCGGCTCCGCTATCGCCTGCGGAGGCGTCACCTCCTCCGGGCGTACGGCAAGCGCCGCCCCCGTAACGGCGGCGGCGACAGCTGCAAGTATTATAGTTATAATGATAAGCTTCTTCAAATCAAGCTCCTGTTATCAATAAAAATCCGGGAACAGTTCCTTCATGCGCTCCGTAGATACGCCGAATTCGTTCTGTATCTGCTTCACTATCACGTCCGGGCGCTTTTCGAGCACCGTTCTCATGTTATTTACATACCCCTTCCATTCCGACACGCTCTTATGATAGCCCC
Source organism: uncultured Christensenellaceae bacterium (assembly GCA_964453325.1). GTDB lineage: Bacteria > Bacillota > Clostridia > Christensenellales > Christensenellaceae > JAZRGP01. Next base: position 7,955 of record CAYVOZ010000107.1, on the reverse strand, counting down.
AGCGCTTTACCTGACGCGCCATCTCGGGCTCCAGCTCCGCAGCCATTTTATCGTAAAGCTTGAGAGAATAATCCGGCAGCTTCTTCATGACCTCCGCGTATCTCTCTACGAGCTTGTCGCACCACGCCTGATTTTTTCTGAGAGCGCTCGGTATGTGCATGTTCGTGAGCGAGCCGTCCGGGGAGGCTATGCCCGCCGATACAAAATAACGGGAAAGCGTGTTGCCAGTCGAGCCGCCGAACGCGAAGTCGCAGTCATAAAATATAGGCCGCCACTTTGAGGAATAGCTCTGCGTGTTCCAAAGCTTCTGATTGAACATATCCCCATCCGCCGTATACGACCGTGCGATGATATAGTCTATCCACGCATCGGTATCCACATACTCCGCAAATTCGTTGAACTTCTCGTCGTTCGAGAGATCCCACGACTGCGCATAGCCGTATACCTGCGTTATCTGCTGCTTGTTGCCCGCTATGGCGAACGTATTGCGGCGGATGACGTTTATCTCGTCGGCGTCCACACCGTGACGCGCCGCGAAGTAATCCTCGTTCTGATTCTCCTTGAGGTCGTATACGCCGTGATACTTCCCGTTCACATACACGGCCACAAAGCGCGTCTGTGCGTTGTCGACGTTGAGACTGTCGAAGAGCATATTCGCATATGCGTCCGCCATGCGCGATTTATTGCAGTTCTGCCCCGCGTTTCTCACAACGAGGGACTTGAACTCCGTTATGGGATAGTTCTCAAAGAAAGGATATACGACCGAGCCCTGCCCGTAGCCGTTGCGCAGATATATGCCGAGCGACTTTTGCGCATATACGCGCGTGGAGTTGCCCGCCACTCTTATGCCCGCGGGGAAGCTCGTGCCGAGGCTGCCGTCCGCTTCATAGTATTCTATATAGCACTTGCGCTCTATGTCGAGGCTCTTGTTGGAGTGCCATTCGGACACGGAGTACACTCTTGAGAAATCCTCCGCGGGCATGGATATGCATATCACCGGAACGGTGTGCTTTTCTTCAAAAAGATACGTCCCCGTCGCAGGCTCGCTCGTCACGCGTCCGGACATGGACGCCACCGCGCTCACGACCGTGTTCGTATTCAGCGCGATCGGCCCGGAGTATACGGGAGAAGCCTCCGTCGCCTCGCTGCCGTCCGTCGTATAATGGATCGAGCTGCCCTCCTCCGCCGTCAGCTCGAGCGTGACAGAGCCGGAGACAAAGCCGCTGTCCACGGAAAACACCGGTGCGGATAGTGCTCCGCCGAGCGGAGCGGCGTTTGCCGCGCCCTTTGTCGGCGTAGTAAAAAATACGCGCTCGCCGGAGAGATCTCCGTCTGCGCGGCCGCTGGTCACTCCGTAGCGCAGCGCGCCCGTTTCAAACCGGTCTATCGTCTCCCCTCCGGAATCGGTTAAAAGTACGGTCTCGCCCGCCTGCGATATGCCGAACGGCGCGGTGTCCGCACCCGCCTTCGAGCTGCGCGAGGACGCGTTTACGACCTTATAGCCGCCGGCGGGTATGCTGCCGGTCAGCTCGTATTTCTGCGGCTCATCCTCGTCATTGGAAAGATAAATGCCCTTGAGGCTCTTTTCGCTGCCCGATGCATTATATAGCTCTATCCAGTCCTTGCCGCCGCTTCTCGCCTCGAAGGAGGCGGATATCTCGCTGATGAAAATGCCCTCGCGGTCGAGCCTTTCCACATTGGTCACAGCCTCGCTGCCCGCCGTGGTGTTGGCCCTGCCCGGAGTTGCCTTGCCGAAATACACCCACGCGCCGTCCTTCAAGCCGTATGATATGTTAGCGAGTCTGCTCTCGTCCGGGAACATCACGGTCTGCTTGCGAAGCTTGCTGCTGTCAGTGAGCACAAGCGGCTCGCCCTTGCCCACGCCGAAGCTCGTATGATGATCTGTGTCACGCTTTGTCAGATATATTATAATGTATTCGCCCGCTCCGAGCTCGACGTCGGGCAGCTCCCATTTCATGAGCTCCTCTTCGTCGTCCGAAAGGAAGTATTTCTTTAAAGCCACGGGCTGATCCGACGAGTTATAAAGCTCCGCCCAATCCGCATGGTCGCCGAACTCGTCCACGACGCCGTTATTGTTGTTGAGCATGAGCTCGTTTATCTTAACGGGATCCTCGTCCGTCATTTCCGTCAGCTCTAAAGACGTCACGTAGTCCGCCGCGTTCGGCGCTCCGGGAGTCATCTCTCCGTAATATACGGTCTGACCGTCTATCCTGCCCGCCGACATGTATTCCGGCAGACCCGTAAGATCTATGGAGTCGTATTCCGCGTTGTTGTAAGCGAGATAGATAAAATTTTCTTCTTTTGAGAGCTTGAAGCTCGCACAGTATTCACCCGTGCCCTCACCCTCAAGACTGACCGTGAAGTACTGTCCCGGCTCGAGCGTGACGAAGGGCAGGCGATATTTACTCATATCCCCGGGCTCGTCCGAAAGGCACAGTGACGCCAGATCGACCGGCTCTGTCCCTCCGTTATACAGCTCGGCAAAGCCGCGGGACGCCTCGTTTATAACGAGACCCACGGGAGCGGGAGCGCTCTCGATCTCCTCAAGGCTCGCAGAGAAAATGCCCATGTTCTCCGCGCCCGCTGTCGGCGTGGAGCAGTATTTGTATTCTCCCTCATTATAAGCCCATGTCACGTCCGTATCGAGAGATGGCACATTCAGCTCCTGTACCTTGGCTCCCTTGCCGTCTTTTAAATACAGCGCCACACCGTCGCGAGGCAGCTTAAAGCCGGTATACTGATATGGTGAGCCCTCCGGCGCGACCGCAGAGAGACAGCAGAGCACCATGTACTCTCCCGCCTTTATAATGCAGGGTCCAAGCTCGTATATATTCGTCTTCTTATCCATTCTGGATATCTGATAGCCTGTAAGGTCTATATCGGTCGTTCCGGCATTATAAAGCTCTATCCAATCCGGCGAGCCCATGCCTTCCACGAGCAGAGAGCCGCTGTTGGACGTGCATACCTCGTTTATTATGAGCCCGTCGGGCTTTGAGGACGAAAGCAGCGCGCAGCCCGACAACGTCGCAAGAAGCATCACCGCCAACGTCACCGCCGCCGCAGCTATCGCCGTCACAGACCTTCCCCGTTTTTGCATCTTAACACAAGCTCCTTAATTCTGACCGTTCATAGAATGCCGCTTTTTGTCGAACCGGTAAAAAACGACTATATTATAATACTACAAAGCCATTCTCATTTAAACACTTTTCTTTATTTGTTTACCTTTATAAGAATTTGGTCCGGTCCGGGCTTTTTATCAAGCTGCGGTTTTTTTGTTTTTTCTTCGCTTTTTATGAGCTTATGTGCTACAATGTTCAATGGTTCGCAGAACGGTTTTGACGTAATAATGAATAAGCAAAGGGGATACACATGTGCGCTCTTAACGAAAAAAAGCTCTTTCTACTCGACATGGATGGCACCATCTACCTCGACGATACGCTTTTTGAGAGCGTGCACGAGTTCCTTTTCTATATAAAAAGCACGGGCGGAAGATACGTCTTTCTGACCAACAACTCCTCGCGCGGTGTGGACTCGTATATCAAAAAGCTCTCCGTCATGGGCGTCGGCGCGAGCGAATACGACTTTTTCACATCGACCGATACCGCGATAGACTTTTTTATACACTCATACTCCCCGAAGAAAAAGATATACGTCATGGGTACGTCGTCTTTCTATTCCCAGCTTAAAAATTCCGGCATGAACGTCACGAGGGAGCTTGACGACGATGTTGCCACGCTGCTTTTGGGCTTTGACACGGAGCTCACCTATAAGAAGCTGGAGGACGCGTGCATACTTTTGTCGCGCGGCGCGGAATACTTCGCCACTCATCCCGACCTCGTCTGTCCGACGTCATACGGCTTTGTGCCGGACTGCGGCTCTGTCGCGCAGATGCTGTATAACGCCACGGGCAGGACTCCCCGGGTATTCGGCAAGCCTCAGCCCGAGATAGCCTATGCCGCCATGGAGCGCACGGGCTTTTCCGCCGCGCAGACCATACTCATTGGCGACAGGCTTTATACCGACATAGCCTGCGGAGTGAACGCGGGTATAAAGACCGTGCTCGTGCTCTCCGGCGAGACAAAGTTAGACGACGTACTCGGCAGCGATATCAAGCCCGACTATATTTTCAAGGACGTCGCAGCGCTTTATTCGGCGCTGCTGCTGGACGAACAAAAGAGATCATAATTTATTCCGGAGGTACCCACCATGAAGCTCAAATACGGACGCACGTTTTTAGTCGGCTTCGCGTTTCTCTCTATCTGCGCGTTCTGGCAGATATACGATTCCATAATACCGCTCATACTTAGAAACACGTTCGGCATAGGCGACGCGCTCTCCGGCGGAATAATGGCCCTCGATAACGTTTTCGCGCTGTTATTGCTGCCCGTGTTCGGCGCTCTGTCCGATAAGACAAAGACGAGGCTCGGCAGGCGCATGCCCTATATAGTCATAGGCACGGCGTTTGCTGTCGTGCTCATGCTCATGCTGCCCGTTGCGGATAATCTCGTCTCCCTGCCCTTCTTTATCATCGTGCTTTTCCTCACGCTGCTCGCCATGAGCGTATACCGCTCCCCCGCAGTCGCGCTCATGCCCGACGTCACTCCAAAGCCTCTGCGCTCCAAGGCGAACGCCATAATAAACCTCATGGGCGCTCTCGGAGGCGTTGTCTCGCTCGGACTCATAGCCTTCCTGATAAAGGGCTCGGGCAAGCCGGACTATTTTCCGCTCTTTCTCATAATCTCCGTATTGATGGCGGTCTCCGTGGCGGTGCTGCTGCTGACCGTAAAGGAAAACAAGCTGCGCACCGAGCGCGAGAAATTAGAAGCAGAGTTCACAGACGAGCCCTCGCCGGTCGAGGCGGAGAAGCAGACGTCAAAGCTTGCTCCCGACGTCCGCCGCAGCCTTATATTCATACTGATATCGATATTCCTGTGGTTCACGGCATACAACGCCGTCACCACAGCGTTTTCCAAATATGCCCAGACCTATTGGGGGCTTGAGGGCGGGAGCTTCGCAAACTCCATGATGGTAGGCACCGTCGCGGCGGTCGTATCCTATATCCCCGTGGGCTTTATAGCTACAAAGATAGGCAGAAAAAAGACGATACTCATAGGCGTGGGCATACTGCTCGTGCTGTTCGTTATCGCCTCGTTCTATAAGCACTATAACTTCTCCATAAACGTGCTGTTCGCGTTCGTTGGCTTTGCATGGGCCTCCATAAACGTCAACTCCTACCCCATGGTCGTGGAGATGAGCAAGGGCAGCGACATAGGCAAATATACCGGGCTTTATTATACCTTCTCCATGGCGGCGCAGATAGCCACGCCCATACTCTCCGGCGCGCTTCTGCAATACGTCGGCTACTGGACGCTTTTCCCGTACGCCGCGGTGTTCTCGGTGCTGGCGTTTATAACCATGTGCATGGTAAAGCACGGCGACGCGAAGCCCGTAAAGCCCGCAAGCAAGCTCGAAGCATATGATACAGAGGACTGATAAATGATAGCGCTAAGCATTTTTTACGGGCTCGCCGCACTTACAGTGCTGGCGGCGCTCGTTTTCGGGATATGGGCGCTGCTCATTATGCCGCGCAGGAATGATCCCGCGCTCCCGCGCTTTACCGGCAAGCTGTATGCGCACCGGGGCTTTCATGACAAGCCCGCTATACCCGAGAACTCGCTCGCTGCCTTCAGGCGCGCCCGGGATAACGGCTTCGGCGCGGAGCTCGACGTGCATCTCGCAAAGGACGGCGGGCTCGCGGTAATACACGACGAAAGCCTGCTTCGCACCTGCGGTGCGGAGGGACTCGTCGCGGAGAAAACGCTCGCGGAGCTAAGCGAATACAGACTCGAGGGTACGGACGAGCGCATACCGACCTTTGCGGAGATGCTTTCCGTCATGGATAAAGGGCCGCTCGTCATTGAGCTGAAAAGCTATAAGGGCAATCATAACGCTCTCACGCACGCGGTCATGCGCGCTCTTTCGGACTATAAGGGCGACTACTGTATAGAGTCCTTCGACCCGAGGGTGCTCTTTTGCCTTAAAAAGCATTATCCGGACGTCGTGCGCGGACAGCTATCCGCGGATATGACCGATAAGAGCTGCCATCTGTCGCTGCCCGTGGGCTTTCTTTTAAAGAACATGCTGCAAAATTTCCTCACGCGGCCGGACTTTATAGCCTTTAACATTCAGAACAGATATGTAGTGTCGTTTCGCCTCATAAAAAAACTATACCGTCCGGCAATATTCTACTGGACGGTATCGGATAAGGATCAGCAGCGCATCTGCGAAAGCGAGGGCGCCACGATGATATTCGAGCGGTTCGATCCGAGAGACTGAGCAAATCAGATATCCCTTAAAAGCCGTTCCACCATTTCCTTGTCTTCCTTATAGGTGACGCCGAACCATGTCGAATGCGTAGGCGTCACGTTTATTTTAAGTCTGCCCTCGCCTATCATGCGGTCTAAAAGTATAGGCAGAGGGTATTCGCGCTTTAGCTCATTAGCGTCAAGACCCTTTAAGAAGTCCTTAAGTCCGCTCTCGAGAGCGTCGAAAATCCAGGGCATAAAGCCGAATATGTTCATGGAAACGAGCGCATTCTCGTCGAGCGGATCGCCGTCCGACGAATTATCAAAGCTGCGTATCGTGCCGTCCCCGCACTTTTTTATGGAATAGGTCTCGTCTATGCCGGTAAGGCTGCCGTCGGTTATCCTGCATATGCCGCGCGTGACCGCGCCGCTGCCCGAAAGCGTGTTCTTCATAGGGTATGCGAGCATGCACGCCTCTCCGCTCTCCGCCATGCCGCTCATGGCCCCGGCGAGATCCTTATAGGCCTGCTTTCCGTAATAGTCGTCGGCGTTTATGACGGCAAACGGCTCGTTTATAAACCGCCTCGCGCAGAGCACAGCGTGCACGGTGCCATAGGGCTTTTTCCGCCCCTCCGGCGCGATAAAGCCGCCCGGCAGAGATGAATAGTCCTGAACGGCGTACGCAAGCTCCACGTCCCTTACGCGGGAGGATATCAGCTTTTCAAAGGACTCCTTCATATCCGCGCCTATAACGAACACGACCTTGCTAAAGCCCTGCGAATGCGCGTCCCTTATGGAGTATTCCATAAGCATCTCGCCGTTCGGGCCGAAGCCCTCTGTCTGCTTATGCCCGCCGTATCTCGCGGCAAGCCCCGCCGCCATTATCAAAAGCGTCTTTTTCATGTCACAGCTTCATCCTTTATGCTCTTACTTACGTCCTGTTATGATAGCAAACAAAACGCCGCCAGTCAATCGGCGGTTTTGTCCGCTGCGGCGACGCAGCAGAGTAATTCCGGCGTCACATGACAATGCCCCCATCGCTTTCGCGATGAGGGCATGTCCGTGTCGCTTGGTGCGACGTGGCAGCGGAATAAGGATTCGAACCTTAACAGTACGAGTCAGAGTCGCAAGTGCTACCGTTACACCATTCCGCTCTGTTAAAAAAGTTTTCCGTACCCGGAGAGCCGTCCACCTTGTTTTGTAACCCGCCAAGAGGCAGGTGGGTCGGCTGCTCGCATCTTTGTGCTCCCCGCTTAAAAAGTGGGTATGCATACCCGATGAAAGACTGTAGCTCATCCCGATTACAAACTGTGGGTTTAAATCAAGATGTAACGAGCACCCCAGGCGTGGTGGGATTAATTGGAATCGAACCAACGACCTCTACGATGTCAACGTAGCGCTCTAACCAGCTGAGCTATAATCCCAACGCAAATATTATTATACACGACTTCGCTGATTTTGCAACCCCTTTTTCCGTGATTTTTGAATTGCCATAAAATGCCTTTATAGCGGGCGTTTTTGATGTTATTCTGATAAATGCAGTAAAAAAAGTTTTAACTTTCGCAGTCCCTTCACCGTTAGTGTAAAATAGTTCTGGGGTTTTTGGAGAAAACGAAGTGAGCAGAACTT
>CAYVOZ010000106.1:0-9611 GCA_964453325.1 uncultured Christensenellaceae bacterium | reverse complement strand
AAAGTTCTGCTCACTTCGTTTTCTCCAAAAACCCCAGAACTATTTTACACTAACATGTGCGGGGAGGGGTGCGGTGCTGCGTTTGTGTGCAGCCCGGCGAAATATGTCCGGTTGGATATGTATATGATTACCCCTTTGTCACGCGGGAGGCGATGACGGTCATGTCGTCGCGGTCGCGGCCCTTGACGGAGGCGGCGAGGGCGAGCATGGCGTCGGCGATCTCCTTTACGCCGCGGCCTTCGGACGCGCGGGTTATCGTGCGGTATATGTCGTCGCTGTCTATCTCCGCCTCCGCTACGCCGTCTGAGAACATAAGTATTATGTCGCCGGGCTCGAGCTCGGATACGGTGACGGCGGGCTTCATCTCCTCGAGTATGCCCACGGGCAGCGCGCCCGCGGCTATGCGTCGGACGCTGCTCGGACGCACGATATACGAATGCGGCGCGCCTATTTTTGTGAATCGCGCCCGCGAGGTGCGAAGGTCTATCATGCACATGTCTATCGTGGAGAACATGTCCTCGTTTCCGCCCAATATCATGAGCTTATTGACGGAGCTTATTACCATATCGTCGCGGAAGCCCGCGCCGTAAAAGTCCTCGAGCAGGCTGACTACCGATGCGCTCTCCCTTGCGGCGCGCTCTCCGCTGCCCATGCCGTCGGATATGAGCAGCATATACCGGCCGTCCTTTAAGGACGTCACGGAATGCGAGTCTCCGGACACTCCCATGCCCTCGCGGGGCAGAGAGCTCACGGCGGTGGAGAGGCCTATGGCCTTTGCCTCCTCGTAATTAACGATATACTGGCCGCGGTTCATGCGCGTGCCGACGCGGCTCATGCGCATGCCGCACGCGCGCGACACAGCGCGGCGTACGCTCTTTTCCATTCTGTCCATGATCGCGGAGTCGCGGAACGCGAGCGATACGGACAGCCCTGCGGAGCTCATATGGCAGAGCACCTCCCGCGCGCTCAGGCCCTCGTCGTCGAGGCAGCGGCGGAGGTTGTCCTCTATATCCGTGCGTATCTCTATATCCGTCTGGACCTCGCCGGAAAGCCGCTCCACGACGTCAGCGAGTCCCATGAGCTGATCCTTTAAAACGCTGCGGCTCTCGTTTATTTTTTTCGTCCATCGCATATTGGTCTCGTGCTCCCGAAAGGTCGCAGAGGCCTCCCGCACGACGCGGTCGGGGTGCAGACACTGCTTTAAAAAGCCCTGCCCGAGATCCCGCTCTGTGAGCTTTCCGGTCTTCGCGTACTTTCCGTAGAGCTTTTGCATGAGAGAAAACGTGCCTGTAAAGTCCTTATCCCAGCAGCTGCCGTAAAAAACGCAGTCCCTGCACGCTGCGTCGGGTATGGCGGCTATGGCATAGGTTATGCCGTCGCTTTGACGCTCGGATATGGAGGATATTACGAGAGACGCGTTTTTGAATACGGAGGATATCTCCTTGAGCCTGCCTACCGTGAGCTCCGAGAAGCGCTCGGCGTTCAAACGTTGGTCGGTTTTCCGGAGCATGTTCGCGTTCACGTATTTGCCTATGAATCGGAAAATAAAGGACGGCATGGCGGCAAACGCGGCTGCGGCGGCGAGCGTAGTAAAAAAGGGTATGACGGCGAAAACCGCGAAATTCGTATAGTAGCCTATCACAAGCGACGTAAAGAGAAAGCCGAGAGCGAAAACATAGCGGTTCATGCCGTTAAAGAGCCCCGAGACGAGCGCGCAGACTGTGACGAGCAGTACAAAGTCCGCGTCCGCGCCGCCTATGAGCGCCGCCGCTCCGACCGCCGCGCCGACTGCTGCGCCCACGGACGCTCCGCCGGTATAAGCCGCCGTCAGGGCCAAAAGCATAGCGGACACGTCGCGCAGATACACCCCGGCGATATTGATATCCCCCATGCCGAGCACGGAAAGCACGGCCACAAAGCCGAGGCTTATGAGCTCCGCGTCCGTGAGCACGGTGTTATGGCGGCGGAAAAACAGCCGCATCACGATATGCATCATATATGCCATGCTGACGCAGAGGCACAGCTCTATCACCGAGGTCAGCACGTTTAAAATGAGCAGGCGCTTAAAAGCGAATGTGGATATGATATAAGCTAAAAGTATGCCCGCGGCGGAGGCGAGATAGCGCTGTCTTATGCGCGCATATATCGTAACTATCATAAAGACGGCCACGAGCGCCGCGACGGCAAACGAGAAGGGCAGATCCGGCAGCGAATATACGCTCGTGCACAGCGCGCCGAGGACTCCGGCAAGCGCGACATAGGGATTCACGCTCTCGCTGTTTAAAAACGCAGCCGCAATGTATGCCGGACCGAACGGGCGTATGTTCTCCGAAATGCTCGAGCGTCCTATGAGAATGCCTGCGGCAAAGACCGCCAGCAGCTGCAGCCCGCTTTTAAGCCCGATGCCGAAGAGCGGTTTCTTGATTTTTCTTTCGGTTTGCTCCATGCCGATCCCCCTAAAGCCTCGTTACGTGCATATATATTTATCACAGCTCCAATGCCGAATACGTCGAGAGGTGTCGGTGCGGATGCGCGAAAAAAGGGAGAGAGATCGGAACGGTACGATACAATTCTCCACCTTATCATACAATAATTAACCATATAAACATTGATTTGTTCACGGAAACGGTGTACTATGTTAATTGTATCAAACAAATATGCGTTTGGGCGGCGGGCTCTGATTATGAGCGGGTACGCCCGGCAGGATACCGGAGGCAGATTTATGTCCGATATGACAAGCTGGATGAAGATAGCGGCGTATAACGTGCATAACCGCAATATGGCGCCCGGAAGGCTTTCCGGAAAGATCGCCGTGGTGACGGGCAGCGCGCAGGGCTTCGGCAAGGGGATTGCGGAGGAGCTTTATAAGGAGGGCGCGTCTGTCGTTATAGCGGACCTCAATATCGAGCTCGCGTCCGAGGTCGCAGCGTCTCTCGGAGACCGCGCTACGGCGCTCAAGGTCGACGTATCGAACGAGGAGAGCGTGGCATTTCTCGTTAAAAATACAGTCGAGCAGTATATGGGGCTGGATATTTTCGTCTCCAACGCGGGCGTTTTAAAGGCGGGCTCGCTCGCCGACCTCGATAAAAAGGACTTTGATTTCGTCACCGGCATAAACTATACCGGCTTTTTTCTGTGCGCAAAATACGCGTCCATGATAATGAAAGCGCAGTACGAGGCGGATAACTCCGTATATTCCGACATAATATGCATAAACTCAAAGAGCGGTCTTTCGGGCAGCAATAAGAATTATGCATATGCGGGCAGCAAATTCGGCGCGATAGGGCTGACCCAGAGCTTTGCGCTCGAGCTCTGTCCGTATAACATAAAGGTGAACGCGGTCTGCCCGGGAAATTTCCTCGACGGCCCGCTTTGGACAGACCCCGTGAGAGGCCTCTTCATACAGTATCTGCGCGCGGGCAAGGTACCCGGAGCAAAGAACGTGGAGGACGTCAAGGCGTACTACGAGAGCAAGGTCCCCATGAACAGGGGCTGCCTGCCCGAGGACGTGGCGCGCGCCATATTCTATGCCGTGGAGCAGAAGTACGAGACCGGACAGGCCATACCGGTAACCGGCGGACAGTGCATGCTCAACTGAGAACAGACTGAGGGGAGATCATTATGATACCGTATCAGACGCTCTTAAAGCTCAATGCGCCGACTCCCGGAGAAAGACTTTCGGCGCTCGATGAGGCCCTTGTAACGGCGGACTTTCCGCCGGTCGAGGACAGATATATAAACAACCATATACATACCACGTTTTCGTTCTCTCCTTATTCTCCCACGGCAGCGATCTATGCCGCGCGGGCGGAGGGACTCTCGACGGCGGGCATAGTCGACCACGACTCCACGGCCGGAGCACGGGAGTTTTTGGAGGCGGCAAAAAGAGCGGGCATACCCGCGACTGTGGGCATGGAGGTGCGCGCGTCGCTTGCGGGTACGCCCTTTTTTGACCGCAGACTGAACTGCCCGGATCAGAACGGAATAGCCTATGTGACCATACAGGGCATACCGCACGAAAATATCGGGAAGGCGAACGACTTTTTCGCGCCCTGCCGCGAACGGCGCAACGAGAGGACCGCCGCCATGACGGACAGTATAAACGCGCTCACAAAGGAATACGGCATAAGCATGAGCTTTGAGCGCGACGTACTGCCGCTTTCGGAATACAAAAACGGAGGCGGAGTGACGGAGAGGCATCTTATGTATGCCCTCGCGCGGAAGCTGACCGAAAAGGCCGGAAGAGGAGAGCCGCTTATATCGCTGCTCGGCCGCATGGGAGTATCGCTCTCGGCAAAGCAGACAGCGCTTCTGTCCGATACAGGATATACTTTTTACGAATACGACCTGCTTGGCATTTTAAAAGGAGCGTTTTTGCCGCAGGTGTATATACCCGCGGGTGCGGAGTGCCTGCCGATAGCCGGGGTCGCGGAGTTTTCGCGCGGCATAGGCGCGGTCATGTGCTATGCCTATCTCGGCGACGTCACGGACAGCGTGACCGGCGATAAAAAGGCACAGACCTTCGAGGACGCGTATATTGACGAGCTGTTCGCATTTTTAAAGGACGCGGGCATACCGGGAGTCACATATATGCCCACGCGCAACACTCGCGCACAGCTTGAGCGCATAAGAGCGCTCGCCGACAGGCTCGGACTCTTACAGGTCTGCGGCGAGGACGTGAACTCTCCTCGGCAGAGCTTTATCGTGAGGGCGATGGATGACCCGATGTTTAAGAACCTCATAGATTCAACGTGGCTTCTCATAGACAACGAGAACGGGAAGCGAAAGATAAATTATTAAAGGAGTGTAATATGGAATTTAAGGCTGTCAGACTGCACGGAAAAAACGATCTCAGACTGGACACGATGAGTCTGCCCGAGGTCGGAGACAACGACGTCAGAGTAAAGATAATATCCGACACTATCTGCATGAGCTCGTATAAGGCGACCATTGAAGGCCCGGAGCATAAGCGCGTGCCGGACGACGTGGCGGAGAACCCCACAGTCATAGGCCACGAGTTCTGCGGAACGATAATAGAGGTCGGCAAAAACTATGCGGACAAGTATAAGGTCGGCGAAAACTTTGCCATCCAGCCCGCGCATTTCAGAGATGGCAGCCTTTTGGCACCGGGCTATTCCTACAGGCTGTGCGGCGGGGACATGCAGTATGCGCATATCCCGGAGGACACTCTCGTGATGGACTGCCTGCTGCCTTATGACTCCGACGTTTTCTTTTACGGCTCTCTGGCCGAGCCCATGAGCTGCATAATAGGCACCTATCACGCCATGTATCACACTCAGGCGGGAAGCTACGAGCATAAAATGGGCATAGTAGAGGGCGGAAAGCTCGCGCTTTTGGCGTCGGTCGGGCCTATGGGACTCGGCGCGATAGACTATGCGCTGCACTGCGACCGCAGACCGTCGCTCATAGTCGTTACGGATATAGACGACGCCCGTTTATCGCGCGCGGAGAGCATATATACCGTAGAGCACGCAAAGAGCCTCGGCATAACGCTTAAATACGTCAACACTGCCAAGTCCCCCGACCCGGTGGGCGAGCTCATGGAGCTTTCCGGCGGCACGGGCTTTAACGATGTTATATGCTTTGCGCCCGTGCGTCAGGTCGTGGAGCAGGCGGACGCCATACTCGCGCACGACGGCTGCTTAAACTTCTTCGCAGGACCGACGAACACGAGCTTCAAGGCGGAGTTCAACTTCTATAACGTGCACTATAATTTCACTCATATAGTCGGCACGAGCGGCGGCAACACGAACGACATGCGCGAGGCCATAGAGCTCATGACGAGCGGGAAGATCGACCCCTCCGCAATGATAACCCATATAGGAGGCCTCGACTGCGCGGCGGAGACCACGCTCAAGCTGCCGTCCATACCCGGCGCGAAAAAGCTGATATATACGCAGATAAGCCTGCCTCTGACGGCTATATCCGAGCTGGAGGAAAAGGGCAAGCGCGATCCCATGCTCGCGGAGCTGGCTAAGATAGTGGCGGAGCACAACGGACTTTGGAGCGCGGAGGCGGAAAAATATCTGCTCGCAAACGCCAAGCCCATAAACTAAACGACAAAGCATCAGGCGGCAGGCCTGTGAGATAAAGAAGAAAGGAATGTATTATGGCGACACCAATTATCATGCCCAGACAGGGTCAGTCGGTGGAGAGCTGCATAATCACCGAATGGCATAAAAAGGTCGGCGACAGCGTGACCGAGGGCGAGCCGCTTTTCTCGTACGAGACTGACAAGGCGGCGTTTGACGAGGAGGCAAAGGCGGCGGGCACACTGCTCGCGGTGTTCTTCGACGTGGACGACGATGTCCCCTGCCTCACGAACGTGGCGGTCGTAGGCGCGCCCGGCGAGAGCTTTGCAGAGTTCGACCCGCGCGGAGGAGAGGCGAAGGCCGCCCCGGCAGAGGCCGCAGAGGAAAAACCCGCAGAGACAGAAACGGCAGCCGCCGCGCCTGCGACGGTAACAGAGCGCACAGAGGCGACCGCGGTATCTCCGAGAGCGAGAGCAACGGCGGAGCGCATGAAGCTCGACGCGTCGCTTGCCGCGCCCACCGGCCCCCACGGCAGAGTCATAGAGAGGGATATATTCGAGCTCGCAAGGAGCGGACGCGGAGCTGTTCAGTCTGCGCAGCCCGAAAAGGCGGCGGAGGCGAAGCCCGCAGCCGATGCGCCGGAGTTCGAGGATATAAAGCTATCCAACATACGCAAGGTGATTGCCAAGAGCATGTTCGAGAGTCTGCAGAGCATGGCGCAGCTCACTCACAACTCGTCGTTCGACGCCACGAACATAATGAGCTTCAGAAAGCAGCTCAAGAAGTACGACGAGGATATGCCGAAGGTGACACTGAACGACATAATAATATACACCGCGTCGCGCGTGCTGCTCGCTCATCCCGACTTGAACGCGCATTTTCTGGGCGACAAGATACGCCGCTTCTCGCATGTCCATATGGGCATAGCCGTGGACACCCCGAGAGGGCTCATGGTGCCTACGCTCTTCAATGCGGACACAAAGGGGCTCTTTGAGATAGCAGAGGAGGCAAAGGCTCTCGCCAAGGCATGCCAGGACGGCTCGATAGACCCGGACAAGCTGCACGGCGCGTCCTTTACGATAAGCAATTTGGGGACGTTCGGAGTGGAGAGCTTCACCCCGGTCATAAATCCGCCGCAGACGGGCATATTGGGCGTGGACTGCATAATAGAGCGCGTGCGCAAGGACGACGGCGTCATATACGTATATCCCGCTATGGGACTGTCTCTGACATATGACCACCGCGCGATAGACGGCGCTCCCGCATCGAGATTTTTGATGGATATGAGACGCTCGCTCGAGAACTTCTCGGCGCTGCTCGTCAAATAAGGAGAGAATACGGAAATGATATACGATCTTATGGTATTGGGCGGCGGCCCGGCGGGATATCTCGCCGCGGAGCGCGCAGGACACGCGGGGCTGTCCGTGCTGCTGTTTGAGGAGCGCAGTCTTGGCGGCGTATGCTTAAACGAGGGCTGCATCCCCACAAAGACGCTGCTTTATTCCGCGAAGCTCTTCGACGGAGTATCCCACGGCGAGAAATACGGCGTGACAGCGGACGGACTTAAAATAGACCATGCGAAGGTCATAGAGCGCAAGGACAAGGTCGTAAGGGCGCTCGTGTCCGGCGTGACGGCGACGATGAAGGCTAACAAGGTCACAGTAGTGCCTAAAAAAGCGGTCATAACCGGCAGGGACGCTGAAGGATATGGCGCCACCGCCGACGGCGAGAGCTATAAGGCGAAGCGCATACTGATAGCGACGGGCTCGTCGCCCGCCGTGCCGCCGATACCCGGCCTGAAGGAGGGCCTTGCGAGCGGATATGTGATGACGAACCGCGAGACGCTGGCCCTAAAGGAGCAGCCCGCAAGCCTCGCAGTGATAGGCGGCGGCGTTATAGGGCTCGAGATGGCGTCCTATTTCAACTCCATAGGCACAAAGGTCACTATAATAGAAATGCTCGACCATATAGCGGGCGAGAACGACCCGGATCTCGTGGGTATCTTAAAGAAAAACTACGAGAAAAAGGGCATGGTGTTCGAGCTCTCCGCGCGCGTCACGGAGGTCAAGCCGGACGGAGTTTGCTATGAAAAGGACGGCAAGGCCGAGTTCATAAAGGCGGACAAGGTGCTGCTCTCTATAGGCAGACGCGCAAACACCGCCGGCATAGGACTCGAGAGCATAAACGTGCTGACCGAGCGCGGCGCGATAGTCACGGATGAACACATGCGCACGAACCAGCCCGAGGTATACGCAGCGGGCGACGTGAACGGCAAAAGCATGCTCGCGCATACCGCATACCGAGAGGCGGAGGTCGCCGTAAACAACATGCTCGGCAAAAAGGACGTCATGCACTATGACGCCATACCCGGCGTGCTGTATACCAACCCCGAGCTCGCTAACGTGGGCGAGACCGAGGCGGGCGCAAAGAAGAAGGGGCTCGACGTGGATATAGTGAAGCTGCCCATGCAGTTTGCGGGCAGATACATAGCCGAGAACGAGGGCGGAAACGGCGTGATGAAGCTCATAGCCGATAAAAAGACGCGCCGCATAATAGGCGGCTGCGCGCTCACGAACTATTCCTCGGAATTCATAGTCGCGCTTGGCTCGTATATAGAGCTCGGGCTCACTCCCGAGGACGTGCAGAAGATAGTCTTCCCGCACCCGACTGTCTCCGAGATAATAAGAGAAGCAGTCTTTCAGATATAACGCGAAGAAAGGAATTTAGAAATGTCAAAGCAGCTTTTTATCGATCCGAACGAAATGCGCAAGCCGGGCAAAATAACCTTCAACGAGATACCGGTGAACGTATACCAAAAGACCGTGAAGGACGAAAAGGATAACTTCACAAAGGACGAGCTCGTAAATATCTATCGGGATATGTGCTATATCCGCGAGTTCGAGACCATGCTCAACCTCATAAAGACGACGAGCGAGTATAACGGCGTGGCATACTCCCATCCCGGCCCGGCGCATCTGGGCATAGGGCAGGAGGCGGCGTATGTCGGTGAGGCGTTCCACCTCACGATAGAGGACGACACCTTCGGCTCGCACAGAAGCCACGGCGAGATACTTGCTAAGGGCCTGCGCATGGTCGAGATATTAGACGACGCCAAGCTCATGGACATAATGAAGAACTTCTTCGACGGAAAGACGCTCTCCGTCATAAACGACGACAAGAAGTCCGTCAAGGAGATAGGCAGAGACTTTTTGCTCTACGGCATGATGTGCGAGACGTTCGCGCGCGAGAACGGCTTCAACAAGGGCCTCGGCGGCTCGATGCACGCGTTCTTCACGCCGTTTGGCATCTATCCGAACAACGCCATCGTCGGTGGCAGCGGCAGCATCGCTCCGGGCGCGGCGCTCTTTAAACTCATCAACAAAAAGTCGGGCGTGGTCGTATGCAACATCGGCGACGGCTCCATGGCCTGCGGACCCGTTTGGGAAGGCCTCATGATCTCCGCCATGGATCAGGTACGCACGCTCTGGGGCGAAGACGGCGGCGCGGTTCCGATCATCTTCAACATCAACGATAACTTCTACGGCATGGGCGGACAGA